>CAZLGO010000063.1:0-10329 GCA_964559295.1 uncultured Methanobacteriaceae archaeon
AATGATGTCTCAGATGCAAGGAATGAAATAAATGATCTAAAACAGGTTGATCTAAACATGGATGGAGTTATAAGTGAGAGTGAGCTTTCGCAACTTAAATACACAAAAACAAGAATAAGTTCAGCCGATAAGCTAATGGAGTTATTTTCAACCCATCCAAACATGGTAAAAAGGATTAGAAGGCTGGCTGAGTTTAGCTAACCCTAATCCTTTTTAATTTTATTTTTCAAGAGACAAATTTAGAAAGAATCTGACTCAAATAAGGCAAAAGTGCAATTAAGATCACGATGTAGGCAATACCCAAGACTATTCCTATTATAGCCAGATTTTTTCCTGTCAATTTTTCTTCTTTAATTTCTCTTAGAGCCAGTATTCCAAAAAGAATTGCTAAGGCAGCTTTTTCAGCTCCAAAAAGTTGCACAAAGCTGAAGATACCTACTATCAAGCTTGCAACAGCAAAACTACTTCGCATTTATTTTCACCCCTTTTATTTTGAGAATAGCTATGATCCTTGGGTTTTATAAAACTTTGTATTAAAAAGAAAAAATCCAAAGAGGATAGGGGTTGCCAGGGTCAAGCAATTTATTCAAAAATCTTTCCCATAGCTTTCCTAAAAGCATCGTACATCTTATCGCTGTAAGCCACAAGAACTATCTTTTTTATTTTTGTATCATGATCTAAGAAATTTTTCATCGTCTCTATCATGATCGATGATGCTTCTTTTTTTGACACCCCTCCAACACCAGTTCCCATCCCAGGAAATGCAACTGAAGAGACATTGAGCTTTGATGCCCTTTTTAAGGCTGCAAGTGTAGCTTTTTTGATCGATTCCAGATTTGTGGGCTGAGCAGGTTCTTCCATAGTAGGTGCATGGATAACGTATTTTGCCTCCAACTTTCCTGCGCTGGTGGCTATCGCCTCTCCTATCTGAATTGGAGCCTCTGAAATTGCTTCTTTTTCTATTCCAGCACCACCTTCCTTTTTTATTGAGAAAGCAACTCCACCACCCATTAGACCATAGGAATTTGCTGGATTAACAATAGCATCCACCTGGGTCTTGGTGATATCACCAAATTTAAGTTCAATTTCGGTGTTTTTGTGGTGCATATTAAGACTCAATCTAATAGATTTTTACAACTCCTATTAAATTTTCTTTTGGAAGCCAGGTATCCAATGGAACTTTTTTGATTTGCTCAACTTTGTAATAATCCCCATAAACATAGGTTTGTGTGCCTACTACTTCTTCTTGCCTGTTATCACTCTTCAAAAACACCCTATCTCCTTCGATTTTTGTAAGTCTTTTTACTATCATACCATATTCTGGATGATAAGCTACAACGATATCTCCCACTTTAAAATCATCTGTTTTGAGGATCACCATACTTTGTCCATCCTTTAGAGTGGGGTACATGGAATCTCCCTTTACTACAGCAACCATGGGCAGCTTATCCTCCCCAAATTGTGAGATTATGGTAACATCTGCATTGTATTTATATTTTTTTGCAATGGCTTTAATATCTCTTTTTAAGCTCTCGACAGTAGTTTCTGGATCATCTATTACATCTAAAACCGCGTATTTTATTTCAGATTCCATTTGTTTGGAAACACCAAACCAAGAGGATGTTTGAACGTTTACGTATGTTCCATTTGTTTCAATGGTTATCTTAATGCTATTTGATTCATCTGATATACATGATGATATGGCAACCGCCATAATTCCTATAACAAGAATCCCTAAAATCAGCCTCGATCTTGTCAATCTATCACCATCAACGCTTTTAGGATATCTTTTGTGCTTTGAATATCCAGTTGTCCTGGGGCAGATTTTTTATCAACCGACGCATAGGTAATAGGAGATCCAAAAAGTGGTGCAACAACCCTTGTATATTTTCCTATCTCACCCATGGCAATGCCAATCGTGTTTTGAACCTCTGATAAAACTCTCAAGACCGTTAAGGTGTCTTTGATATCATTTGGCATAACAGCAAACTTCGCAATATCTCCAATTTCTTGCTCTTCTCCTACTATTTTTAGAATCATCTCAAATGGAGGAGTTTTTTTAAAATCGTGATACGAAACTATTGTGGATTTTGAAGCTTCTATAATCTTTGATCGGTATTTTTCATCTGTTTGTAGCTCTATATCGACAAAATCAGCATATTCTGCAGCTTTCAGTAGGATTTCAACTCTTTCTCTTTCAGATCCCCTAAAAATACCACCTTCCTCTTGCATTCTATTTGTTGCAATTAAGGGATGATCCATATCCAATATCAGATTCACAGCATCTTTTGGATTAGGATCTTCAAGAGCATCTATTCTAAATTCTAATATATCTGCTCCCATCCTGATAGCTTTCTCTGCACTTAATAAAGCAGATTCAAAATCTTTTTCAAATATAGGAACACAAATCATTGGTCTTTTAAACATCTGTAACACGAACCTTTGATTTCCACTGTTTTCATAGTTTTATCCATTAGAGGGCGGTAACTGGTCCTTATTTTAATCAACAAACCTTACTAACACTTAAAAAACCTATCTTTATTCATGCCTCTCATGCCATGGTTTTACCCTTGGTATGAAATCCTTACACCAAGTATCCAGTGCATAGCCATATATCTTACACTTCCTTGACCCAAATTTAGAATCAAACATGTACTCGCAATTTGCACATAAATTTTGAATCATATTCTGCCTCCATTTATCATTTTTCGATTATGCTCTCTTCAATTGCAACTCCAAAATGTCTTGCACTTTTCTCCAGATATACCATGACCTTATCACCTACTTTAAGATCAGCAACAGATATTGGAGTTCCATCTTCTCCCACAAGCCTTATGGTTTCAGCATTTTGAAGCAACGTTCTTAATGCAATTCCTTCATATTCAGCCTCAACAAGCATCAACGGTCTTTTTTCGATCTTAACCCTCCCTACAATGGCTGTTTTTGTGTTACCTTCGCTATCAACAACTAAAACCTCATCTCCTGTTTCAATCTCTGATAAATACTTGGTCTTGTTGTTGGGGGTCATGACATAGGCATGAACAGGTCCAGCATTTACTCTAAATGGTCTTGATTCTACATACTCGCTTTCCAAGGATTCGCTATGTACCAAAAATAATCCTTTAGAATAGGATCCTATGAGCATTCCTTCTCCAACTTTCATCATGGAGCATGTATCCACACAGACTCTATCTCCAGAGCCTACCGCTTTTATACGTGTTACTGTCGCTGGTTTAAGCTCGTATCTCTCAGCTTCAATCTCCTCTATAAGAGATGCAACTTTTTTTATTTCGCTAATGTCTGATGTACAAAGAAGCACACCATCAGTACCATGTTCAAGTGTCTCAAGTGCAAGTTTTGTCTCTTCATAGTCAGAAACAGCCGCTATTAACTTAACATCTTCTTTTTGAAGCTTTGCTATGAGATTCTCTAATGGAATAACCTTCCAGTCTCTCCCAACAAGGATCAAATAATCAGCATATTTTCCAATCTCTGCTGCAAGCTCCTCATGTTTCTTGCTTGTAATTTCAACGTAAGCTGCAACAGCTTTTCCACTTCTTTTAAGCCCTGATATGGTTGCTAGGTCTTTTGATTCTGATAAATTATCTGGGATTTTGAGAGTACCGTCACCTTCACCATTTTTACCTACAAGAACAATATCAGAATCATCCTCATCTGAGATTATCGTGATATTTCCAAGCTTTCTGATGCTTTCAACATCTGAAAAATCCAAGACGTGATCTATCCCAGATTCTAAAGCAGCCGTTATAAGTCCCTTTTTTTTATTCCATTTTGTATCCTCTGCCATGATCCACGCAAATTTCATACTATCAACCTTTTAGTATTCTCAAAGCCTCATCAACGTCTGCGTTGTTATGAACTATCTCGACAATTGCTCTTGTTGTTCTCTGTGGGGATTCAGCCTGGAATATGTTTCTTCCAATGGCAACACCTGCTCCTCCAGCATCTACAGCATTTTTTACCATTTCAAAAAGATCGTAATCTGTTTCCATTCTGGGACCACCTGCTATTACAACTGGAGCAGGACATCCTTTTGTAACCTCTCTGAACGTATCAGGATCCCCTGTGTAGTTTGTCTTTATTATATCTGCACCAAGCTCAGCTCCAGCTCTTGCTGCAAGCTTTACAACCTCAACATCGTGTTCATTCGTGATCTTTTTACCCCTCGGGTACATCATAGCGATTAGGGGCATTCCCCATTCATTACAGATCTCTGATATTTTTCCAAGTTTTACAAGCATTTCTGGTTCGTTTTCTGATCCAACATTTACATGGACAGATACAGCATCTGCACCAAGTTTTATAGCTTTTTCAACTGAAGTTACCAAAACCTTATTGTTAGGATCAGGCCCCAAGGACGTGCTTGCTGAGAGATGTACTATAAGTCCAATGTCTCTTCCATATCCTCTGTGTCCATGCTTTACCATCCCTTTGTGCATTAAAACAGCGTCTGCACCTCCGCTTGCAACCTCGTCAATGGTTTTTGCCATGTCAATGATCCCAGCAACTGGACCAATGGAAACACCATGATCCATGGGCACTATAACAGATCTTTTGGTTTTTTTGTTCGTTATTCTTTCAATCCTGATTTTTTTACCAATCATAAAACCCCTCCTAAAGTTTCGATGACCAAAGCTTAAGTTCTTTTAATCTTGGTGGAATTCCCACATCAGCGCATGATTCTAACCATCCTTTTTTTGATTTTATCACCTGATCTGTTGAAGACGAGTGCACAAAATCAAGCAAGCCCTTGTTTCGTATTATGGTATCCCGGGGCTTTAAACTTGATGACCATATGAAAAAGACCTTAAAAGTTGTATCTGGGTAATAACCCCCTCCAAGATCTACTGATAGGACATCACACCTTCTGATTTTTTTTAAAACCATTTCTAAGGTCTCATGAAGCCTTACATCTGCTTTTATAAACTCCACGTTAGGATGTTCCTCTATCAAAGACTCCATACACGCAACTGATTCAGGGCTGTTGTCTATTGCAATGATTTTCCCTTTAGGCGATAATTTAGAGATGATTTTTGTGGAGTTTCCAACATGACACCCGAGTTCAACTACAACGTCCTCTTCTTTTATGATGTTTCTTAGAACTTCCCTATAAATCTTAATATCATAGACTATCTTTATCATAAAAATTCACTTATGTTTACAGCAGCATATTGCACAACATTTTTTGAGATTTCATTTATCTATTAATTCTTATCTTTAAATGTTTATTATTCAGACTTTATAAATCGTAAGAAATGTATTAAAACCGAGAACTCTCATCATATACTATGGTTAAATATGCTATGGGGTCTTCTATAATTATGAGAAGTTGCAGGAGTCGTTTTTTCGATTGTTTTTACATATGTTAATTTCTCCGAATTAGGGATAATTATATCCAGTATTATAGCAGGATTCGTTGCAACATATTTGACTAAATTAAAAGAAGAATATTTCCTTATTGGTAGCAAGTGGGATCATATCTAGCGTTGCGATGATGGCAGGTGGTTTTTTATTCGCTAAGACTCCAATAGGTTTTAGTAGCTTAACTGTGTTTGGTTTTTCTGTCTTTGGCAATATCAGTAGGTGGTGGAGGTTTTATTCTTGGAGCTATAGGAGGGGTTTATTGCAAATTTTTTTGATTAAATAACTGAAAGGAAAAGTACGTTTTGATATTTTCCTTTCTTTTTAATCAAGTCGAGAAAAATGAAAAACTTCTGCAAACCGCATTCACAAGTATTATTGAGATCCCTCAGCGATTTCTTTGGCTTTATCAATTCAAAGAGAGTTTTTGATCAAACTTTTAGAGAGGTTGGATTATGGAGTAAGTCTCTTCCTATCTCTTGGGAACAATACAGTCTCCCTTATGTTTTTAGCACCTGTGATACACATCGTAAACCTTTCAGAACCCAAACCCCAGCCTGCATGTGGTGGCATTCCGTACCTGAATGCTGCAAGATATCTTTCAAATGATTCTGGATTTAAACCCTGTTTTTTTATCCTCTCAACCAAAAGGTCATGATCGTGAACTCTCATGGCACCAGATGCTATTTCGAGGTCTTTGCACATCAAATCAAACGCATAGCTTTTTTTAGGGTCTTCGTCACTTGGCATGACATAAAATGGTTTTATATCAGTTGGCCATCCTGTTATAAAATAATACCCATCTATGACTTCTCCAATCGCTTTTTCAGCTGCTCTTGATAAATCTTCGCCGTATCTTAGAGTAACTCCTTTTGAATTTACAATGTCAACTACCTCATCATAATCTATCCTTTCGAAGGGTGGTTCTGGTACATGAACTTCCCTTTCTAAAATTTTAAGTTCGTCTTTGCAATGGTCGCAAACATCTTTTACAACGTTTTGCACCATTTTTTCAAGGATCTTCATTACATCCTCGTGATCGCAAAATGCTGCTTCGATGTCTATTGAGATTACCTCATTTAGATGCCTTAGTGTATCATGTTCTTCAGCCCTGAATATTGGTGCTATTTCATATACCCTGTCAAAACCTGTTGCCATCATGATCTGTTTGTAAAGTTGAGGGCTTTGTCCAAGGAAAGCCTCCCTTTCAAAATAGGTTATGGGAAAAAGTTCAGTTCCTCCTTCTGTGGCTGATGCAACAAGTTTTGGGGTGTTTACTTCAATAAAACCATTTTTTTCAAGGAAAATTCTTACAGAATGAAGTATCCTACTTCTTATCTTAAATATAGCGCTGACACCAGCTTTTCTAAGATCAAGAAACCTTGCATCTAAACGCGTGTCAAGTTCTGCCCCTACCTTTTCTGTTGTATCAAGTGGAAGAGGAAGTTCAGCAATACTAAGTAGTTTTATATCTTCAGGGATGATTTCAACACCGCCCGGTGCCCTTGAAGACTCTTTAACGATGCCTTTGATACTTATCACAGATTCTTTTTTCAATTTTCTTATCTTTTTGAATAATTGTTCTGAAATTTTTTTACTTGGTGCTGTAACTTGGATAATACCATCTCTATCCCGTAAGAGAACAAATATAATTCCACCAAGGTCTCTTATTTCATGAATCCATCCCATAACCGTAACTTTGGTGCTGTTCATGCCTGGATTTATTTCCTTTGAATAATGGGTTCTTCTCCAGTTCTTTAATGATTCCGTCAATGTAACTCACCTCTAACATCTTTAGATCATCAGTTATCAGATACCCTGTTTTTAAATGATTCTGCATGGGCGTAAAGCCCTTCACATTCTGCAAGGGTTACAACAACATCTCTTAAGTTTTCAATTCCCTTCTTTGAAAGCCTTTGTACTGTAGGTTTTTTTATGAAGGATTCTACAGAAAGCCCTGAATACATCCTGGCGCATCCTGCTGTTGGCAAAACATGATTCGTTCCAGATCCGTAGTCTCCTGCAGAAACAGGTGTTAATTCTCCTAAAAATATTGATCCTGCGTTTTTGATCTTGTTGAGAACTTCTTCTGGGTCATCTGTCATTATTACAAGATGTTCTGGTGCATAGTTGTTTGCAAATTCCACAGCCTCATCTGCAGAATCAACAATGATGATTTTTCCATATTTTTTAAGGGATTCTTCTATTATTTTGCTTCTTTTCATATATTTAGTTTTCTCTGAGATTATCTGATGCACAGCTTCAGCCAAGCTTTCGGATGTAGTAACAAGCACACACGCAGCGTTTGGATCGTGTTCTGCCTGTGCTAATATATCAGATGCAATATAATTAAAATTTGCGTTACCATCTGCAATTATAAGAACTTCAGATGGACCTGCCATAAAATCTATATCCACATCACCATATACAAGTTTTTTTGCAGCTGTAACAAAAACATTACCGGGACCTACTATTTTATCAACCTTAGAGATGCTTTCTGTGCCAAAAGCCATTGCAGCAATAGCCTGGGCTCCTCCTATTTTGTATATCTCATCAGCTCCTGCAATATCACAAGCAGCAAGCACAACATCATTTATTCTACCATCTGACATGGGGGGTGTACAACAGGTTATATTCTCAACACCAGCAATTTTTGCAGGTATAACGGTCATAAGGACTGTAGAAGGATAAATTGCCCTGCCACCAGGTATATAACATCCAACACTCCCAATGGCACGGATTACCTGTCCGGCTCTGATGCCTTCATCCACATCTATAAACCATTCTTGTGGAATCTGTGCCTTGTGAAATTTCTCAATGTTTCTTGCAGCTTTTCTTATAGCATCTATTATCCTATCGTTCACATTAACATAACTTTTCTTTATATCCTCTTCACTAACCTTAAAATCATCCAATTTAACATGGTCAAATTTTTCTGTGTAGAATCTAAGCGCACTGTCCCCATTTTTTCTTACGTCATTGATTACATCATTTACGATATCAATTACACCCTCAACATCAATTTGCGAACGTTTTACAAGTTCCATTTGCTCTTTCTTGCTTTTACCTTTAATTTTTATGATCTCCATCTTATCACAGATTAATTGGATGATTGGCTTTAAATATCTTACTGAAAAATGCATCTTTCCTTAAGTAGAAAACAAAAACCCAATTTATTTTAAGTATAAACGATGACCTTAATGCTATTTACAGATTTTTTAGGAAAGATCAGTATCTTAACTCCACAATAGGGCTTTGTAATGGGCTGAGTTCTTTAAAGCATCGGTCATATTTTTGGTGTTTAATATCATAACATCCGAAATAATTCAGCTAAAAGACATGAATAATAGAATTGGTGATGTCAATTGTGTTAGAAGAAGAGCAAGTTGAGAAATGTCTTTTGTAACATCTAAGATATTCAAAGTATCTATATTAAAAATTTTAGAAAGCAGAGGTTTTTCTTTTTTTATATGCCTCTAACACAGATCAATAAGCTATCCTCCACATAGGATCTTCTTGAATTTTTTATAATCTGAAATGAACAAAACTTCTCTTGCAATCGAAAACGAGTTTAATTATCAAAAAACTTTATCTGCACAATTTAAAATCCGATATCACGCATGAGCCATCCATGATAATTATTCTGCAGAAAATAATATTCCTATCTTCCCTTTTGTGATACACACCTACAACATGCCAACATATATATAGAATCATGCCGAATATCTCCTTGTAGATGAAACGCCTTAAAGGGACTTGGTAACCATGTATAAGGATGAGTTGATACAGTTGCACCAGTTTTTAGTATATTTATTAAAATTCTTAGAAAACGAATATGAAATCGAAAAAGAATGCGAAGAATATTTTTCCCTTAATATAAGTCCTCATCATATCCACAGAACAAAGGCTGAACACAAACACGCTATTTTTGTTTTGTCAAGCCATGTTTCAGAAATAATTGTTAAGGAAGGCAACGGTGTGCTACCATCTGCTGTTGTAACTGGTCTATCAGAGCTTGCAAAAAGATCAAAAAATGAAATTATAAAGGCCAAATAAAGAGGACGGGGTTATGAAAAGTACGAGGAAGATGGTATGCTTAGTGGACGGTGAACATTATCTGCCGGTTACAAAATTCGCTCTTGATACTCTCGATTACATGGAACATACAGAAGTCGTTGCAGTTGTTTTTATAGGAGGCACTGAAAAATTAAGGGAAGCATCTGAAGATGAAGTTATAAAAAAACTTGAAAGACCTGTTTATTTTGGAGATGATCCCCACAAAATACCCTATGACCTTATAGCAGAAATTGCCCAAAAACATGATGCAGATGTAGTTATGGATTTAAGTGATGAACCTATTGTTGATTACTCAAAAAGGTTTAAAATAGCGTCTCTTGTGTTGGAGAGAGGAATTTCATATGAAGGACCTGATTTTAAGTTTTATTCCCTTTCAGATTATAGAATTTTAAAGAAGCCCTCTCTTAAAATAATAGGCACAGGAAAAAGGGTTGGTAAAACCGCAGTTTCAGCATACGCAGCAAGAGTAATCCATAAAAACAAATATAACCCTTGCGTCGTTGCTATGGGAAGAGGTGGTCCTGAGAAACCAGAAATTGTTCGTGGAGATTTGATAGAAATAACTCCAGAATATCTTATGAAACAATCAGAAAAGGGAGTACACGCAGCTTCAGATCACTGGGAAGATGCACTAATGAGCAGAATTCTAACAATTGGATGCAGAAGATGTGGGGGCGGAATGGTCGGCGATGTATTTATAACCAACATGAAAAAAGGTGCAGAACTTGCAAATGAGGTGGATGCTGATTTTATAATAATTGAAGGAAGTGGAGCAGCCATACCTCCCATCGAAACCAACAAACATATAGTAATAGTTGGTGCAAACCAGCCCATATACAATATAGAGGGATTTTTTGGACCATTTAGGAT
>CAZLGO010000064.1:0-9868 GCA_964559295.1 uncultured Methanobacteriaceae archaeon
ATCCTTGTTTTTAAACCTATCTCATAAACAAAGATGTGATCCTTGTTTTTAAACCTATCTCATAAACAAAGATGTGATCCTTGTTTTTAAACCACAGTAAAGTAATCAAGACGGAGACAGATATATATAATTTGTTTTAAATATAAGGTTTTATGGAAAAGTGGATTGAACATCCAATAGTTAAACCTAAAAAGATTGAAGCGAGACTTTATCAACAAGTTATGGCAGCTGAGACGCTTAAAAAAGGAAATACGATGATTGTAGCACCAACTGCCCTTGGGAAAACAATCGTGGCGGTTTTAGTGGCGGCAGAAAGAATTAAAAACTATGGGGACTCAAAAGTTCTGATACTTGCTCCAACTAAGCCTCTTGTTGTGCAGCATGAGGAGAGTTTCAGAGAATTTTTAAATGTAACTGTAACTTCTCTAACCGGAGATATTAAGCCAGAAGAGCGTATCCAAAGATGGAAAAATTCCCAAGTTATATGTGCCACTCCACAGACGGTGGAATCTGATATTATCTCTGGAAGGTATTCCTTAGTAGACGTTTCGCTTGTTGTTTTTGATGAGTGTCACAGGGGGGTTGGTTCCTATTCTTATGTGTATTTAGCATTAAAATATGTCCAGCAAGGAATAAACCAACTCATACTTGGACTTACGGCGTCTCCTGGATGGAACAAAAATAAAATTGACGAAGTTTGTTCGAATCTCTTTATAAAAGAAGTAATCATAAAAAATGAAGACGATGCAGACGTTGCTCCCTATCTCAATCCAGTGGATGTAGAGTGGATAAAGATAGAACTTGGAAAGGATTTTGAGAGAATAAAGTTCCATATGGAAGGTGCTTTAAAATCAAGGTTAAAAACATTAAAAAATATGGGAATCATAAGATCAATAAACGTGAACAAGAAGGATGTCCTGAAAAAAAAAGGAGAAATACAAAACAAGATTGCAAGAAGCACCAATCCTCCAAAGAAATATTTTGCTGCTCTTTCTTTGTTGGCTGCTGTTATAAACGTGCTTCACGCACTTGAACTTTTAGAGACTCAAGGGATGAGTACCCTTGATAGATATTACAAAAGACTCAAAAAGAAAAGAACGAAGGCTGCTAAAGGCCTTCTAAATGATAAGGAATTCCAGATGGCAATGTATCTTACCCGCAAAGCTCAAGAGAAAAAAATTGAGCATCCAAAGCTAAACAAACTCATTAGTATCTTAAAAAATGAACTAAAAAATGAAGATGCAAAAATAATTGTTTTTACACAGTTTAGGGACACGGTTGATAAAATATTTGAAAGATGCGCAGAAGAGGGAATAGCTGCTGTAAAATTTTTTGGGCAGGCTGCAAGAGACAGCGAAAAAGGATTATCACAAAAAGAGCAGAAAAAAATAATCAAGGCATTTAAAATGGATACCTACGACGTTTTAATTTCAACGAGTGTTGCTGAAGAAGGTATTGACATTCCGGCAGTTGATCTTGTGGTTTTCTATGAACCTGTTCCTTCAGAGATAAGGACGATACAACGAAGAGGTCGGACTGGAAGGAAAAAAAAGGGAAGGGCTTTGATATTGATTACGAAAGGTACGAGAGACGAAGCTTATTATTGGTCAAGTATCAATAAGGAGAAAAAAATGAAGAAAAAATTATCTAAAGGATACAAAAGAGATTTTAAGGATTTAAATTCGGATTTTGAATCTAAAACAGATCAAACACCAAAATTAGAAGAAATAAAACCCCTTATCTACGTTGATTCACGAGAAAGTAATTCGAAGGTTCTAAGGGAACTTGACAAGCTTGATGTTAATATAGAGATTAAAAGCCTTGCTGTTGCTGATTATCAGGTAAGTGAACATGTTGGAATTGAGAGAAAAACCACGAGAGATTTCGTAAGTTCTATTATAGACAAAAGGCTTCACAAGCAAGCAGTTGCGATGCTTGAGAATTTCAAAAAACCAATCGTGATACTTGAAGGAGAAGATTTATATTCTGGTTTTATCCATCCAAATGCTGTAAGGGGCGCTTTAGCGTCTGTTGCTGTTGACTTTGGCATTCCAATAATCCCAACAAGATCAGAAGAAGATACGGCTGCCATGATAGTAAGAATTGCTATAAGGGAGCAGATGCATGAAAGATCAGAAATACAGATCAGAACTGAAAAAAAACCCCTTACATTAACGGAGCAGCAGATTTACATCATAGAATCCCTGCCAAATGTGGGACCGGTAACTGCAAGAAAATTACTTGAGGAATTTGGAAGTGTTAGTGGAGTTATAAATGCCACAGAAAGCGATCTTAAAAAAATAGAGGGAATTGGTGATAAGATAGCCAAAAAAATCAAAGATGTTGTGGATTCGGGTTTTAAACCCAAAAAATGATAAATCTCATAAAATAGATGAACTGCAAGTGGAGTGATATTTTGCGTGTTTTGATGGATAAAAGAGGTAAAAAATATATGGTTCGCAATGAAGATTTCCACTCTGATCTTGGTTTCATAAAAAAAGCAGATATTGAGAGAAGTAAAGTTGGAGATGTCCTCCTGACCCATCTTGGAGAGGAATTTAGAGTTATAAAGCCAAATATCAACGATTACATCGAACTCATGGAGAGGAGATGCTCAATAATTCTCCCAAAGGATATTGGGATTGTTGTTGCCTATACCGGACTTGGTTGTGGAGATCGTGTTGTGGATGCTGGCAGTGGTGCTGGAGCTTCTGCCATTTATTTCGGAAACGTGGTTGGAGATGGGGGAGAAGTTTATTCATACGAAGTTCGAGAAGAATTTGCTAAGATTGCAAGGCAAAACGTTGCTGAATTTGGTCTTGAAAACGTTCATATTAAGTGCCAGGATATAATGGAAGGGATTGAGGAGAGGGATGTTGATCTTGTTTTTTTAGATCTTCCAAAACCATGGGGGGTTGTGGAATATGCAGAAGATGCTCTTGGGATGGGTGGATACCTTGTAGCTTATACTCCGTACATAGAACAGGTCAGAACGCTTCATAAAGTGCTTAAAAAATCTAGTTTTTCTGAATTAAATACATTTGAATGTATTTTAAGGGAAATTGAAGTGAAAAACAAAGGTACTAGACCCAAAACAAGAATGATTGGACATACAGGATATCTTACATTTGCAAGGCACCTGTAGTTGTATCTTCAAAAATATTAGGTATATTTACTATCCATCCGCAAAAAACACCTGAAAAAGAGTTCTGGCAAAGGACGTAAATCTTCTTATACAAACCTGTTCTTTGCCATAAATCAATCAGGTGCATTATTTGGATAAATAAATTTGATATTCAAAGGTATTTTAAAATATGAGATATGCTCGGTTTTCTCTTTGTTATTGGCGTCTTTTCACTGCTTTCGGAGTTTAAAAATATGGTAACTTTGAATCATCCATCAAAAATATAACCCAAAACATATCTACATAATATAAAAGATGTTATATCAATCAATTGTGGTGAATTTATGGTATTTACCCAAAAAGACATTATTTCAATAAGAGATTTTAGTAAAAAAGATATCGAACACGTCTTAAAAATTGCAGAGAGGATGGAACCCATTGCAAGATCTAGAGAAAAATCAGATGTTCTTTCTGGAAAGATCCTTGGAATGCTTTTTTATGAACCTTCCACAAGAACAAGACTTTCCTTTGAAGTTGCAATGAAAAGGCTTGGTGGTGGTGTTATTGGATTTGCAGAGACTGGGGTAATTTCTGCCACCAAGGGTGAAAATCTAGCAGATACTGTAAGAATCATTGGAGAATATGCTGATGCACTTGTTATAAGGCATAATATGGAAGGGACGGCTCGTTTTGTTTCTGATTTAGTGGATGTTCCTGTTATAAATGCAGGAGATGGTGCTGGTCAACATCCGACTCAAACTCTCCTTGATCTTTACACCATAAAAAGGATCTTTGGGAGGATAGATGATCTGCGTGTTGCACTGATAGGAGATCTTAAATATGGGAGAACCGTGCATTCCTTAGCCTATGCTCTGGCAATTTTTGATATTAAAATGAGTTTTGTATCTCCAAGAGAACTTAAAATGCCTCGAGAAATTCTCCACGATCTTAGTGGATGTGGTGTGGTCGTTGATGAAACTGAGAGCATCCATGATATAATTCACAAAGTGGATGTTCTATATGTAACAAGGATCCAGAAAGAGAGATTTCCAGACCCCAGCGAATATTTAAAGGTTAAAGGAGCCTACACGATTGATTCTAAACTTTTAAAAGGTACTGACGTTGTTGTAATGCATCCCCTACCAAGGGTAGATGAGATATCACATGACGTTGACGACACGCCTTATGGAAAATATTTTGAGCAGGCTTTTTATGGGGTGCCTGTCCGAATGGCTCTTTTAAAATCTGTAATAAAGTAGATAATAAGATATTTTCTTTAAAAAAGTCTTTAATAAAGGTCGATCAACTAAAAAGAAATCTTTAGGAGTTTAAGGAAAAGAACATGCTTTGCCATAAAGGGTTTTTGGGGCTTTAGGTCTGTATATATTGTGTTTTTAAGTTCTATTATGTTCCAGAGAGCCCTTTTATCAACCCTTTGGAAAAGCGTTGACGTAAATATTTTGATCAACCTTTTTCTAAAAGGTTGTTCATTATCCATTCCAGAGAACGTTTTCAAGAAGGGATGTTTCGCACTGTAAGTTTATTATGCTCGTTCTTCCTTTTCCTCTTCCCCTTGATATTATGTTCGTTGAAATGATTCCCAACATTTCCAGTTCATTTATAAAATCGAAGATTCTCCTGTAAGATACGGTGTCTCCTTTTGATACATCTTTATAAACATCATAGAGTCTGCCGGATGTTATCTCTTCTTTTCTTTTTGTAAGATGAAGTATTGATTCCAAGACCCTCTGCTGCTGACTTGGTAGGGTCATTACAATGTCTGTGATTTTGCTATGTTCGATGTAATCCTTTGCCTCTCTTACATGATCTGCGGTCACTTTCTCAGAACCCCTGTCGTTGGCAATTTCTCCTGATGTCCTTAATAGATCCAGTGCGTATCTTGCATCTCCCTCCTCCTTCGCCGAAAGGGCTGCACAAAGAGGTATAACATCGCCGTTTAATGTTTCTTCCTTAAAGGATAATTTAGCTCTTTGTTTTAGGATATCAATAAGTTGTTGTGCATCGTATGGCGGAAAAACCATCTCACGATCACATAAGCTGCTTTTTACTCTAGGTCCTATGAGTTTTTTAAAATCAACATAGTTACTTATGGATGTAATTGATATATTATCAGTTCTAGTTAGAGTATAGAGTATCCTGCCTCCATCGTTTTTCAATAAGATGTCTATCTCGTCGAGCACTACTATCAAAATTAAATTATGTTTTAAGATGTTTCTAAATGCCCTAATTACTTCAGGTTTTGTCCATCCTCTGTCAGGAACATTTTGGCCCATTTGCTGGCAAAGACGGGTTAAAACCTGATATTCTGTTGTGTAATCTGTGCACCTTATATATTCTACTTTAATATTAACATTTTTCTCTTTTGAAATTTGTTCTAGATGTTTCATTGCGAATTTTGCAACTGCTGTTTTTCCAGTTCCTGTCTTCCCATAAATAGTTATATCGGGAGGAGTTACTCCATCTAATGCTTCAATCCAATACTTCGCAACAGCTTTAATTTGCTTTTCACGGTGAGGTAACTTGTTTGGCAGAAACCTATGATCTAAATATTTCTTATCTTTAAAAACGGTCTTTTTACCACCCAACTCTTCGAATATATTCATAAAAACCACGATTTATACGTTTTCAAGAAATTTGTAGATTATATTGTGAGTCTATGTGAGTTTATCCGGGTTTGGTGATTTGTAGATTTGGATTATTTTTTTATATTCATGCTAATGGTGTTGTAGTGTTTATGTTGTAAGATAATTCAATAATCTAACATATTAGTCCATTTAACCTTTTTGCATCTTGGATCATCACCCCCTTATGGAAAATAAAACTCAAAACGCGTTGTTTGTTGTTTTATTTGCCTTGTTTGATGATCTTAATTTCTTGTTAATATTAATAACTACAGACAATATTGTCCGATGTCAACATGGTGTTCTGTCTACCAAGGTAATCTATACAACATACTATATAGGGGTGAGGGGTGTATTTCAAGTGTATTGATCCTCTTGTGTATTCTGAGTTCTGAGAAAGAGGTACGTTTCAAGTGTATTGAGATGAAAGGAGGTATGTTTCAAGTGTATCGACTCCTCATTTATTAGATTTTGCTGGGGAGAGGAGATTTTATTAAATAACAAAAACTTGTTAACATCGTTCTTATTTATTAGTATTAATACAAAGAATTTGGCAAAAAAAGAACCAATGCCTCAGATTGAGATAAACATTTATTTAAAATAAGAACCATATTAAGCCTTTTTCTGCAAAAAAATCTATTAATATATCAGTCTTTGCCTGAAAATGATGTGAGGTTTTTATTGAAGTGAAGAACGATATATTAAGCGTTTTTAGAAAAAAAGATTATATATTGACAAATTAAATACGTTTTTTCTCAGTTGATCAATAGAAAATTTTGTTCATGTTTGATTACTTGAGTTAGTTGATCTCGTATTAATATTACAAATAATCATGTATTTTTCGATAAAAAACTATTTACTATTTTTTAAGCACCAATCGCCAGTATCTCTAAAATTTTGCATTAAGACTCTCAAATCGTCCATGCAACAATCAAACCAATCCATTAAACTTCAAATCAATAATAAAGATAGTTGAATCGACTAAAGTTTTAAAACTCTATATTTTTTAAATTATAATTTATCCAATGTTTCAATGCTAATTCCAGGTTTTTTTGTTCATCTTTTCGTAAATAAAGCTCTTTCACTTGTTTTAAATGTAACAGGTCATCAATATTCAATAATTTCGAACGCTTCCTCCAGTTTCTTCAGCTCAAAATAAACATGTGACACTTCTAAATTAAAATAAGAAATTAGTAACACTATTTTTAACATTATTTGATATCATTCAATACTCTGCAAACCATTTCGGCTGATTCCTCCTGGAAAACCCCTAAAATCGGTGGGTTTAATATAGTTTGCCAAACGAAGTCTAGAAAAGGTCTTTTGAAACAGGATTTTAAGGTATATTCATTTTAATCAACTAATAAAATAATATCCTATTATCAATAAATATTTCGATTTTTAAGATTCTATTTTAATATACTGAAGATATTAAACCATACTTCTATCGTGGACATTTAAATATATGTCAATATATGAAATTAAAGCCAAACCCATGAATTTTTACGTAAAATAAGATACTGCGTAATTTTAAAAATCTCATTTCAGAATTTTTTAATAACAAACATCATCGTAAATATTAAATAGTAAGAAAAAATACAATTTATATTTACTACTAATTGAGGGGTTGAGGTATGTGAATTTAAAAAAGAAAGTGTCTATTAAAGTATTGTTTGTCATTAGCATTTTATTTTTAAGTTTTACTCAAGTTTCAGCTGCTCAATGGGAAGTTGGAACTGGACAAACATACACCACCATACAATCTGCAATTGATAACCCAAATACACTTGACGATGATATTATCAATGTGCATAGTGGAACCTACGCAGAAGATGTTGTTATCAATAAAAGGTTGACCATACAGGCCAATAAAGGAGACGAAGTTAAATTACAACCCACAAATACTGGATTTACGGTAGTAAATGACAGTAGTGGTGATGGGAGTGGAAGCACCATAGATGGGTTTAAAATAACTAATTCCCCCACAGGAATTGGTGTTAATATCAGCGCTGCTAACTGTACCGTAGAAAATAATATTATCAATGGGGGTAAAATAGGGATTACGGTTTCAGGCGGTAATACTACAGTTATAAATAACATTATTTCTGGTCAATCAGAAACTGGTATTTTGGGAAACCTTTCCGCAGGCTTTTTCACAATTTCTGGAAACTTCATAACCAACATAATTGGTGGAGAGTCAGCAAGTGGCATTACAGTCACGACTAACGGGAGTTTAACTGATTTTAATGTTGTTGGAAACATCCTATCCAATATCAAAGCTATTGGTGCTGGTGGTAGTGTTTTTGGAATCCAATTAGGAAAGAGTAAAGGTGCCAGCGGATATCCAGAAGTGGCCAATGTCATCAATTTAGTGGTAACAAAAAATATAATTACTAATATCAGCGCCACCAGCGCTATCATGGGGATGGAATTAATAACTAGTAGTGTTAATGCTGTGATTTCCGAAAATGTCTTATCTGAACTTAAAGCAGGTTTTAATAGCTCAGTTTATGCACTTGAAGCTGCTATAATTGGTAATGAGAATGCACTGGTTTCTCGAAATACAATATCCCAAATAACTGCAGATGAACAGGCTGTGGGAATTGTTACTGTGGCTTTAGGTGATCTTAAATTAGAAGACAATAATGTTTCAGGTATTAGCAATGCCAAGGCCGCAGTGGGGATGCTGGGTCTTGGATTATTAAATAATGCAACCTTAGAGAATAACTCTGTTTCTAATATCACCTCCCCCAGTATAGCAGCGGGAATTGTAGGCGCAGCCATAGCACACCTTAAAATACTACATAATACAGTAATGGGAGTTAAAGGAGCTAACGACGTGGCTATGGTAACTGCTGGTTTTAACACCACCTTAGTTAGAGGGAACAACCTAGAGGGGAATGGTTCTGGAATAGGTATCGTGATTTGTTCACCTAATGGGACCATAAACTATAATCGGATTGTAAACTTCGATTCTTACGTTCAGAACTTTTTATTCTCCTCCTTTGGGCCTAGTATCGATGAGATGCTCAAACCCATTGACGATGCCATTAAGAAGCATCCTGAACTGGAACCCATTCTAAAGCCCATCCGAGATGATCTGAATAAGCTTTTCCATGAACTGGAGAACAGCCATACCACCGCCACTTATAATTGGTATGGCACCAATACACCAGATCCTGCTAAATTTTTTGTAGGAAATGGAACTTTAAAATATTATCCATGGCTGGTTTTAAATATTAACGCCAACCCATCCACAATATCAGTAGGTGAAACTTCCACTATAACTGCTGATGTCTATCATGACGCAGCTGGTGGGGATCACAGTGCTGATGCAGCTCTGTTCTTCAGCGGACCTCAAGTAACCTTCACCACCAACCTAGGAAACGTGGGAAGTAAATCAGTTATAGCCCAATGGGTCAATGGCCTTGCTACTGCTATTTTAAGAGCAGATGAAGGTCCAGGTATTGCTACAGTAACTGCCACTGATTATGAAACCGTTAAGACCTTCGTTACCATCTTGGGAGCACCAGGCCCATCACCATTCCGGGTGAACGCACAAACTGTAGAAATGCAAAGTACTGGAGCACCACTATCACTATTGGCCTTAGCGGTTCTCTGTATACTCGGCGGATTTATTAGCGCTAGGAAAAAGAACAAAGGGATTTAAAATCCTTTTTTTCCATTTTTTTTTATTTTAAATTTTAAAAAAGCAAACCATTGACTTAGTTTTTAGTGTATATTGTAGAAAAAATCTGGGATTCTTTAAACGAGGAATAAAAGCATTTAGGGTCTTAGATTTTTAAGTCTCTGAGGCTTTTTTAGAGTTGTTTTTGAGTTGTAACCGAGTATTGTGATGAACCTTGTTAAAAATACGTTTAGTATTGTGGTTCTTCTTGCTGATTCAGGTATATATGTAATTTTAGGCTTAATCCTGATTCCTATAATTTAAAAAAAGTCTCCGATTTATTCATATATGGATTTGCATGACTTCTAATTTTTCCAATGAGTTAATAAACCACTTTTTCCAACATAAAATATTTATTATGACCTCATCCCAAAATTCTCCATAGCATCATTATGCATGCTAATTGTATTAGTC
>CAZLGO010000065.1:0-9797 GCA_964559295.1 uncultured Methanobacteriaceae archaeon
CTCCTGCCAAGATAAAAGAGCTTCCAAGACATCTTAAGGTTTTAAATAGGATTTAGATCTTAAAATAGAAACTATTGCTTCTGATGCTCCTTTTCTAATTGGAGTCTTGATTTTTCTCATTTTGTCCAGTTTCCGTTCATTATCGAGAAGATCATGCACAACGTCAATTATATTTTTGTGTTTTGTTCCTATCAACATGTTCTTTCCAATATCCACAAGATACCTCCATTCTGTGGTCTCCCTTAAAATCAAGCATGGAACATTTAAAATTGCTGCTTCTTCTTGTATTCCACCGGAATCTGTTATCACAAATTTTGAATTTGCCAATAGCCCAATAAAATCTTTATAACCAAGCGGGTCTGCTAATATCACGTTTTTGTTCACTTCAATATTATGCATTCCTATGACCTTCCTTGTCCTTGGATGAACTGGAAACAAAATCTTTATACGCTTTGAAACTACATTTATAGCCTCTATAATTTCTTTTAATCCAGTATATCCCGTATTCTCCTGCCTATGAATTGTTAATAAAGCATAATTTTGCTTTTCTAAATAAAATTCTTCCAATTTATCTAAATTAAATAAATCCATGACACGTGAACACGCATCCACAGAAGTATTTCCCACCAAATAAATATTATCTTCAGAAATCCCTTCTGCAATCAAATTAGCAAAGGCGATCTGATCAGGTGCAAATAGGAAATCTGAGCAATGATCCACTAAAACCCGATTGATCTCTTCAGGCATTCGCTTATCATGTGATCTGCAGCCTGCTTCAACATGCGCTACTTTAATATGAAGCTTTGAGGCTGTAAGCGCACCTGCAAGAGTTGAGTTTGTGTCTCCTTGCATCACAACTACATCAGGTTTTTCCTTTAGAAGTACCTCCTCGATTTTTATCATCATCTCTCCAGTTTGTTTTCCATGAGTTCCAGAACCAACGTTAAGAACATAATCACAATCTCTCAAGCCTAAATCTTCGAAGAATATTCTATCCATTCTATGTGAGTAGTGTTGTCCTGTATGAACCATGATGTGGTCAAATTTCTTATCAAATAACGAGATTAGAGGAGAAAGTTTGATAATTTCAGGTCTTGTTCCAAAGATTGTGATGATCTTCATTTTATCATGGATATTTTTGGAAAAATATATTAATAATTCTTTCCTAAGTTATTATCATGAAAATATCTGTAGTTATCCCAATGTACAACGAGGAAGAGAATGTCCTAAAAACATTGGATGAAGTGAGCAATGTTTTAAAAAAGTATGAAGACTATGAAATCCTTGTAGTAGATGACGGAAGTCAGGACGACACTCTTAAATTAGCAGATGAATTTGCATCCAAAAATCCTCATGTACATGTATTAGAGCATCATGTAAATATGGGAATGGGCATGGCATTAAGGACTGGATTTGAGAATGCAAAAGGTGATATAATTGTCACTATAGATGCTGATTTAAGTTATAGCGCTGATCATATTACTAAACTTGTAGATGAGTTTATTAAAGACGAGACAGTGGATATAGTAGTGGGTTCACCGTATATGAAGGGCGGAAAAGTTGAAGATGTGCCCTTTTTTAGATTATTATTAAGCAGAATTGCAAACGATTTCATCGGTTTTTCCATGAATGAACGTTTAAGCACGGTTACAGGGATTTTACGTGCTTATAAAAAAGAAGTTTTAGATTCTCTGAATTTAGAATCCAAAGGCACCGATATTAATCTTGAAATCTTATCAAAGGCGAGTGCTATAAGATACAAAATAAAGGAAATTCCTGCAGTTTTGAGGGGAAGAAGACTTGGAAAATCAAAGCTCAGATTCAGGACAACTACGATTTCACACATGATTTTTTCGTTTTATGAAAGACCTATGATCTTGTTTGGGTTTATCGGATTATTTATGCTATTGATTGGGATCATTAGTGCTCTATATTTGTTTTACCAGTATTTTATAGGTGTTTTGGATCCCACAAGACCACTTATGCTGTTCATGGTATTGATGATAATTTCTGGGATACAGATCCTGGTTTTTGGATTCATTGCAACCCAGATAAGTCTTCTTAAAAGGGAGATTTATATGGTTCAGAAAGAAAATAGGTTGATTAGGAAGAAATTTAAATAACCTTATATAAGTATAGTGAATGATATGAGTTTTTCATATGATTATCATGAGTTAGACGTAAAGAGTGGATATTCAACCAAAAACCCCATTTTAAGGGCTATGTTTAGAAAATTTTTTAATAAAATTAGACGAACTATTGATAGGTTTGATGTAAACAATATTTTGGATGTAGGTTGTGGTGAGGGTATCACTATCAAAAATATTAGAATGAGCAACCATGTGCATGTTGTTGGTTTAGATATCTCCGATGAATTTTTAAAAACCGCAAAAAAGATTAATCATGATGTGGATTTTATTAAGGGAGATATATACGATCTACCATTTGGAGATGATTCATTTGATTTAGTAATATGTACTGAAGTTTTGGAACATTTGATTAACCCAGAAAAAGCTTTAAAAGAACTCAAACGCGTTTCTCGGAGATTTTGTTTGATAAGCGTCCCGCACGAACCCATTTTTAGGGTGGGCAATATTTTAAAACTTTCATATTTGAGAAATTTAGGCAATACCCCAGGTCATATACAAAACTGGTCAAAAAAAAGCTTTGAAAATTTATTAAAAAAGCACTTCAAAAAAATATCAATTGATTTGTCATTACTCGTTTGGATGTTTGTCATTTGTGAAAAATAAAGAAAGATTATCCTTTTTTCATAATCATCGCTAGTCCAAATAATCCTGGAATTAAGGTAGTTAAAACTTGTGAATACAAAAAAGAAACTAATACAGCCAATGTTGGAGGTATATGTATCAAACCAAAAAGATATGTTATCATGGCTTCACCGGAACCTAATCCGTTAAGTGTAAGGGGAAATAATACCGCAAGATTGATCAAAGGTGCTACTGCCAAAACATAAATGAGGCTTATCTCTATATTAAAGGACCGACAAACTATGAAAAACTGAAAATATGTTATTATCCATGCTATAATCGATATAAATAATGTAATAAATTTAATTTTATTTGAAAGTGCAAAGGAAGATGCTAATTTTTCTTCGTCCAACTTTATTTTAACAAACATGGAAAATAATTTGTTCAAGGCACCCCAAGGCATTATTTTTGGAAAAAATATTATTATTGAGAATAATAATGTTAGGGCTGCCGAGAAAATTGAAAGAATATAAAACTTGAGCAAAAGAGCTGTTAGACTACCTATAATAAATACTGATAATAATGCCACAAATTTATCAACTATGCTCGATGATAGCATCTCTTCCTTAGGACCATGCCACTTATAACCATAATAGGATTTTGCAACATCCCCAAAGCTTGCAGGCAAAAATATGTTCAATGCAATTCCCACTAAAGTTAAGTTGTACGAATCTCTGATGGAAACTATTTTTTTGTCTTTGTTTAAGATTATCATCCATCTCCACGCCCTTAAAAGGATGCTGAATGGAATTATAACCAGAGCGAGTAAAAATAGAATGTTAACACTTTTTATGCTTTTCGAGAGCAGTTGGAAGTCAATAAATTTCAGTAAGAAGATCAATATTAACAATGAAATGCTTATTTTAATGGCTTTTTCTTTATTATTGGTCAAAATTTCTCTTAATTTCATAATACGCCTATAATTTTTTATTACAGCCCTAACAAGTCTTGAATCAGCTTTCTCTCTTGCATATTTTCTAAAATAAACGCATGCCACACAAAGTTATATCCAATCCAGATTATCTTGCCTTTTCCTACCCTTTGAACACCGATTAATGTACTTCCATCTGCAGTAACCAGATTTTCGATTTTATTTTCACCAAAAGGCTCATAATTTGCTCCATACCACGTTTGACCCTCAGAAAGAAATGGGGAAAATTTAATATTTTGTTTTCCAAGTTTCGGACTTATCCATATCTTTGGGTAGGGCTGTAGACTTTTTTTTGTTATTATTGTATCCAAAAATATTGAATTGTCTAAATTATAAAAAATACCATCTAAATTACGTGAAGCGTCGATGACCACTATTCCTCCGGATCTTGCATAATCTAAAATTAGATTTTCAGCTTTTTTTTGGTCATGCCATCTAAAATTGTATAAAAGTATGTAGGGATACTTTTTAAGTTCATTTAGATCGTGCCCATCAATGTAGGTGGCTTCTCCTAAACCATATCTTCCCCCTTCGTATATTACAAATGTCTTAAAATCTAAAACATCTTCTATATAATTTTGCCAGTTCTTTCCGATATACAACATACGTGCTTTGCTTTCAAATTTTGTCTGATTTTTCTTGTAGACAACAACGGTTCCAAATTGAGTTATTTTATCGTAAGATGTTAAATTCATACCTGACCTGATTCCAAAATAATAGTCAACATTATATTTCTCTAATTCATGATTAAATGCTCTTGAATCATTGAAAGATGGCATTGGTTTTACATCCATTTTCAAATCCCAGCTGGAGGTTGGCCAAATATCTGAATAAATGATCTTGTCTTTATAGTTTGGATCATATTTCACAAGCCAATTACTTGCTAATGCGTCATCTTCAACTATATAATCCTTTTTTTGTGACATGTTATGTATATAAACATTAACAGACGATAAAACCAAAAATACGAGAACTATTGACAGAATCCAAGGTGTTAAATTAACATTTCTGATTTTCAATCTTAATTTATCTGAGATTTCACTTAAACCCAAAACTACAAAATATGAAAAAGCTGGAGCCATTGTAACAAAGTATCTGTCAACCTTAACTGCAAATAAACTGTGAAATATGAAATAGGTCATAAACCATGACAAAAAAAGCAAATCAATATCAATTGTTTTTACCTCAAGGTCTTTTAGGAGACTGTATATTGCATAACAAAAAACAAAGAATACAGCTTCGCTTGCCATATATGATATTCTACCAAATGTTCCAACAAAAACTGCCAGTAAAACTGCAAATATTAATAATTTTATTTTAGTACCTCTCCTTTCTATTCTTAAGGCTTCATATACATGCTTTTTGACTCTTGATTTCATCATCTTTGTTCTTGCGATGTCAAAGATGTACATTACGATTCCAATTATAACGATAAAAGCAATTATATAGACCATCCACGAATCTAAAAAACCTTTGGCTGAAATATAGGAGGGTAAGTTGCTTAAATAATAAAATGGATCAGGAATGTATGCGAAATGCTCTGTTGGAGCAGGCCCTGTAGTCACACTAAACGCCCCGACGAATGGGAAAAAGGGGTCTCCGAATTTTTTATTGAAAAGTATAAGAAATGGTGCTGCAACCGCAATTGCTGCAACAATTCCAATAATCGTATCTTTAAAATTTTTAAGGTATTTTCCACTTATTAAGATGTAAAGAGCCATTGGAAATATGATTAGGGCTGCTGGATATCTTGTTAGAAATGCCATCATTGCGATTGGAAATGACAAATAAAAAAATCTTGAATCTTTTCTAACTGCCAAAACAGTAAAATACAATGCCCATATAGAAAGTGAAACACTTGCAGTATCAGTATATCCAGTTCCAACCCATTGTAATACTATTGGAAATGAAACGAATAACATGCTACCAAAAAAACTTTGAACGGAATCAAAACGTAACTTAAAGAATAAATAAAGTCCAATAGCCCCAACAACAAATAATGCACCATCCACAAAGAAAATAGTTGTTTCGGATACGTATCCTAATCTGAAGAATAGGGATGTCAAAAATGAAAGAAAAGGAGGTCTTTCTAATTCTGAATATCCAATCCCTTTACCAGCAAATTCGAGTGCATTTGCAAGGAATGCATATGTATCCCAACCAGGACCCACGTTTATCTGGATTTTTACTCTTTGATATGCAATCCAGCTTACAATTACCGCTAAGGTTGCCAGTAGGATGCATGGAATGACATATTTTTTTATAACATCTTTAAGTTCTTCTTTTGAATAATTAAGCAAAAAATCACCATTTAGATTAGGACTATTCTCTAAGATGTTATTTTCCTTATTGCTTTCAAAAATATTTTTTTAGAATCTAAGCTTTATACCACCCATTTCATTTTTTAACAATTTTGGAATTTTTTGCGAGAATACATCATTTTTTCCTAACTTTACTCTTTTTTCTCCACATTCGATTCTTCCTTTACTTCAACTACTTCTTTTTTCTTACTAAAAAGCTCCCCAATCCCTGCTATCGAACCCAAGATACCTGAGGTCTCTGCAGGTAAAAATATCTTCGTTGCCTTACCATCTGCAATTTTCTGTAAAGCCTCAAGATATTTTATGGCTAAAAGGTCATTAGTTGGATCTCCTTTGTGTATGGCACCGAAAACATTTAGTATTGCCTGTGCTTCACCTTCTGCAATTGCAATTTCCTGGTATTTATTTGCATCTGCAACCTTCTTTATAGCTTCTGCTTTACCTTCAGCTTCAAGGATTGCAGCCTGCTTGTCACCCTCTGCTTTTTTGATTTCAGATTGTTTGTATCCTTCAGCTTCAAGGATAGCAGCCCTCTTCATTCTCTCTGCTTTCATCTGCTTTGACATAGCCTCCACGATATCCTTTGGAGGTTCAATTCTCTGAATCTCAACACGAACTACTCTTGTTCCCCATTTGTCGGTAGCTTCATCTAAAACTTCCCTTAGTTGGGAGTTTATCATCTCTCTTGATGTAAGCGTCTGATCAAGTTCTAAATCCCCTATTATGTTTCTTAAATTTGTCTGTGCAAGTTTTGTAATGGCCTGATAGAAATTCACAACGTTGTAAACAGCTTTGAATGGATCAACAACCTCATAAAATATAACACAGTCCACAACTACAACAGTGTTATCTTTTGTTATAACCTCTTGTGGAGGAACATCCACAACTTGTTCCCGAAGATCAACTTTTCTTATGGTTTCTATGAATGGGATGATCATCACAAGTCCACTTTCAACAGTTCGCTGATATTTACCAAGTCGCTCAACAACTCCCTTCTCATAGGGTCTTAAGATCTTTATTCCTTTAAATGCCACAACAAGTAAAACCAGTATAATCAAACCCCAGGATATTAAATCCATTTTATCTCCTCCTTTTTTGTTTCCTCAACTTTTCTTAAAAGTTCTTTGGGTCAATCCTTTTTTAAAGGATTGTTGGACGAAACCTTTTCCAACAAAGTTTGGTGGATCTCATCATGCTTTAGTATTTATTTGAATCAACCTTTTTAAAAGGTTTCACCACAAGCTTCACGCCTTCAATACCCTCAACCACAACATATTCTCCTTCCTCTATTTTTTGATCAGATATAGCAAGCCATGTATCATCTTGCATCCGAACTACTCCACTTGCTTCAGGTGATATTTCCCCGATTACTATACCTTTCTTACCAATCAATCTATCTGAAACCGCTTTTTTTGGAGGTTCCTTTGTGATTCTCTTTGCGATCTGTCTTGATGCCACAACCAAAACGCCGGATACCACGACAAATGCGATTAATTGAATCTTTGGGGCAAATCCAAAGTAAGTAAGGACTGCTGCTACTGCTGCGCCAACTCCAAACCACAAAAGGAAAAAACTAGTCGTTATCATCTCTCCAACAAAACATATTGCTGCCAAAAGGATCCAGTTTTGTAGTCCTATCATTTTATTACCTCTTTTTGTTATTGGAGTTTGGATTATTAAATCTTATGTTTGATTCTGATACTTATAGGTAAGTTCCAGCAAAGATCCGGAATATGAACCTTATTTGAACGTGATTGCGGTGCTACCGCATGTTTAACTGCTATAAATCTTCCGATTTATAGAACAAGATGATAATATCTTTTGGATGTCTTCTATCATAGAATGGACGCGTGTTTTAATATGCATCTTTAGTTTTAGGTTCTACATGTACAACTACATCTTTTATCCCTACAATGGACTTTTTGAGTTTGGCCTCTACTTTATCTCCAATCCCATGTGCCTGATCTATGGAAAAGGATGACTCAACAGTTATATGCAGATCCACATATATTTGTGCAGGTGTTCCTCTTGTTCTTATCATGTGGCAGTCACAAACTCCGTCAACAGATTTTACAATCTTTTTTATAACATTTTCATCTAACAATGCCCTATCAAGCAGGATCTTGGAACTTTCTTTTATTATTTCAACACCTGTTTTTGCAATCAATACTGCTATTGCAATTGCAATTATAGGATCTACCAAAATATATCCTGATTTAATTGCAAAAAAGCCTAAAACGACTGCAAATGATGAATAAATATCACTTCTTGTGTGCATGGAATCTGCAATCAATACACTGCTTTTAAGTTTCTGCCCTCTCCTGTATTCATACCATGATACGGCAATGTTTAGTACAATGGTTATCCCCATGACTATGAAGCTTATGGTGGTGATTTCAGGAGCAGTAGGGCTTTGAAATCTTCTTATAGAAGTTTCAACAACCTCAAAGCATGTTACAAATAACAGAACGGCAATTCCAACTGATGCAAAGGTTTCGAACTTCCCATGACCATAAGGATGCTCTTTATCAGGAGGTCTTGCAGCCAGTGTAATTCCAACAATGCCTATGATGTTGGATGTGCTGTCAAAAAAGGAATGTAGACCGTCTGTCATCATGCTTAAGGAATTTGTAAACCACCCATAGATACCCTTGGCTGCTGCAACAGAGATATTGAGCACGAATATCATGATCAAGATTCTTTTGACAGTACGATAGTATGATTCATCAACCATTTGTTCACCAAATGATCCTCTTGGCATACGATATGTTATTTTTGAGACTAAAGTAACAAGCTATCTTTTATAATTATAAATAATTATAAATAATAAATGATAACGTTATGATGGTGATGTCATGCTCACATCTATTCAAAAAGAAATATTGCAAACATTGATAAACCTCTACAGGAAGTCAAGGGGCAAATCCATAAAGGGTGAAGAAATCGCCATGATCATGGGCCGTAATCCAGGGACTATAAGGAATCAAATGCAATCTTTGCGTAGTTTGGAACTTGTAAAGGGTGTACCAGGTCCTAAAGGCGGATATAAACCAACTGCAAAGGCGTATCATGTTCTAAACATTGACATTGCTAAGGAGGAGATGCAGGTCCCTGTATATAAAGAGGGAAGAAAGCTTGAAGATCTAACAGTTGCAAAAATAGAGTTTACAAGCGTTCCACATCCTGGGGAATGTGAAGCAGCAATTAAGGTCGTGGGCAATATAAAACAAATTGATCTTGGAGAAAAGGTGAGAATAGGTCCAACACCTGTTAATAAACTTATAGTGGACGGAATCGTAATTGGAAGGGATGACATGGACAACATCCTGCTTCTTGACACCACAGGAATACGAAGCATTCCCCACAAGAAGGTAATAGATGTCGCAACCAGGGATCTTATAACCTTAAGTCCATCAATATCCATAAGAGACGCTGCAATGGTTTTATCAAAAAAAGGAATAGAGGGTGCTCCTGTAGTTGAAGATGAGGATGTTCTTGGGATTGTAACATTAAGCGATATAATAAAAGCCCTTGCAAACAAAAAGGAAGATTTAAAGATAGAGAAAATTATGTCACGGAATATAATAACAGTCAAAAAAGATCTTCTTATCTCAGATGCAATAGAGCTTATGAACAAAAAGAAAATAGGAAGACTTATCGTTGTTGATGATACCGAAAAACCTTTGGGAATTGTAACAAGGACTGATCTTCTCGATAAGATTGCTGGATTAAGATAAATTAACTTAATTTTGCCAAATAGATGTGCATCCCTTA
>CAZLGO010000066.1:0-9772 GCA_964559295.1 uncultured Methanobacteriaceae archaeon
GGGCATGTAAAATCCAGACATCCACCTTTCTTTTTTTTATTTTTTGGTTTTTAAATCAATTAAGCTAAAAAACTGTTTACAAAGGGTCAAAACGTGGATTAAAAGCACTTCGAAATACTTAAAAAGCATGATTTAGATATATGATAATGGTGATTTTATGAAACATGAAGCTATAAAAAAAGCCAGAAAGAGAATGGGATTTGCTCCTGATGTATTGGAATTATATGAAGAAGTAAATCCTGAGCTTTTAGATGTGATAGAGAAATTTGATGAGATAGTACTAAAGGATGGTGCATTGCCAACTAAGATCAAAAGACTGATATCCTTTGCTATAGTAGTTTCACAACAAGCTGGTGAATATTGTATCGAACAGCAATTAAAATCTGCAATCAATGCAGGCGCATCAAAAGAGGAGATACTTGAGACCCTAAGTGTAGTCTTGATGACTTCAGGAGCACCAGCAGTAGCCTCAAGCAGAGATGTTCTTTCAGGCATCAAAGACTGGGTCGAGAGGTTATAGTCTTGTCCTAATTAGGCGATCAAATACGCTGACAACGTTCTCAATACTCTCTTCAACTTCTTTTGAGGTAGTTTGAGTAATATCTAAATTTTTAGGCTGAATCCCTATTAGAATTATCTTAGCACCTGTCGTTGACTCCAGATATTTTATCAAAAAGGATAGGGGCATGGCATGTGTTGATATGTTGTAGCTTGTGATTTCTTCCTTTTTGACAATTCGAACAAATCCAGGTTTCTTTTTCATGTCCACAGCATCAAAAAGGATTATGTGGGTGGGATTTTCCCTTCTTATCAAACTTGTGTAATTTTCAGGGACAGTACCCCCATCAAGAACCACTACATCATCTTGTCCATCAAAAAATTTAGAGAGTCTCTGTGCTATAACAGATCCAAGGGAATCGTCGCCTCGTATTTCGTTGCCGATCCCTAAAATCACAAGTTTTTTATAATTCTCAAGAAATTTCTTCAATCTCAGCTCTAATACTATCTAATCCACCACCCATTTTATAACTTAGGTTCAGCTTTATGCGATCTTTTCTTTTTACCTTAATTTTATTGGTTGGAATAAACAATGGGGGATTAAGCATTGGAGTTGGACCACAGATCATATTTGGGGTAAGCAGTGTAAAGCTTGTAAGCTTAATCCCTGACATGATTCCTTTTTTATCTGCCCTAAATTCCAATTTTACATCCACATCTTCTTTTATCTTTTCTCTAAGATCAACTTCATTGTAGATCACCAGATTGCCCAATATCTCATGATGAGGATAAGCGCTCTCTTCATAGCATATGTGTTCTGCAGCCATAAATACAGGTTCAGCGCCGGTCAAGATCTTTCTTGGGACGATATCGCCATCTTTTTTTAGATACTTTAAGATGGAATTTACAATTGGAACCTGTTCTTCATCAATTAAGGCGGTATCCAACATCTCACAGATAACCAAATCTGCCTTTTTTGGAAATAGAACTTCTCTTGCATCTTTGTTTATTACCAAAACATTATCAAATGATCTAAGATTCTGCTTTGCGCATTCTGCCGCAAGGGGATCTATTTCAACAGCATAAACAAAATCAGCAAATGGAGCTGCAAAAATCGAAAGTATCCCAGTTCCAGCTCCTATGTCATATACAATACCTTTTGCTTTTTTTCTTACAGCATCATAGAATCCAGCTAATCTTTCTGTGTCTTTTAAAAGGTCATGATGATAAGCTGTAGCATGAATCTCCATTTCTAATCAACTACTTTTCCACCAGCCGTACTTGTAAGTCTTACATGTTCAACACCCTTAAGGCTCATTATCTTTTCTGTTAGATCACGGATATGTTTGATATCTCCTTTAACAACGATAACTTCAAGGCAATAGTCGTGGGTCATGTGAACATGCATGGTTGCGTTTATAAGATCTCTGTACTCATGTTGTATTTCTGTGAGATCTTCGGTAACACCTGTGTAGTGGTGATCATAGACAACAGCAATGGTTCCGATTCTCTCACCTTCCATCTTCTTCATCCATTGATATCTAACTATATAATCTTTCAAGGCATCTCTTATTCCTTTTGATCTTGATTGGTATCCTCTATCTTTTAGAACTGCATCAAATTCATCTAAAAGCTTTTCTGGTAATGACATACTTATCCTTATCATGATAACCACCATATTGAATTATGAGTATTAATAAATATAAATTATGGTGATAAGATGAAGGTTGAGGAAGCCATGAATCAGGGTGTCATAACGATTGGTCCTTACACAAAGCCACTTGAAGCATTTGAGAAGATGTACAAACACGGCATAAGAAGACTTTTTGTAATGGATGATGAGGGAAATCCAGTGGGCGTTGTATCCTATTCTGATCTTGTAGGGGTTCTTGGAAGTATTAAACCAGGTCCGCGGGAAGGAAGCGATATAGAAATCGCCGATATAATGACAGAGGATTTATTGACCATATCTGCCGATGATGGGATAGAGGATGCTGCAAATTTGATGGTAAGGGCCGATGTTTCAGGGCTTTTGGTCATGAAAGACAAAGAACCTGTTGGAGTAATCACAAAAACAGATATCTGCAGGTTGGTTGCAGCTGAGTTGTTGGTACCCCTTTAAAATAAATGCGGCGTCCGGGATTTGAACCCGGGTCGCTGGCGTGGCAGGCCAGTGTCTTAACCAGACTGGACTAACGCCGCATAGTCATGATCTTGATGATCATCAATATATATTTTTGGTTTTCCATGAAACCTTGGATCCGATCATAACTTTATCGAGATAGTAGCTTTATTTTTGTTATTTTATATAATCTCATTCTTTTGAAGCCGGTTAGAGCAAGATCTTATCTGTAAAACAAAAAATTTATATAACGGATCTATACAACGTCCAAGCTGACAAATCCAACAAATAAACGATAAAAAAGGTGGAATAAAAACGGATGTAAAAAAAATTGGACTCCCTTTGGCCATAATCTTGTCTATAATTGTCATGATTATACCCCTTAAAGGGTTAAGTTACTCAGGACACGCAGCCATTGCACTTTTAGTTTTCGCTGTGATCATGTGGGGAACAGAAACAGTTCCACTGGCTGTCACATCCATGATAATTCTATTTGCACAGCCAATAATTGGTGTAGCCAGTTTTGATAAAGCTGTAATTGGTTTTGCAAATCCAATTATATTTTTGATGATAGGTGGATTCGCAATAGCAGAAGCTGTCCGTAAAAGTGGACTTGCCCGACATGTAACTTATTTTATACTTTCAAAGGTGGGTACAAGTCCCAGAATGAGTTTATTCGCTGCTATCTTCTCAACAGGACTCATGTCAGCGTGGATTGAGAATGTGGTAGCGTTTGCAATGTTCCTTCCAATCGTAAAGGAGATCATAGCATTGATGGGCATAAAAAATGCTAAATTTGGAAAAAGTAACTTCGCCAAGACCATGGTTTTAGGCGCTTCTTATGGTTCACTTGCAGGTGGATTTGGAACAGAGATAGGAACCGCCCCAAACCTGATGGCAGCAGCATACACCCATATCCCATTTGCAGAGTGGATGATCTTTGGTTTTCCGCTTGCAATTATACTTATGCTTGTAATTTGGAAAGTTTTGGAGCTTATATTCCCACCCGAAGTCGATGGAATCGTTGGTGGAAAACAAACCATAAAATCAAAACTTGACAAATTTGGACCCATGACAAAGACAGAGAAAATTACAGGATTAATATTATTGTTTACCATATTTTTATGGGTTACCACAGGATTTACTGGACTTGACAGTTATTCTGTAGCTCTTATCGGCGCGACGCTGTTTTTTGTGGCAGGCATCATTGATTGGAAGGATGCCCAAAAAAATGTTGATTGGGGTATCGTAGTATTTTTTGGAGGGGCACTTTCTTTGGGAGCAGCTTTACTTCAAACAGGCGCTGCAAAGTGGATAATTGGTGATATCGTTGCCCTTTGTGGAAATAATGTATCTACATTAGCTACGACACTGATTCTTATGATCATTGCTGTGACGCTTACACAGATCATGTCAAACATAGCTTTATCAGCAATTCTTGTGCCATTATCAGTAACTCTTGAGGGTGCCACAGGTATTCCAACCGGAAGCTTCGCTGTTCCTGTAGCGATAGCATGTTCCCTATCCTTCATGTTTCCGATGGCAGATCCAACGGTTGCAATGGCACACGGAACAGGTTATGTGTCTATAAAAGAAATACTCAAAGCAGGCGTTCCACTAGTCGTAATAGGAATCATAGTGACTATAATTGTACTTATTACAATTGCAAAGCCTGTTTTGGGGTAAGCTGTATAATTAAAGAAAATTTTCATGCTTTATTTAATCCTGAATCGCCCAGACTGATAATTTCTTCTATCGCAGTCATATCAATATTATTCTCAACGACCTTTGCTAACCTATCAAGTGAGAATCTTTTTGAATCTCTAAAATCATCTTTTAAAAAGCCTAATGCATCAATGCCGTTTATAGTCCTTATATAATCTGTAAAAAATCTCCTAAATTTGAAATTATGAAATATGCCATGCAAATAGGTCCCTGCAACCCATCCACTTACCGCACCATCGTATCCTGAATGAGGGTGATTTCCACACCCTTCAATGACCCTAAACATTGGTTTAGAATCTCCGAGGGTAGTTGTGCCTTCATGTAATTCGTAACCAGTTACAAAATCCCCTTTTATATCTCTGAATATTCCATTCCCAAGTACCTTTGCCCTGCTTTGCGTTATTATCTTTTTGATCCTATCAAACTTGGTCTTAATGTCCAAAAGTCCAATGCCCTCAACACTGCCATGTTTAGATTCTTTAAGTGATTCATCCGTGATTTTGTCACCAAGCATCTGATATCCACCACATATTCCGAAAATAGGTATTTCTTGGGACAGAGAAGTGATTTCATCAACAAATCCTGCCTTTTCCATGGTTAAAAGATCGCTTATGGTATTTCTTGTTCCAGGGATGATCAGGGCATCTACATTGCCTATTTCATCCCCCATCTCAATCAACCTTATACCAACATCTGGTTCATGTTCAAGGGGATCTATATCAGTGAAGTTAGCGATTCTGGGAAGACGCATCACTCCAATGGTTATTTTGCCCTTATTTTTGTATTTTCGCTCTGATAATGATGCAGAGTCTTCTTCTGGAAGCTTTAAACTTTCGTCATATGGTATAACTCCAAGAACAGGTACACCTATCATATCTTCAAGTTTGCGAATTCCTGGAACCAGTATATCCAAATTTCCCCTGAACTTGTTGATTATGATTCCTTTTATTCTTTTTTTGTCTGCGTCATCCAAAAGTGCAAAGGTTCCAACAACAGATGCAAAAACACCTCCTCTGTCTATATCAGCAACCAGTACAACATCTGCATCTGCAATTTCTGCTATTTTCATGTTCGCAAGATCTCTGTCCTGCATATTTATCTCAGCTGGAGATCCTGCCCCTTCTATTATTATTATCTCATATCTCCTCTTTAGTACCTCTAAAGATGTTTTTATAGCTTTTAAGGCATCTTCTCTGAAGAAATTTTGATAATCATAGAAGTTCATATCATCAACTGGTTTTCCATGAACAATAACTTGTGATATAAAGTCCTCCTTTGGTTTTAAAAGGATGGGGTTCATGTGATACGATGGTTCAACTCCAGCAGCCTCAGCCTGCAGAACTTGAGCCATTGCAATTTCTGCGTTCTCGGTTGTAGTGTAAGAATTAAGTGACATGTTCTGAGATTTGAAAGGTGCAACTTTGTATCCTCTTTTTGCAAATATTCTACAGAATGCAGCAACAAGGACACTTTTTCCAGCGTTTGATGAAGTCCCCTGTACCATAATGCATTTCGTTTTGTTGTTTAGGTGCGACATTCTACCACTTGTACTTTTTAATTCTTGGTCTTTGATCTGGTGAGATCTTTTGAGAGCTATATTCCTATAGACACATCTTATATGTAAATTGCATGGATTTAATAAAGACCATGTGAATCCATTGGGATCTGATGATCATTGATAGATGATTGGTATCTTATAAGCTAAAAATAAGCGTTTACAATGCCATTGCTTTTTATGATCAATATATAAAAACTGGCACAAAAGTGGCTGCAATGCCACAATATTTCAACCTTTTAAAAAATACTGATCAAATAGGTCAATGATTACCTCGTGGATTGTAATGGGATGCATTAACTTTAAGTAAAGGGTACTTCTAAATACATGTGGAAAAGATAAAAATGATTTACATGTATTGATAGGGACAACTGTTGAGGGGTTGTTTGAATGGGAAGGATAAAAATAGCAATAATTGGAGTTGGCAATTGTGCAAGTTCTCTAGTTCAAGGAATTCATTATTACAAATATAGAGATCCAGAAGATACTGTTGGTTTAATGCACTGGGATATTGGGGGTTATACTCCAAGTGATATAGAAGTCGTGGCTGCTGCTGATGTTGACAAAAGAAAGGTGGGCAAAGATTTAAGTGAGGCTATTTTTGCAAAACCAAATTGTACTCATGTTTTTTGTGATGATATTCCTAAAACTGGGGTTGAGGTGGTTATGGGTAGGGTTTTAGATGGTGTTGCTCCACATATGATGGAATATCCTGAGGATCGGACTTTTGTGGTTTCAGACGAGGCGGAAGCAGATATAGTAGAGGTTCTAAAGGAAAGTGGAGCAGAAATTGTCTTAAATTATCTTCCTGTTGGTTCAGAGGAGGCTACAAAATTTTACGCTCAGTGTGCCCTTGATGCAGGTGTTGCGTTTATAAATTGTATACCTGTTTTTATAGCAAGCAATCCCAAATGGGCCTCTAAATTTAGAAAAAAAGGTCTACCTATAATAGGCGACGACGTAAAAGCACAAATTGGTGCTACAATCACTCATAGAACATTAGCTGATCTATTCAAAAAAAGAGGTGTGAGTTTAGAGCGAACCTATCAGTTAAACACAGGAGGTAACACAGATTTTCTTAACATGCTTAATAAAGAAAGGCTCGTATCAAAAGAGAAATCAAAAACAGAGGCAGTACAATCAGCTCTTGCTGAAAGGCTTGATGCTGAGAATATCCATGTTGGTCCAAGCGATTATGTCGCATGGCAAAAAGATAATAAGGTTTGTTTTTTGCGAATGGAAGGCAGAACATTTGGCAATGTTCCAATGAATATAGAGTTAAGACTAAGTGTAGAAGATTCTCCAAATTCTGCTGGCTGTGTAATAGATGCCATCAGGTGCTGTAAATTAGCGTTGGATAGAAAAATTGGTGGACCACTTATCTCGATTTCCGCTTATACAATGAAACATCCCCCAGAACAGTTCACAGACGATGAGGCAAGAGCAATGGTGGAGGAATTTATAGAAGGGAAAAGAGAACTATGAATTTTTATTTAAGTTTTCATATTGAACCTATGATGGATTCTTGGAGATACCTTTATCTCAATTTCCTTTTCTAAAATATCCAAAATTTTGCCTCTAATTTTTAAAAAATCTTTACTTATTCTATCCCTCATCCTTTCAATGTCAATTTCAAACACTTTTATTATTTTACCAGGCCTTGCGCTTAAAACCACCACTCTATCCCCAAGAAAAACTGCTTCATCAACGTTGTGAGTTACAAAAACAATTGTCTTTTTTGTATCTTCCCAGATCTTTAAAAGTTCTTTCTGGAGAAGATTCCTTGTTTGGATATCAAGGGCTGCAAAGGGTTCGTCCATCAAAAGAACTTCAGGATCGTTTGCTAAAGCCCTTACTATTGCAACTCTCTGTTTCATCCCTCCAGATAGCTCATAGGGAGAACAATCTTTGAATCCCTCAAGTCCAACAAGCTTTATATATTCCTCCACAATTTCATATCTTTTATCTTCAGAAAGCCCCTTCATCTCCAACCCAAAGGCAACGTTTTCAATCACACTTCTCCATGGAAAAAGAGAATATTGCTGAAAAACAAATCCACGGTCGTATCCTGGACCTTTTATAGCCCTCCCATCTATTGATATTTCTCCTGTAGTTGGTTCATCTAACCCTGCGATTATTCTCAACAGAGTGGTCTTTCCACAACCGGATGGACCAACGATGCAAAGAAACTCGCCTTCTTCCACATCTAAGTTAATGGTATCAAGGGCTTTGATGGTCTTTTCTTTAGCCGCAAAGCTTTTTGAAACATTTTTTATGATTATTTTAGACATATTGCCTCCAATCTTTTAAAAGAAACCTTTAGAAAAGGTTTCATCTAAAAGTAGGTTTTGATCAACCTTTTTTTAAAAGGTTGTCAGACATACCTTCCTCTCCATAAAATGTATCGATCCTCTGCTTTTTTGAAGAGGTAGTCAATTACGAATCCTATTACTCCAATGGTAAGCATGCCCACAATGACGTCTCCTGTGTCAATAAGGCGCATGGCTTTCATGATAAGATAGCCTAAACCAGACTTTGCAGCTATCATTTCAGCAGCTACAGTACACATGAATCCAATTCCAATTCCAATTCTCAAACCTGTGAATATGCCTGGTAGGGACGCTGGTACTACCACATTACTTAAAACCTGACTTTGATCGGCTCCAAGAGTATATGCAACCTCTATAAATACCTTCTCAACTCCCTTTACACCATCTATCGTGTTGAGCAATATAGGAAAAAATGCACCGATGAATATGATAAAAACTTCTGATTTGAGCCCCAATCCAAACCAGAGAAGTGCAAATGGTATCCATGCAAGGGGAGGTATTGGACGTAAAATTTGAATTACAGAATTTAAGAGAGCTTCAATTTCCTTTGACCATCCAATGCCAATTCCTATAGGTATTGCAATTGCGGAAGCTATGATAAAACCAGTAGTGACTCTTATTATTGTGCTAAGCATGTCTATAAACAGTTCACCACTTATAATAAGTCCAAAAAAGGATGTTAACACCTCATATGGTGTTGGAAGGATATAGGATGGTACAAATCCTAAGAAAGTTAAAAATGACCATAGTATTATTATAGTAATTGGCACAGCAAGTGACATTATGACTTTTCTCAAGCCTACTCCTCCAAAAAATAAATAAAAATTGGGTTGTTTGGATCAACCCTTCCCCTCAACCTTTTAAAAAAAGTTGATCAAAACCTACCTTCAGATGAAACCTTTTCTAAAGGTTTCTTTTAAAGGTTTGGGAGATACCTAAGATCGAAGATGTCTTCCTCTCTAAGGTCATGTTTTATGTATCCAAGTTGCTTTTGAATCTCAACAAACTTTAGCACCTTCTCTATAAACTCATCTGTTGGTATTGCCACAAATTTCATGTGCTTTAGCGCTTCTTTTTCAACATCTACATCTGTTCCAAGTTCTTCAGATAGTATGGAAGCTGTTTCGTCTTTGTGAGCATTTGCATAATCTGTTGCCTCAACATGGACTTTCAAGAATTTTTTTAAGACATCTGGTCTGTTTTTCCTGAAATCATCTGTTGCAACTACAACACAGCAGGGATGATCTTTCCAGATTTCTCCAGAATACATCAATACATCACCATATCCCTCAAGCTTAGCAGTTGAGACATAAGGCTCCCATGCGATAAAGCCATCGATCTCTCCTGCCTGAAGGGCTTTTGGCATGAGAGGCACTTCCAACTCAATTATATTAACTTCCTCAGGATTAATGTTGTTTTTTTCTAACGCATCTCTTAAAAGGACATCTTGTATACTCCCCACCATAGGTATGGCTATGGTCTTTCCTCTAAGATCTTCTATGCTTTTTATGTTGGTGCCCTTTCTAACCACGATTCCAGAAC
>CAZLGO010000067.1:0-9743 GCA_964559295.1 uncultured Methanobacteriaceae archaeon
CCGCCGCTATCCCTTTGTGTCTCGGTGGCCCATACTACAACACCAAGCTGGGATGGTGTCGTTTCATAACTTTTTAGCGCTTCTTCAGCCATTTTTTTGCCATTGAGGTAGGCGTCCCAGTAGGGGATTTTCTGGGGGTCGAGGCCATAGAGATTACCACCTGTTGGTAGTGCATCTGGTGTTCTTATTGGATCGTTGCCAAGGCTTGGTGGGATGTATCCACAGTCTAATGCTTTAAGTAGCATTTCACGTTCTCTGCTTGGACTTATCATTATATTATGGACGTATTCATAGATTTTCTGGAGACTCTGGATTTCTGTATCGGTGAGATTCCTGCCAGCATTGCTTTGTAGATCGTTTATTGCCTCGTTGAGTCCCGTTCCATCATAGAATTTTCCTATGATCTCAGTGAGAGTTGCTGGAAGAGCTTCAATTACCCTCGCTGGTGCGGTGAACTGATTTTGTCCTATCGCTATACAGTTTATCTTTTCCGCCATAGTGGTGGCGAGAGCAGTGACTTGTTCCTTGGTCCAGTCTTTTCCAAATACATGTAAACCAAGTGGTGTGGCTGTACTTTCAAGTTCTATGATGTAATCATGGATTTCATCGGCGATTTGATCTTCTGAGGCGTTCAAGTCTATGAACACGTCAAGATTGAGTTTCCTGGCAGATTCTTTTATCATTTCAACCAATTGTGATTTCTGTGTTTCTTCTGTACTTGTCATGTATCGTTCTGTTAATGTTTTAAGTGCTACAAGATCATCGTTTAATGTTGTAAGTGCGAATGGTTGGGTTAGGTGGCTGATGCTAACTGCTAGTCCCCTTCTTTTGGCATGTAATACTTCGCCCACACCATCCATGGTGTAAATGTAGATTGACGGCATCGTCCCTATACAAATATCTGGATAATCTGCACCAGAGAGTGCCACGTCTTTTCCAGGTAGCCATTCATAGGTTCCATGTCTCCCAAGGTGTATGACAGCGTCGGCGTTAAATTCTGTCTGTAGATATGCATAGAATGCAAGATACTGATAGGGTGGTGGGACTACTGTACTATGGTATAGCATACCAGGATCAGTATACCCTCTCTGTGGTTGAGGTCCTAAGAAAATGTTCCCTAAGAACATGCCTGGAATTACAAAATATTTTGTGCCGTTCTTTTCAACGACCATGATATCTCCTGGTGGTTTACCCCATCCAGAAAGTCCAGGTATTCCTAATGCTAAGAAATTGTTTTCAATAGTTTGTAGTTCGGATAGATTGGGCTGGTTTTCTGGTATGGCTTGTAATGTTTCATATGCCCTTTCAACAAGGGTTTTAGCATTTGATATTTGTTCATTGGTCAATATCGATCCCATTCCGTCGATGGTCGATAGCATCTTCTTATGCCAGTTTTCAATGACAATTTTTGCTGTGTCCATAAAGGATGTTGTTTTATTTTCTGTTGCAAGTATCTTTTCTGCTATGCATTCGATGTAACCAAAAGGGCCTTCTTCCATTTGTTTTCGTGTTATTTCTGGGAGTTCATTGTACCATTCCATGAATTTGTCTATGGGATATAGTATTGCATTTTCTGCTAATTTTTCGATTTCCCCTGGAGCCCAGGTTGCAACATTTATCCCCCTTGTCATGAGGAGATTAACGAGCTCATCAGCATTTTCTGGTATATCTGTCACATCATAGTTATTCTCTTTTAGAAAGTTAAGTATCGTGAGTATGGATTCTGGTCCGTTTAGTGAATCAGCGCCTGCAATATTCTGTTTACCTGGTGGATAATTATAGTAGATCAGTGCCACTTTCTTCTCCGAATCTGGTAAATATCGTAGTTTTATCCAGTTTTTCACTGCTTCGGCAAATTTGATTACTCTCTCCCCTATAGGTTTAGTTAAGCTCAGGGCAAGGCCTGTGTCGGGACAGATTATGTTATTTGTTGTGGCCAAGATGATGGGGGATATCTGTCCTTGGGTTTCTTTGAGGGCCATAGTATTCGCTGCAGACCAATCACCGCCCTCTGAAATCTCCCAAGTGTCCTCATCCTGGGATGATGTTATAGGCTCGAATACTACTATGTTGTAAGTCTTAAGTAGTTCATCAACAGCTGCACGTGAAGTTTCTCCTCCAACAAGCCATGTGAAGTTTATTATTGCATCAACACGACTTTTTCCTATTTCCTTGTCGACGAAGTATTCGTTCGTGCCCTTTAAAATATTAACACCTTGTGTAGGGTTTCCCTGCGCAAACAGAACCATTACGTTGAGTCCTTGCTTTTCAAGTTCTGTTGCAAGCGTATCGTACAATCCTAGATCGCCTTTTTCCAAAGTAGTAGACATCCATGCTACGATACCAACTGCTGGTCTGTCAGGTTTAAGATAGAGTTCCTTGTATTCGCTGAAATTACTGTAAAGGTTACCATCTCTGTAAAGCCCATATAATGGTGCAAGTATTGGTTCTTTGTACTGGAATCCCATCTCTGGAAAAGCTGTTGCTAACATGTAAAGTAACTGCTGTTTTCTGTTTTCTGTGCATGCTGTCTGGGTACTCCAATATTTGCGGACTTCAAGGAGAGAGTACAGTTTTGGATAAGTTTGTTGAAGACTCTTTATTACTTGCAGTGGAGTGCTCGAATAACTTATTGCTGTGTATATCTGTTGTATTTGCTGATCTGTTAGGGGTGTTCCGTTTCTATCTACAAACTGTGTGTCATTGATGTTTGTAAGGCGCACTATAGGGAAACAATAATAGGGAGAAGGCTCTGCTACGATAGTCTTTCCTTGGAGTTTACCAGCAGCACTTAAGTTTAGGATAGTATTAGATAATGCACCTGTTTGGAGGTTGTTAAGGTAGACAAGATGAGCCCAGTCAATGAGTTCTGGTATTTCGCTCAAGTTCTGGTTGGCTTGTGAAACACTTCTAATCTGGAATTTCACGTTAGGATATTCGTTCATCACCTTTTCGGCCGGTATTTGGTATTGAGCTGCACTTGTATCCCATGAGATTATTAGAAAATGGACTTCAGGAGGATCAACGACTTTGATTTGAGCTAATCCAGGTTCGTTTTCATCTCTAATCCCATTTTGATTTGTATCATCGAAGATCTCACCGGTTATTTTGCCATCATAAAAGGATGCGCTAAATACAAGCGATCCTATGCTTGTTTTTGCTTGGCTGTTTGGATCCAAAGTTATAGAAATTTTTGACTGACCTTGCGCCACATTTTGTCTGTAACTTTCAGGTAGACTACTTATATCAACCCATAGAACATGGGATTTTGATGAGATATCCTCAAAAACAAAACCACCGTTTGAATCTGTTAAAGTCCATTTTTGTCCATCACGTTGTTCGGCATCTAATTGTTTAACTTCTGTATATGTTTCTTCTACGGTCTCATCTCCTGATTCAACATCTTCTTCTTGTGTTAGTTCATCTAATGTTCGATCTTCTATCTGATCCGCGTTATCATCGTTGTCTGTTTGCATAGTCCCTTCTGACTTAACATTTTCCGGTGCAGCTTCTGTGGCTGAATCAGTTGTTTCCATAATCTTATTGTTATTTTCATCTTCTGATGTTTCTGTTTCACTTTCTGACCCGATATCATGTGATATCTCGTCTGGTACTGATGTTGGTTCATCTTGTGTTGTTTCTTCTGCAGTTGATTCTGCACCTGGATTAGAAGCTGAGTTATCTGGTACCGCACCTGGATCAGAACTTGACACATCTGCAGCTTCAGACGTTGATATATCCGCTGATCCTGAATCAAAACCCGAAGAATCAACTGTAGCTGATGCACCAATTGATCCTGTACCTGAATCAGCCACAGCACCTCCCAAATCACCTCCTGTATTTTCTGCTGCCACTGCTCCACAAAGCACCAATGCGAAAACTAATGTGGTAATCAGTACCAACATTTGTTTTTTAATATTCTCACCTCCTTTTTTATTATTGAAGGTGAATTGATCTTCATGATATATAACACTTTATGATCAAATATTATTACTTTTTAAAAAAATTTGGGGAAAAAGTAATACTAAATTAAAAAGGAATACTATAAAATGAGATAGAGGCTTTTTGTAATATATTTTTTGGCAGCTCTTTTTGGAAGTTGAAGGCAATGCTATAAAAGGAGAAAGGGGTTTTTCGTGATATTTGGATTTTAAGTTAACCCATTTTGAAAAATGAAAATGCTTTTTGTTCTTAATTTAAAAATCGTAGTTTATTGAGGTTATATTCTTACGATGCCAAAAATCTATCATTTTTCGCGTAATTCCTCATCTTCCTCTTGCCATGGAGGATAAACTATGCATAAAAATTTAAGATCAGAATCTCCACTGTTTTCAATCCATTGTTTTGCATTCGGTGGAATATAGATAACTTGATCTGGCTGAACTTCCGCAGATTCATGATCGATGTGCATCACGCCCTTTCCTTCCAGTATATAGTAAACCTCAACAGATGTTTTCATTTTGTGGGGTAAGGAAGATTCTCCTGGATTTAAAATGGCATGAGCTATGCTGAATACCATTTCTAAATCCTGATCTTCACGATCTGGGTGTAGGAGTTCGCAAAGAATGGTTTCGTCAATTGCTTTAAAATAATCACAATTTTTTATGTCTTTTATGAGCATATTACCATCTTAAGGATTTTTGATTCTTTTGTTTACATATAAGTTATGTTAAATATCTTGATTGATTAGGAAGCGTATACAGATCACATTCTACTATCAAATTATTTTTAAAAACTTGAAAGTTTTGCACAATGAAATTATTTTTATTCCTATTAGTTCTTTTTGAAAGTATATCTATTTCGCCTTTTTTTACTGAATATCCCAACCAACCCCCCAATGGAACCAAATATCCCTCCAACTAAAAACGAAGCAAATAAAAATGCAAATAACTCTGTAACACTAGAAATAACAATTTTTTCTGGTATTCTACCTAAACCTGACAATATTGTCAATGATATAACTGCACTGACGCCACTCGTAAAAAAACGTATTTAATCCCATTCTTATAGCTTCCAGAAGCAATATAAGCCGCTGCATAACCACCGGTTAGAAGCAGTATAGGCGAACCTATGATAATCGAAGCTATCGTTGAAATTCCGGTTCCAGCTATAATTGCCTTCCAATTAACCTTATTTAAATCTTTTATGTTTATTCTACTTTTTTTGAGGTATACTCCAATTAATCCGCCAACAGACCCCAATATCCCTCCTAGTGTGAATGCTAAAATCCAAACTAATAATAAAATCACCGCGCCCCAACCTGTTAAATATTCCATAAAGGCGCTTTTAAGCCCATGTAAGTCAAATAATATCCCGACAACCATAATTATAACTGTGCTGATGCCACCTGTAAAAAAACCTGATTTAATCCCTTCTTTATATCTATCGCTTGTTATATAAGCCGTTATCAATCCACCGAATACGAGTAAATAAGTGACCTCAGCGAATAACAGAAATAGAACTGTGACAATAACTCCAATTATAATCCCCCTTAAGCCTGCAATCCTTCCATTATCGAGAGATTCAACATATCTCAGACTTCCACCGCATTGACAGCTTTTAAAATCTTCTGGAGATTCCCCGCTCTGGAGTTCATAGTATCCGTTGCATTTTTCACAGACCAGATAGCCCACTTAAATCCTCCATTTCAATTTAAATTTTATGTGTGATCATCTGTACTTTTTTCAAAGATTCCATCGATATTTTCATAATATCTTAACTTACCACCGCACTGACAGTTCTCAAAATCATCTGGAGATTCTCCCTCTCGGAGTTTATAGTATTCTCTGCATTTTTCACAAACCAGATAACCGTTATTTGATTTTTTTTGAGTCTGGTTTTAAATCCTCATACGGTTTTGCCTTATATTTAGTGATGTCGGTCTTCAAAAGCTTGAAATAAGTTTTATAACCTTTTATTACATCTTTTTTACTTATTTTATCTCTATCGTGGTTAACAGCATTGCAAGCAGCCAATAATAGTATAAATGAGTTTTGGGTAATTCTAAATTTGGAGAAACGTAAAAATCCAAATTTTTCATTTTCAATAATCGAATATATTTTTTTTAAATTCTTAAAAAACATTTTAGCATGTTTGTTTTCCCAATTTATCCTTTTTAGTTTAATGAAATATTCATCATCAACATCTGGAATATTATCAATTTCATCAAACTTGTCCAATGCGGATACAATGCGTTCGTCAAGCTTGCTCAAGAATAAGTTCTCCACATCTTCGCGCTTTAGTTTTCTTTCAATATTTATATAATATATGCAATTTAAGATGTTGTACATTGAATATAATGATACTATGTCTATTAAATTTCCAAAAATCGGTACTCTCGGGGCTTTAGTTAAGTATTTATTACCTAAAACAACTATATTTGAATTTACAAGTTCTAAATGATCAGGGGACGGGTTCTTAGAATAAATCCATTTTATTACTCTTTTTACATTAGTTAAACGTTCATAAAAACCTGAATCTCTTTCATTGATTTTATTCCCAAGTATAAACGCATGATATAATTTTTCATAAAAATCAGAATTTTTTAAGCTTATAATATCCTTAATAACTTCATCAAGACCTTTCACGTCTTCGTAACTCAATTTAATCACAAGATCATTAAAATCTTCGTTCATTACTTTTGAAATAATGGATTTCATTAACGTCACCATTTAATTTTATTCCAGAAGTATTTTATTTCATTTATTCTATTACCTGCCCATTTGCCAAAATCATTAAGGAATTGATATGCCATATAAGGGAAAAGTGCAGTTTTTAATGCTTCAAGAGTTCCTGCTAGACCTGCGGATCTTAATCCTAAAAACCCAAGGGTTCTTAAACCGACAGTTAAGAAAATGTTCTCTGCAGTTGGGGCGATGGATACGCTGAATATGTCATACAAAAACAGTATAAATCTGAAAACATTGAAACTGAAAATTACGTAAATTTGATTTAACCATAAAGACAAATAACCAAAAATTTCAATCATAATTCCTAAAAGACAAATAAAACCTCTTATCACTGAGAAAAAGATTATTTCGAGTATCCAGCCAAAAATTCCAGTATAGATCATTACGAATATAAGTAATATTAGGAGTAGTATAAGTAACAAAATTAATAGAAGTATAGTATAATCTGGGAATGTGGCTGAGCTTCCTGAAGAACCTGATGATGATCCAGAACCTGATGATCCACCATTATCAGCTGATCCACTCCCTGATGGACTGGTTGGTGTTGATGAACCTCCAGATGAACTGGGTGAATTACCCTGTGATTCACTAGGTTGTGTTGATGATCCGCCTAAACTTCCTGATTCGCCTGACGAAACTCCTAGTGATGATCTGGTTTGTGATCCACCTCCTGATAAACCACCCAAGCCTGATGAAACTCCAAATAGATCACCTGGTGGATGATCGGAACCTGTATAATCAACAACTTTATAAGAAACAGTGGTTACTCCTTCATTCCCAGCGTTATCGATCGCTTTTAATTCTATAGTATATGTACCAATAGTCATTATATGCGGAACAAGGGACTCTAAACTCCACTGCCCATTCAAATTGCTTAAAGTACTATAAGATCCATCATCAAAAAATGCGTAAACAGCTTTTGTATCTGGAGAGGATTCCGCTGTAATTTTTATTTTTCTTTCTTCTTTAAAATTAATAAATTCTAAAATACCTGGATTGATCGTGGCTTTTATAGTTGGTGGTGTGTTATCTACTGCGAAGTTCAGTATTGTTGTTCTCTGGTTACCAATATCATCTGTGGCTGTGATTTGTATCTGGTAGACTCCATCGGCGATGATGGGGATGGTGTAATTGAATGTCCAGGCAGTACCAGTTATTGAAAAATTAGGCGTATGCCAATAATAAGTCCTATCCAGAGTATAATCTTCGTCGAGAAGATTTATACTCACATTAGCTGTATCATCCTTGATGAGGGAATCAGCGTAACCTATGATAAAATCCCTTAGCGGATCCTTTAGGGGGTTGTAATCTATGGGTGAAGTTATGATTTCAAGTTGAAGAACATCCCCTGACTTTAAGAGATCCCTTTTAAGCTCAGGATAAACACATGGTGGTGTATCATCCACCTGGAATGTAAGGTCCTTGGAGATGGTTATTGGTGTTAGCTCATTGGGTTTGATCCATGCACAACCAAAGGACATCTGCACTCTAACACAGTAGAATGCCTCCACTGTGGGCCTCCAGGTTAAGGTATTGGAGTCTGGTGTTAAGTGGAAGAGTTCAACAAAGTTTATATATGAAAAATCCTTAAGAGGAGAGGCGTGAATACTTAGATAACCTTCCCATAGTATATCAACTGGTTCCATCTCAACCTTTAAGGGCGTCTGTGAAGTTATCTTCCCAGATTCTGGCGTGATTTTTAATGTTGGTTTTATGTTCTCTATGTGGAATGTGACGTTTTTCTCTGCCTGGTTACCGTTCCAATCAACAGCTTTTAAGAGAACTGTGTATTCTCCCTCATCTAACCAGTCAGGTCCCTGATAGATCCAACACCCATTCTCCTTTTTTTCCAAGCTATACTCTCTATCAAGGAGATATGCTGTGATGTTTCTTGTGTCTGGATCCGCCAGTACCTGGATGTCGATGCTTGGATAATCATAGACGAGCATACCAGCCATTCTCTGTAGGTTTGTCCCGATAGGTATGCTGTTGATAAGTGGTGTGTGGGTTACAAGAGCCTCTATATGGGGAGGTTCAGTATCACTTATACTTATCATGCATAATGGCAAATAATCAATATTATATTCGTTAATGGAGTAGGGTTCGTCGGTTATCCCATCATTGTCTTTATCATTATGTGTTTGGCTCCAACCATCCCCACTTGGAGTGAGCCAATAATTACCTCCAAGGTATGGTCCACCTATGATATTAACCTCCAGGGTCTTTGTGGTGTTCCATATTTGACTGGAATCATCCAAATCCAAGTTACATGCATTATTAAAGATGTTGTTGAAGATGAGGTTGTATCCTGATAATGAAATAGATAAACCAATCCCATTATCTTCTATGATATTAGAGGATAACGTGTTATTGTTACTCTCGCAGATTTGCAAGCCTTGATCATTGTTTTTGGTGGTGTTGTTTAAGATTTGATTAAAACTAGCCTCCCATAGACAAATCCCTACTTTACTCCCACTTATAAGGTTGTTGTGAATAAAATTATGACAAGAGCCACCTAGATAAAGTCCGTATGGTTGATTGCCGGTGATGATATTATCTATTATTTGATTGTTATTTGAGTTGTAGAGGTCAATACCAGAGCATTCACCCATCTCCACATTATCCTCCATAAAATTCCCGATGACACTGTTGTTATCTGATGATTCTAAAACCAAACCCACCCCATTCCTAGTTATACTGGAATTGATGATGGAGGAATTAAAAGAAGATTCCAGGACTAAACCTCGATTATTACCGGTTATGGTGTTATTCTCTATAATACACCCATTTGCAGAATTTAAATAAATGCCACATGAACTTGCTGCTCCGCTGATGTTGAAGCCCTCGATGATAGAACCGCTTCCAGCTGCTGTTATGGTAAAAACGGGTTTTGATGGATCTGCAGCCTGAACATTTACAGCGCCTTGCGCTGTTAGAGTGAGTCTTTTGTGTATGATCACATTTTCATTGTAGGTTCCAGCTTCCACAATTATCTCGTCACCATCGGTGGTATCAGGATCATCTACAGCTTCCTGAATTGTCAGAAAACCTTTG
>CAZLGO010000068.1:0-9578 GCA_964559295.1 uncultured Methanobacteriaceae archaeon
AGTTGCACCACCATAAACGATGCTATGGAGCGTGGAAGTTTTTGTGCTGGGTTCCATTAGAGCTACAACACTTCCTATAAAAAAACCCAGAAAAATCATACTAAATAGAGAAATCTTTGTCGATGGAAGCCTTACCAAAAATCTTGAAAGAACTATAATGTTACCTACATCAGACATTTTTCCACCATCAATATTCTGCAGATGATGTGTATAAATAGATATTTAATATACATGATCAGTTAACATACAGGGTGGATTTATGAACGTAAAACTTAAAACACCGATTTTGTCTGCAAGAAAATTGAAGGTTGGAGACATTGTATACATATCAGGTGTAATCTACACAGCAAGGGACAGAGCGCATCAGAGGATCATAGAGGAAGGTTCACCTGTGGATTTTAGAGGAGCTGTAATATTCCATGCAGGTCCCATAGTAAAGGACAGAAAAATAGTTGCAATCGGACCTACAACAAGCACAAGGATGAATCCATATCAACCAAAGATTATTAAAATGGGAGTTGCTGCAATAATTGGAAAGGGAGGAATGGATAGGAAAACTTCTGATGCTCTAATAGAGGAAGGTGCTGTATATCTTGCTGCTGTGGGAGGATGTGCGGCTTTGTATGCAAAGTCAATCATCAAGGTAAGGAATGTACACTGGATAGACTTGGGGATTCCAGAGTCAATCTGGGAACTTGAAGTTCGGGATTTTGGACCGTTAATCGTTGCAATGGATTCGCATGGAGAAAATCTCTATGAAGATATCAAAAGAGGAATATCCACTTGAAGGTTTTATAGACACCCACATTCACACAGCTCCCGATATAAAACCAAGGGTATTAAATGATGTAGAGGCTGCATTTGAGGCAAAAAAAGAGAAAATGGATGCTATAGTAATAAAATCCCATGTCGAATCAACTGCAGGTAGAGCAAAAATAGCAGAGGATTTATCTGGTATTAGAGTAATTGGTGGTGTCTGTTTAAACACAAGTGTGGGAGGATTAAATCCAGATGCTGTCAAAAACATTGCAAAGCTTGGCGGCAAGGTAGTATGGCTTCCGACTATCTCTTCTTCAAGAATTAAAATAATTCCCGATAAGATGGAAGAGATTCTCCATATAGCGGCCCAAAATGACTTGGTTTTAGCGACAGGTCATATAAGTATTGATGAAATATTTTTAGTACTTGATATGGCAAAAAGCTATGGAATTTGGAGAGTGGTTGTAAATCACCCGCTTACAAATATTATAGGAGCTAATATAGAAGACCAGATGGAGATGGCAAAGTACGGCTATCTGGAACACTGTTTTGTTGCATGCATGCCTCAGCATGATGCCCTAAACCCAAGGGAAATTGCAGGTGCCATAGAAGAGGTAGGTTACAAAAGATGCATAATGGCAACGGACTTTGGTCAGATCCACAATCCCCATCCCACAGAAGGAATGAAGATGTTTGTAGATTCCATGTTAAGATACGGAATCAAGAAAAAGCACATATTGCAAATGTGTATTGAAAATCCGTCTAAACTCTTTGATATTGTTATATAAACCTATTTGCACTTTTTTAATACCTAAACTTTATAACTCCATTTAGTAAGCCTTTGTAGTTTTTTCCTTTGAATTTAAACCAAGCGATATGAATAGTCATGTTAAAAGTACATTTTACAACACAACGTCTGCTATATTGATGTATTTTATCAAAATGTCAGAAATTAATAAAATAAGGTGATAAGACTCAGTTAGATGTGGTTTTTGCGAGGATCCTAAATAATATTGATTCTTCCTGCTCTTTTTTGTCTAATTTCAATAATATTGCTTATTCGGGACAATTAAGCTTATATAAGATGAAATATAACCAGTATCTTTATCAAGATCATTAAGTGATCTAAATGATCAACATTCAATTTAAAAAACTTTTAAGCTTTTTAATAAAACCCTACTTATCAGATTTACTCCTGCATATGCAATACAAGTTTCTGAATGTTATCCAAAAGCTGTTCCAACGGATTTGAAAGGTAAGGGCATTGGAAATGCCACAAACGCTTCATTGCAATCAACTAATTTCACTTGCGGACCAGCAGCCCTCACAGCGGTTTCAGAGGATTTTGGAGTTAAAACGACAGAAAAAGAGCTTGCTATTCTGGTTGGAACAAACGAATCAGGAACGACAATGGGTGGTTTGATACAAGCTGCCCAAGAAAAAGGCTTAAATGCCGCTGCCTTGAACCTGAGGGTAGATGAGCTTAAAAGCAACAATATAGTCCTTGTTACAATAAATGAAACTTTCCATTACACTGTTGTAAAAGAAACAACGCCAGATGGCTTTTTACTTTCAGGTCCTTCCCTTGGAAATGTCAGAATAAGCAGGGAGGATTTTGCATTATTTAAAATAAATATCCTCATTAAGTCGGGGTATCATCGCCATTAAAACGCTTTGTTCTGTAAGTTCCGTTCTATCCAACAAACCCCGAGAAAGATAACCAATTGCACCTTTTTTCTCTCCAAGATCTCTAATACCTGTTACTTTGTCCATCACTTCACCCACTTCCTTTCCTTTTAAGACCTCTTCCACCACAAAAATTGGGTATTCAAACCCAGAACCTACACCCAATGTTATTTTATCTCCATCAAAGATGGCACACCATTGTACATCCACATAGCCACTTATGGAGTGAGGTGTTTTCATAAGTCCGGATTCTATCCCAATGCTCATTTCAAAATCTTCAGAATAAGCATTTTTTGCCCTGTTTATAGAGCCTTTTATAGTATCTTCAATTCCAAAAGGCTGTGACGGCACTCCTGAATCCACATCCACAGAGACTATCTCAACGGTCTTGTAGATTCTCTCTAAAACATTCCTGGTGGCATGAATTTTTACTGGATTTTTAGATCCTACCGCAACTTTCATAAAATCACCTATCTGAGGATCCTACCTTCATCGTCTATCTCGCCATTTCTTATCCTTGTGGATGAAATCACCTTTCCATTCTCTGCAAGCACCATGTCTATGGTGATAATCTCAAGGGGATTCATTCCCTTATCTTTCCTTATTCTGTTTATTTTATCTGCAGTAGGTTTTGTCGCTCGACTTACAACTATGGCATCAAAGGTTTCATCATGGATCGTTGGACCATAACGGTTATTTAGTTTTATAACATCGTAATTCTTATCAAATTTTTCTAAAAACCTCTTCAAGTTGGCATTTCTAACATAGTATGGCTCAATATTGCCTTTATTTTTTCTAAATTCATCAGATGTGATGCCTACTACCACATAAAAACCAACTTCAAATGCCCTCTCAAGTAGACTCTTATGACCTTTGTGAAATTTATCAAATGTGCCTCCAACAGCCACTTTTTTGTATTTCATCATAATTCTACCTTTTTCTTTTTTTAGATATTTATGTTCCAAGATCAGATTATAAACTATGCTAACCGAACATAACGTGGTGATAAAGGATCCAAGGAAGGTAGATATTAGGTTTGCATCTTCCTATCCTAATTTATACAAAGCCGCCATGTCTTCTCTTGGGTTTCATGTTATTTATGATTTCCTAAATTCAAGGGAGGATGTGTATTGTGAGAGGATTGTTTATCCTTATTATAGGAGTCTGGAATCCAATAGCCCACTTTCTGATTTTGATATCCTAAGTTTTTCCATCCAATATGAGAAAGATTATTTTAATGTGCTTGATATGTTACATAATGCCAAGGTTCCGATTCGAAAGGATGACAGAACCCGCAAAGACCCTCTTGTAATAGCAGGAGGACCCTGTGCAAGTGCAAATCCTCTGCCTATGAGTAAATTCATTGATCTTTTCATCGTTGGAGAGGCGGAAGTTATTTTAGATGAGGTTTTAGATACTTACATGGAACTTGATGATCCAAGAAGCGATATTGATGCTTTTTTGGACATAAAGGGTGTTTATATTCCTGATCATCCTGCAGAAAGAGCCATCGTGGATGATATGTGCAACGCAAATCATCCAATAAGACAGGTTGTACCAAAAACAGATGATAAGAGGTTTATACCTGCATTTGAGGATGCTTTTCTTTTAGGAATTTCAAGGGGATGTACAAGAGGTTGTAGATTTTGTATGACAGGTTACATCTACAGACCCAGAAGGGAGATGCCCCTTGGAAAACTTTTTGAGATTGCAGAGCGGGGAAGGCATGCAACAGGTCTTGATAAGATAGCTTTAATAGGTGCCGCTACCTCTGACTATTCGAAAATGGATGAACTTTGTGATGGTTTGTTTGATAGGGGCTTTAGGATCACAACACCCTCTTTGAGGATAGAATCAATCTCTGGGAAATTGTTAGATATATTGCAGAAAAGCGGGCTTAAAACCATAACAATAGCTCCAGAGTCAACACAGAGGATCAGAACAGTTCTAAACAAACTTATAACTGATGATGACACGATAAGAGTTGTTAAAATGGTACTTGAACGCAGAATGAATGTTAAACTTTATTTTTTAGTAGGTTCACCCACAGAAACCATGGCTGACATTCAAGATATGGTTGCATTTATAAAAAAGCTTAATAGGATGGCTGATAGAAAAAATGCAGTTAGAATAAGTGTTAATCCACTCATTCCAAAACCTCAAACCCCTTTCCAATGGGAAGGTTTTGATTTTGATGATCTGAAGACCAAAATTGATTATTTAAATCTTAAATTGAAATCAATTCCACTGAAGGTTGAAAGCCTCAAAAGTTCTCTTATACAGTATGTTTTATCCACCGGAGATGCGAAATTGGGAGATATTATAGAAAAAGCCTGGAGAAGAAGGGTATCCCTAAAAAAATGGAAAATTGCCGCTCTAAAGAATAGTTTGGATGGTGAACTTCCATGGGAAAATATAAAAGTTGGCCTAAAACCTGATTTTTTAAAAAAAGAGCATGAAAAGGCACTGGAGGGTGAGACAACTCCCTGGTGTGAGAAGTTTGGATGTTATCACTGCGGGGTTTGTGAATAAGTTATCCCTTTAGGTAATCAACTAAACGTCTCAAGAAATGGGCTAAGAATATCTCCTGGGAACGAATCCATCTTCTCATCACAGATTCTTTTGATAGTATATCCTTTTTTACCTTTATAATCTCTTTTCTTGGAGCATATTTTAAAAATATTGGAATTCCAATTGCTATAAGGATCATTCCCACAATTATGGCATCAAAGGTGCATTGGGACATTATGTAAATACATATTAAGATCCCGAAGGCAGGAGTTGGCGATAGAATTTTGGCATCCTTTTTGTATTTCCTTCTTAAAGGGAAAACAGAGATACAGGTGATAAGATAACAAAAAAGAAGGGTAAAAACTGAGAGAATAATAAGCTGGGTTATACTTCCTATTATGGATGCAACAAGTGCAGTTGTATTTTGAAAAATCAAAGCTATGTGGGGCGTTTTATATCTTGGATGGATCTTGGCAAATATCTTCGGGAGAAGCCCGTCCCCAGCCATGGCATATGGTATTCTGGCTGTTGAAAGAATACCAGCCTCTTCAGACCCTGAAATTGAAAACAAAGCTCCAATTGTAAGTAAAACTGCTCCAAATGTTCCCATAAGGGCGTATCCGGCATATGTTAGCGGTGCAGATGTTGTAGAAAGCATCTTCCATGGTACCACTCCAAGGATCACGAAATTAGTTACAAGATAGAAGAGCGAAACTATACTCATTCCAATCACAATAGCCTTTGGGATTGTGTTTTTCGCATCTATTACTTCATCTGATGGGACTGTTACAAGTTCAAAACCAACATATGCCCAAAATATCAAAACAATGGCATCACCCAAACTTCCAAATCCTAAAGGGATAAATGGACTATAATTTGAAATAAAGACAGATGGTTTTACAATAAAATACAAAAGCCCAAAAACAGCGAATATAAAAAGTGGAGATAGTTTTAGAATGGTTAAAATGTCGTTAAGCCTTCCAGCTGCCCTAACCCCTATGTAGTTTACAAAGGTTAAACTTAAAATAAAGATGGTCTTAACCAAGCTTTGTTCCACAAAAGACATTTCCGGGTAAAAATACATAAGATAGGCAACAAATGCTAAAGGAAAAACGGCTATTGCACTCCAGGATGCAATCCAAAGCGACCATCCTGCTAAAAAACCAACAAAATCCCCAAAGACTTCCTTAGAATAAGCATAAGGTCCTCCGATTCTTGGTAGAAGCGAAGAACACTCAGCAAAGGATAAGGCTATTATAATTGCCATTGTTCCAGCTATGATCCAAGCAAACAGGGATGCTGGTCCTAAAAACCCTGCACCAAAGGATGCAGCTATGTATATATCTGCACCAACTATGGTTCCAACTACCAAGTTTACAACATCAAAAAGACCAAGTTCCCTTTTCAACTTCGCCATGCTTTTGTTTATATAAACAGGATAAAAATAAATAGGTGAGTTTATGTTTCAGCCTGCAAGAAGAGTCAGTTCCATATCCCTTTCAGAGATAAGAAAGATGTTTGAACTTGGGGAGGATTCCATAAACCTGGGTCTTGGTGAACCTGATTTTGATACACCACCACATATAATAAAAGCTGCAAAAGATGCTTTAGATGATGGGTTTACTCATTATACAGCAAATAAAGGCATTATAGAGCTTAGAGAAGCTATATCCCAGAAATTGAAACATGAAAATAATATAAACGTTGATCCAGAATCGATAATCGTTACAGTTGGGGCGAGTGAGGCTCTCCTTATTTGTGTTATGGCTCTAATAGAAAAAGAAGATGAGGTCCTGATCCCAGATCCTGGATTTTTATCCTACGATGCCTGTGTTAAGCTTGCAGAAGGTAGATCTGTCTCTGTCAAACTTAAGGAGGAAAATGGGTTTAGAATGACAACAGAAGAGGTTCTTGAGAAGATAACAGATAGAACAAAAGCAATAATTCTAAATTCCCCCTCAAATCCAACAGGAAGTGTTACGCAAAAAAAAGACATCAAAGGAATCGCAGATATAGCAGACGACCACGGTATCTTTTTGATATCGGATGAAATATACGAAAAGATAATTTATGGGAAGAAGCATTACAGCCCTGCTGAGTTTTCTCAAAACGCAATAACAATAAATGGTTTTTCAAAGACATACGCTATGACTGGTTTTAGAATAGGATATGCAGCAGCAAGTCCATCCCTAACAGAAGAAATGCTTAAAGTCCATCAATACAACACAGCATGTGCAAGCTCCATATCACAAAGAGCAGCACTTGCAGCCCTAAAAGGTCCACAAAACTGTGTGGATGATATGGTAAGCGAATTTAGAAGAAGGCGCGATCTTATTTTAAGAAGATTAGATGAGATAGGAATACCATGCACAAAACCAGAAGGTGCTTTTTATGTCTTTCCTAAGATTGAAAATTCAAGGGAATTTGTAAAAGAAGCTTTAAAAAAAGGTGTTGTAGTTGTACCTGGCGGTGCTTTTGGAAAATATGGAGAAAATTATGTGAGATTTTCTTATGCTGCATCCTATGAAAAAATAGAGGAAGCTATGAATAGATTAGAATCAAGCCTTTCAAAGCGTTGACGTAGATGTTTGATCAGTTTTAAAGAGTTGTTCAGAATTTATAACCTATCTTCCTTAAAAACTCCTTCCTGCGTTTCACATCTTCCTTATCTTCAATACCTTTGGGCTTTGTTCCATCTATTACTCCCAATATCCCTCTTCCTTGCTCTGTTTCAGCGATTATTACTTCAACTGGATTCGCAGTTGCACAATAGAGATTCACAACCTCAGGCACACTCTTTATCCGTTGTGTAACGTTGATGGGATATGCATCCTTGAGAAATATCAAAAAAGAATGACCACATCCAATTTCAAATGCCTTTTCACTTGCTAATTTCATCAGATCTTTGTCGTTACCATCTGATCTTACAAGGCAATCACCTGATGATTCGCAAAATGCAAGACCAAATTTAGCCTGTGGCACGGTATTAACAATCGCTTCATAAAGGTCTTCAACTGTTTTTATGAAATGACTTTGCCCCAGGATTAGGTTGCAATCCTCTGGCGACTCTAATTTAACGATCTTGATTCCAATCTCCATAGTAAATCACCCCAGTCAAAATATTAATCTAAATTATAAAAAACATTATTTTTGAGATTTAAGGTAGAAAAGTTCCTCGCTTAACTAAATCAATTTCTTATCTTGGTCTACCGGGATTTATCTCCTTTCCTCTTTATCCTTCATATATTTCTTTTTGATCTCATCTGCCAATTTCCCATCTTCCACTATAACTGAACCATAGTATCCGCAATCTCCACATCTCCAGATTGACCACAACTGTGGGATGACCCATTTTATATTTGAGGATCCACATCTTGGACAGAATTTCCTTTTAAGGTTCATATTCTTAAGGTTCATAAATATTTATATACAATTTAGATTTTACTAATATACATGAGCAATACTATAGATCCTAAATTGATCGGGATACTTGCAATACTTATTGGTATTTTAATGATCATATATCCACAACTGGTTGGATATTTGGTAGGGCTTTTCCTTATAATCTATGGGGCATTAAAACTTACTGAGTAGACATTATCATATTAAGTGCCTCACCAGGCTCTAATACCCCAGCTCTAGTTTCTCTTAGGATTCTTTGTATGGAAAACCTTCGCATATACGGATATTTTTTATGCACCTCCTTTAACAGGGGACAGCCGTATCCACGCTTTTTTCTTATGCCAAATTTTGACGTTAAGTTTTGAACCTCTTGTTTTGTCGTAGAAAGCATTGCAGGTAAGTTTATTCTTATAATACCATTACTTGAGAGAATGGATTGTGTTCCTGTAGATAGAAGATCCCCGTATATTAAAAATGGGATTCTTCTATCTTTTGCATAATCTAAAAGAGAATTTTCAATTATTTTTGAACATCTGCCGCATGGATGAAACCTGCCTTTTAGAGAATCGCTTATTACATGATGCATATCAACTTCTATGTACCTATGCTCTACTTCCAGACAACCGCAGAGCTCTTCTATGCCTTTGCGCTGATGTTCTGGGATAATGATATCTCCTGGATCTATGGTAGCTGCAGTTGGATTAAAACCCATTTTCTTGGCAATGATCAATGAAAAAGAGCTGTCAACCCCACCAGATAGCGCAACAATTGCTTGATATGTCTTTGATTCATCTATATCCCATGTATAATCCTGTAAATTACAAGAAGGGATGTTTTTAATCCTCCATAATATAAGATCACGCATGTTTTTAAGAAGTTTGGTATCAAATTTGCAGATCTTTGCGATTTCATTTAACTTGTCAAGGGCCAGTTTCATCCTATATCTTCGAATTAAAATGTCAGAATATGCCTCAACATGGATAGAATTTATGTTAAGTTTTTCCTTTAGCTTTCCAACAACCCATCCGCCTTTTCCAATTACAGCAGATTTTTCAGGTCTATCTTGGGTTACGATAAACAGATCCTTTGTATCTTGACGAAATACAACATCAATTATACCTGGATTTACTTTTTTATGGCCTATTTCCTCCCTTATTTTGTATATTATTTTGATTATATCTTCCTTTTCCGCCCATCCACGTCTAGCAGTGAGCACCCCA
>CAZLGO010000069.1:0-9504 GCA_964559295.1 uncultured Methanobacteriaceae archaeon
CAGAACACAAAAACAAAAATCTAAAAAGTCAAGTTAATCAAAATTCTCTATAATAAATCCATTTAGATTTCATACAGACACATGGAGCTGACAAAACATGGAACAAAATCCATAAGAACTGTTCCAGAAAGAATGCCCTGATTTAGCGGCTCGATTCAATGACCTGGTTGAGGCTCAAAAATCCCTGAAAGGATTGAATGCTAAAACCAAACAGTTATAACCCCTCCACAGGTCACCATCCAACAAGCTTCTGTAGTTTCTCCTTTGAGTTAAACCCAAGTGATACAACGATCCCTATTAAAAGTACATTCAAAATAACGAATTTTGCAACAGATTTCATTGTATACCGATGTATTATTACCTAAAGAAAATGAATTTTTAGCAAATTTAAAAACATCTTCTATAACTTTGAAAACTCTCCATTTTCAATCTTGTTTTTAAATTCTTTAGCTTCTTTTCAAAGAAAGATAGCATTCTTAATTTAAAATTGTATTTTTATAAACAAAGGATGAATGATATATTCATAGAGCAAAATGAAGCTGTAAAAATTCTCTGAAAATCATGAGAAATTTAGCACCCTAAATTTTTACTATCTTCTGAAAGTCTTAGATACTATAAAATTGAAAAAGACAAATAATAACATGGAACTAATCAAATTGGTTAAGGTAGGATTGTAGGATAAGGATGAATACAGGCGGAATAAATGATTAAAACATCGTATTTGGCCGATAAAGTAGGCGGGAAACTTATAGGTTCTGATAAATATATAACAGGTATATTTAACATTTTGGGCGATGCTAGAAAAGGAGATGTTGTAATAAGACACTGGGTAGATGAAAATGGGATTAAAATGGCAGATGAAAAGGGCGTATCATGTATTGTAACTCAGAATCCTAAAGGAGATGCCATTAAAATTGCAAAGGAACTTGATGTATCATTGATAATAACAGAAAAGATAGAAATTTCAAATGCATTTGCTATAAGGTGGTCTATAGAAAACTTTGCAAAGAAATCTTTTCGAGTCGTAGTAACAGGCACCAATGGAAAATCAACAACCTCCCACATGATCTACAACATATTAAATGAGGCAGGTTATAGTACGTATACAAATACAGATTCAAAATCTGAATTTAATACCCTAATCGATCCCATGGTTGCAAAACAGATAGCAGAATTTGGCAGTGAGATTGAAGCAATGGTAATAGAGGTTTCTGAGGTCCAGGGATGGCTTGGAAAAATTATGAAGAACCATGCCTACATCATGACGTCAGCAGTTGATCCAGATGTGGTTGTTATAACCAATGTTGCCTTAGATCACATAGGGCTGGTAAATTCCATTGAAGAGGCATTCGATGAAACATCTGGTTCTGTTAAAGCTTTTGGAGGAGATTACGTCATTTTAAATTCAGATGATCCCTTAGTTAGAAGGATGAGAAACTTCACGCATTCTGATGCAAAAATCCTGTTTTATGGGAATGGATCTGATATAGAGCTTAAAGATGAAGGAATTTTTTATAGAGAGAATATGCTGATTAAAAGAAGTGATCTACCCTTCAGGGGTCACCATTTCATACAAAATACAATGGCAGCGATAGGTGCTTCTATAGCCTTGGGAATTGACCATGAGATCATAAGAAAGGCTGTTTCATCATATAAACCGCTGAAGAGAAGATTTTCAATACTTCATAAAAAACCGCTGATAATAGATGATTTTGCCCATAACCCTGATGGTATCTTGGCAACCATAAAAAGCGTTGCTTCCTTTAAGAAAAAAATTTGCGTGGTTGTTGCAATCAGAGGTTCACGAGGAAAGCCTATAAACAAGTTTAATGCTGAGGCTGTGGCAGAAGGTCTTGAGGATCTTGATTATGAATTGATCGTAACAGCGAGCACCGACGTGGTCGATGATGCAAATAGGGTAAATGTGGATGAGAAAAATGTTTTTATAGAAACATTGCAAAAAAGAGGGATAAACTATATCTTCCATGAGGGGCTATATGATGCAATAGAAGATGCTCTTGAATCCTCAAGTGAGGATGATGTTATTCTGTTGATTGGTGCCCAGGGTATGGATCCTGCAAGCGAACTTTTAAGAAAAGTTTACAAAAAACATAAAAAGAGATCCAAATAAATTCAGGTGAAAAAATGTTTATAAAGGTAAGAAGAGACACACTGATCATCTTGATTTTAGCGTATATGCTAATAGTTTCAGGCAGATTAATGACCTACGTGGCATATGCCTCATCAACAGAGACTGCTGGTGGAGTTCCGATATCAGGGGTTATAATAAAGGGAAATGATATAGTGCCTACAGATTCCATACGTTTCAATATAGCAGAAGCAGGATTTAGACCAGGAAGCTATATTGTGGGCGATACTCTCGTTACCACAAAAAGGAGGTTACCTGTAAGTGAGGCATTAGAAAATGCAAGGCGGTTTGCATTGATAACTGCTATCCCGGGGACAAGTGTGACGCCCATAGCTGCCGCTGATGTTCAACTTGATAAAGAGAAAGGAGTACTCACAGTAACCGTTATCGAAGATTTCTCAACAACGGAGGTAATATCTTGAAGAGGGTTTTATTGTTTTTATTGATCATTATAATGGTTGTAAATACATCTTCAGCTACCCTAAACTGCATAATAATAACAGATCCAACAGGAAAGGATCCAAACGGCGCTGCAGCAGGAAGTATGTCATTTGCTCCTAACATGTTTCAATCAACTTTTATATTCTCAAAAGAACATAGGTTCGCTGTCTTATCTGGAGGTGAAGGCCAAACTATACCAAGATTAAACGCTATAGTCGAAACCATAAGAAGACTTGAATCAGGCTCTACAGCAGCCGAAGCTGCAAACAGTGCAAACATGTTTCCAAAAATAAGAGTTATGTGCGGAGGCCCTAATATCGGTGCAGCGGTGGGAGGTTCTTTTGATGTATATGTGGTTGTGGTCTCAAGCGATGGAACGATTAAAGTAACTCCCTACTCAGGAGGACTCGCTGTCCTAAACCCTGGTGAGAGGGGAGCCATAATTCATCTGAGAAATACCCCTGGCAATCCTCTTTATGGAACGGCCTCCAGTGTTCGTAAAGAGACTGCAATTCAGATTGGTAAGATGATAAGGGATGGTTACCCTGCAACTGAGATAATGGGAAAGGTCTTTGAGATGGTCTCAAAAAAAGCTGGCGAAAAACATGGAGGAGGAGCCGTAAATTTGGACTCTGGAATAAGCACCGCTGATATGTTCACCCCACCAGAACTCAATGAGACAGGATATCCTATGGATTCTCCTTACAGCAAGACGTGTTCTTACTGTGGATGGGGAGTAGGATATCCAAGTGCAGAAAGCTATTTGAATTGTCCTATTTGTGGGCACCAGCTAAAAACCCAATACGCTTATGAGGTCCTCACAAAGACCATTACAGTAGAAAAAGAAAGTATGTCTGTTTATGTTTATGGAACTGATGCAGTCGGTGCTACAGGGACAACAAAAGAGGTTGTCAAAGCGGCTGTAAAAGAACATGGTTACAATGATGTTAAGATAGCAGATGCTATAAACTCAGCGATAGATGATGGTCTTATAGTTGGCGTAAATTATGTGGAACCAAAAGATCTCAATGTTAAGGAAAGTTCCAAGGCGGTAGGCGTTTACTTCAAACCCCTTCCAGGGCACAGAACGTCCCCCCCATGGAATCTACCTATAAGTTCCTCGATTATAGATGTCATTGGGAATATGCAGACCGCCATAGGATTTGTATTGGCGCTTCTTGTTTTATTCAGGAGCACATTAATCAGCTCTTTTTTAAAATAAAAGGTTTTAATATGCTATTGATTTAGTACGCGCGAATAACCAAAAAACTTTAAATACAATTGCTGATGAAGTAGCCGAAGGGATTTTAAAACAGAAATTAAGAATTGAATGCAGGATAGCAACCCTCGTCAAGAGCACTTATCAGGATAAAAGAAAACACCGCAAGAAGCATAACGCGCATAAAAAAATTCATCCTCGTATCCATATAACAGTTTTAAGCAGAGAGTATAAGGATTTTGAAGTTTTGGTTGGTCTATTTAGAAAACTTCCTGTTTTGGGAGATATTTTCCTCAAAATGAGTTTAAAATCAATTTTTCTTTATTTTAGCTATATCTCCAATTGTGGCTTCTTTGGGAACTGATAACTCAAATTCATCTGATGTTATATCCTCAATTTTTTCTAAGAGTCTTATACCCAGGGCTTTCTCTAACTTTTTTGCAAGTTTTATATCAGGAATCATTCTTCCTGATTCTATCCTGTTAATTACAGAGACCTTTTCATATATTTTTTCAGCTAAATCTTCACGAGACCATCCTTTATTTTCTCTTCCTTCCCTTACAATGACGTTGTAGTTCTCGGGGATCTCATAGGTTAATTCCGCTCTCCTTGGAGGTCTTTTTATAGCTTTAGGTCTTGTCGATTTAGAGACTTCTCTTTGTATTTTCCCAAATTTTGCACATTTTGGACATGCAAGCATAACAGATCCTTCAATCTTCGTTCGCAGCGGTTTTCCAATTATTTTGTTTCCACATATCTCACATCTCATGCGTATCCCTTTGTATCTCCTGCTTGTAAGATAATCTAATTTATACCCCAATATTTAAATATTACCAAAAGCAATGTAAAAATTGAAAAGCTCAAACAGGAGTGATCAGGGATCATGGAGAACATGTCCAAAAACATATTAAAGAAGATTGAGGAACTAAAAAAGGAGATCAGGATTTTAAAAGAAGAAAACATCAAAACAAAAAGAAATCTCATGTGGAAGGTAAGAAAACTCGAAAAAGATAAGGTCCTAGTGGAAAATGAGAAGATCAGATTAGACAGGGAAGTAAAATCCTTAAGAGGAGAGGTTGAAAGGTTCAGATCCCCCCCATTAGTGGCAGCTATGATAACCGAGGTTCTGGAAGATGGGAGATTGGTAATAAAAAGCAGTACAGGACCACACTTTGTTGTTGGTCGCCCACGATTTATAGATAAAAAGTTACTTGAACCTGGTGCAAGGGTTGCTCTGAATCAGCAGTCCTTTAGTATAGTAGATGTCCTGCCATCTGAAAAAGACCCTGTTGTAACAAGCATGGAAGTAGAGGAACGGCCTGATGTAACTTACAAAGATATAGGCGGGTTGGATGAGCAGATCGTTGAAATAAAAGAGACTGTAGAACTGCCTCTCAAAAAACCCGAACTTTTCGAGAAGGTTGGAATTGAGCCTCCGAAAGGTGTTCTTTTATACGGACCCCCAGGTACTGGTAAAACTCTTCTTGCAAAAGCTGTTGCACAGGAGACTCATGCGACCTTCATAAAGATAGTTGCATCTGAATTTGTAAGAAAATACATAGGAGAAGGTGCAAGATTAGTTCGAGGCGTCTTTGACCTGGCAAATGAAAAATCACCGAGTATAATCTTTATAGATGAGATAGATGCTGTTGCAGCAAAAAGACTAAAAAGTTCAACAAGCGGCGATAGAGAGGTACAAAGAACCCTGATGCAATTGTTAGCAGAAATGGATGGATTCGAATCAAGGGGAAATGTTAGAATAGTTGCAGCAACGAACAGACCAGACATATTGGATCCAGCACTCCTACGACCTGGAAGATTCGACAGATTCATAGAAGTACCCATTCCAAATGAAGAAGGAAGAGTTGAGATATTAAAGATTCACACAAGAAACATGGCGTTAGAAGAAGACGTTGATATAAAACTTATTGCATCCCTAACAGAAGGAGCATCTGGAGCAGATCTTAAAGCTATATGTACAGAGGCTGGAATGTTTGCAATAAGGAGAGAGGGATCTTCTGTTACTATGAACGACTTCATGGATGCGATTGAAAAAACAATCGGTATGGAGAAAGACGAAGAGATTAGAAAAGAAGCAGGAGTTATGTACGGCTAAACTCCAAGTTTTTTAAGACTTTGATTCAAATCAATGCAATTTTTTTATTTTTTGAAACAATTAAGCCAATGATGAACCCTATGAGCTCTGATATATGATGAATGATGGGCGATCTGAGGCTTTAAAAACATTGGAGGAGTTTTATGGTGGTAAGTTATAAACACACACAGATAGGTTATATGATTTTGATTCCGGTTTTAATTGTTTTAATTATCCTTGGATACATTTTCACAGTTCTTTTACCTGCATTCCAGTGGGCAGGTTATATAACCATTATCATCCTGTTAATAGCTCTAGTCTTATTCGCCAGTTTAACCGTGATAATTGAAAACACTCTTCTGAAAATACGGTTTGGAATAGGACTTATCAGAAAAAAATTTCCTCTTGAGGAGTTTGAGCTGGTGGGTGTAGTCAAAAGCCCTTGGTATTATGGATGGGGAATTCGTATAATCCCGAATGGTACTCTTTATAATGTTTCTGGTTCTTATTCAGTGGAGCTGCGTAGGAATGATGGATCGATAGTTAGAATTGGCAGCGACGAACCAGAGAAACTGGAAAAAGCGATCAGGGAATCTATGAGATCGTAACAATTCCTAAAAACCGCATTTTCAAGATAGGTTATCTTGTTTATTTAGGATAGCGAAAGGAAACACATTTAAAATCATGGAAGAAAGCACATAAATCACTAGTTCCCTTAAGGAGCTATTGTTCCACAAAAGCTCTGAAAATTGCATATCGTCTAAAAAGCATGGATATCAATAATAAATAAATCAAACCATTATAATAAAGACTGATATGGTTTTTTTATTTCAGTGCTTTTTGATAAATTTGGATGCTAAATTATTAACAAAATAGGCGGATTTATTTTGAAGGATAAATCGGTTGAAGTTGTGGTCTTCACATTCATTACTTAACAGAAGGGAAAAAGGAGACCCTGTCCTGTTACTTCATGGTGGAGATCTTGATTCAGCCTCAATTTCCTATGATTTAGCATCGACCTCCTTTCAAAACACTTCAGGATATTGCCCCAGATTTACCTAGATATAGTGAGAATGATAAACCAAGGATAGAATATACCACAGACTACTACATCAATTTTTTGGGACATTTATGATGTATTGGACATAAAAAAGGCAGATCTTGTGGGTCTTCCGATGGTAGGATTATAGTTAGGCTTTGCTTTTTAATCACCTTTAAGGATCAGAAAACTCGTTCTAGCGGACACCTATAGCCTAAGAGACGATACCCTGGAAAATACTATCTTACCTTGTGATAAAGCTTCCTTTTTTAGTGAGATGTTATGGATGAGCCTGCGCAGGAGTAAGAGGATGATAAGTTGGGGACTTGGTAATGTTATCCATGATCCCATTAATTAACGTGGACCCATAGATGAAGTTTACCAGACAATGAAAAAACCAGGGATCGAGGGGATTCACATCTTGACAGAAAACGAGAGATGTTGGAGAGGCCTTAAATTAAACTACCTCAATAGGCTTTCTGAAATCAAAATTCCAACCTTAATTCTTCATGGCAGGGATGATAAATATGTCTCTGTTTCTTGAACTCAGAGGGCTCAAAGGTTAATAAAAGATCCGAAGTGATTGTTTTTTCAGAGTGGCATTGGCTCCCACAAGAGAAGACTGAGAGTTTAATCTGATAATTTTAAGATTTTTAAAAGACGATAACTAAATATAAAGACGTTTGAGGGATTAGAATTTTATGGATTCAGAATTTTTTTTGAATACCGAACCGCATCATGAAGATGATAAATTGGTGGATTTTAATGTATCAGTAAACATCAAACAAATCCCCTAAAACCACCTTCTTATCTGTCTTTATGATTTTAGGGATCTTACCAACAGTTCCAGCAGACTCTCCAACCACAATCAGGGCTCCTCTCATGAATTTTTTATAATTTTCTGCCTTTTCAAGAGAATTACAAACAGCATCCATATCTAAATCACCAACAGCCTCATTTGCAATGGATGTTGCAAGCGCGTCTGCAATACTTGCTTCATCTGCAAATACAGTTACAGAATCTGCCCTTCCAAGGCTTATTGAATGTCCAACAGTTCCAGAAGAGGTACATATGCCCATTGGCGTCTTATCATGTTTTATCTTAAACCCGATTTCACCTGATAAGGAAGATGATCCTGCATACAAACCGGTTATAACATCTTTATTGGTTTTAAGAGCTATATCACCACCATTATCTACGATTACATACTTTGCATTTTTTTTGACCAAAAATTCCATTGAAAGTTGGGATATTGTTCCTGCAACAGATGCCATAGGACCAACATTTGCTATTCTTCCAGCTCTCACCATGAGTCTCACTATAAAAGGCGCATCTTTGGCTGTCAATGGTTCAAAGCTTGTTAAAAAATCATTATTCTTAAGGATGTAATCTTTAAGTTCCATACGTTTTTTTATGATAAAATCCACAAGTCCATGTCTTATAAGATCCGTCTTAAGGAGTATGTTTGTCTCTTCAACTCTAATTTTTTCTGCTATCATTGGATATATATTATTATAAAGTGCATATATATTATGTGTGGTTAAAATGCTAAGGAGGAGCATAAGGAGATTTCCATCTGAAGAAGAAACCTTGTTTGAGACCAATCCACGACTTTTTATAAATCTGAAATCAACTCTGATCAAAATAATCATTGTTTTTTTGATTATATATTTTTTCAGTCTTATATTAACAGCAGTAGCAAGCCTGCAAACGTATCTTGTAAAGATCGTGCAACTTCCCCTTGGAGAGATAACTGTTATCGTGTTTCTGGTTCTTATTTTTGCCTTGATCCTGTGGGTCGTCTGGGACTTCCTATCATGGAGATCCACAAAATATATCCTTACAAATTACAGAATAATTGTAAAAAAGGGCATCATAAGCAAAACCAGAACTTACATCCACTACAACAAAATTCAAGATATCACTGTATCTCAAACTCTAATTCAAAGACTTTTTTCCTGCGGAAACATCGAAATATTTGGGGGACACGAAGCCACACGACTTTTTCTTAGGGATATCCCAAATCCAGCTAGGATCGAAAGGATGATAAACCAGATGATCGAACTTGGAACATTTAAAGAACCATCAAAGACCAAAAAAATCCCAAAAGAACCACCAAGACTTTTTAGAGATTACAGAAAATTCGGGAGATAGTCAGCTGAATTATATCTCATTGTTTTTGAAGATTGATCACAAGCTTTTTAAAAGAAATGCACGAAACCTTCTTTATGGTGATACACGGTAAAATTACACGATAAATGGATAAAAAAGTATTTAGAGATACCTGTGATCTGAACAAGGATAAGATTGATATGAAAGATTATGATGTTGTTGTTGTGGGTGCTGGACCTGTTGGTTCAACCTTTGCAAGGTATATAGCAAAAAAGGGATTTAATGTTGGCATATTGGAGAAGAAAAAAGAGGTTGGTATCCCTCTACAATGTGCTGGACTTGTAAGCAAGAAGATAGAAGATGTAAACATTTTGCCTGATGAATTCATAATAAACAAGATAAAAGGAGCTTATCTACATTCTCCTTCAGGTTTAAGGCTTTCGGTTGCC
>CAZLGO010000070.1:0-9201 GCA_964559295.1 uncultured Methanobacteriaceae archaeon
AGTGTGTTTGCATCAACGCTTTTTTAAAGGGTTGTTTTAATCTTGTTTTATTCTTACAAGTAGTATGGTACATGGAGCTGAATGCACGACCTTTTCAGATACACTTCCAAGCAGATGTTTGTCTATTTTGCTTTTTCCCGTGCCTATTACTATAATATCTGCGTTCTCTTTTTCTGCAACTTTTATGATCTCATCTGCCGGATCACCTTCAACTAACATCTTCTGAAAATCTATGTTTGGCTTTTGAAATCTTTTCTCCATCGCAGATAGTACTTTCTCTCCTCTTTTCTTTAATTCTGCTAACATCATTTTTTTTATTTTGCGTGGTGTTAAGAAAGGGGCAGAAGTATCAACCACATAGAGCCCTATCACCTGGATTTTTCGCTCGTCTATCAAGTCCAAGGCGTGTTCTGTTATCTCATCTAGATATTCACCTGTGCTTGTAACCAAGATTTTCTCATACATTTTATCACACCGATATATATATTCTCGTTCCTATATAACTTATATAAAACGCTAATAAAATCAATCCATCTAATCTTGTAAGTTTCATGCCTCTTTGCATAAGTAAAAGCAGTAGTAAGGTAAAAAAAATCATTGCTGGGGTATCAAAACTAATTGCAACCTTTTCAACTGGAATATTCATAAAGAGTGCAGGAAATCCAATTCCTATTAGGATGTTAAAGATATTACTCCCCAATATGTTTCCCAAGGATAAACTGTGCAATCCTTTCATGGCGGATGTTAAAGTTACAACAAATTCGGGAACACTGGTACCAATTGCGAGTATTGTAAGTCCAATCAACATTTCTGAGATATTTGCAAGCCTTGCAAGCTCTACTGAAGAATAAACTAACATTCTACATCCAATAATGAGTCCTATAAGCCCCAAAATTGCCCATAGGAGAGTTTTGTAATTGAATGATTTAGATTCACCTTTATTAGCATCTAAAGCAGAATTTCTTTTTTGTGCCTTCACCAATTGCCATAGATAACCTGCATATAAAACTATTAATATGAAAGCTACGATTCTGGTGATCTTGCCAACAAAAAAAATGAAGAACATTAAAACTAAAGCCACAAGGAGCGTCATCATCCCATCCCTTTTAATTTCTTCAGGGTTTGTCCTAATGATTCCTGCAAAGGCTGCCGAAATACCAAGTATTCCCGCAATGTTCCATATGTTGGATCCAACAACACATCCAACACCCACATCTGGACTGCCGGTTAGAACTGCTGTCATTGCAGAACCAAATTCTAAAAGTGATGTTCCAATGGCAGATGCTGTAACACCAAGTATTATTTCAGATATTCCCAATGACTGCCCTATATCCACTAAATTATCCACAAATATATCTGCAGCCTTTATCGCTATTATCAGGGAAACAACTAGAATCGTCAATAATAATATCCATGGAATCATGAATTCACCGGAAAAACATTTCCTTATTGCATATAAATACTTTGTTGTTTTTAGCATCATCTCTTAGAGAAAGATAACTTATAACTTTTAAGATTTAACTTATAATTTATAAGTTCTAAAGTATAAGAGTTGTAATTAAGAGAATTATTTTATAACACAAACATACAAACAAAGCTATGATTAAAATGCATGAAAAATTTGAAGATATTTTAAAAATCAATGAAAAGAAGTCCACAAAGACAATATGTGAATTTATAAGAAACAAAATAAGAGAATCAAAGTCAGATGGATTGGTCATTGGATTAAGTGGAGGCTTAGACTCTACAACAACTGCGTATCTTTGTGCAAAATCAGTTGAAAATGACAAGATACTTGGACTTATAATGCCTGCAAAAACAACGCATCTTGAGGATGTAGATGATGCAATATCCATTGCAAAGAAACTCAAAATAGAATATGAAATTTTAAATATAGATAGATTGGTTAAGTCTTTCTCTTTATGCACACATTCCAATAATAATAAACTTGCCAACGCAAACCTAAAGGCAAGAACAAGAATGGTGCTTCTTTATTATCATGCGAATTTGATGAGAAGGCTAGTTGTAGGAACTGGTAACAGGACAGAGTTACTTGTTGGGTATTTTACAAAATATGGGGACGGTGGAGCGGACATTTTACCAATAGGCGATCTCTACAAGACGCAGGTAAGACAGCTCGCATCATATCTTCAAGTCCCAAAAAATATCATAAAAAAAGTCCCAACTGCCGGTCTTTGGGCAGGTCAGACCGATGAAGAAGAATTGGGGATCAAATACGAGATTTTAGATAAGATATTATGCTGCATCATGGATAAAAAATTGAGTGAAGAGGACGTGGCACACTATCTTAAAATCCCTATCAGGGAGGTTTTGAGGGTTAAAAAAATGGTAGATTCGTCCAAACACAAACGTCTACCACCTTTCATTCCAAAAATTAAATGAGGTGCATTTATGTATGCAATAGTCTATATAACCACATCAAGAAAAGAAGAATCAAAAAAAATAGCCAATGCATTGCTAAGGGATAAATTAGTTGGCTGCGTAAACATCATCCCTACCATAGAATCTGTATATCTGTGGAAAGGGAATATAGAAGAAGACTCAGAATCTCTTCTTATTGCAAAGACCAAGGTAAGCAATGTAGCAAGTATCATAAAAAAAGTAAAGGAGATTCACAGCTATGATATTCCATGTATACTGGCAATTCCGATAATACAAGGTTCTGAAGATTATTTAGAGTGGTTAGAAAGTGAGATTGGTTAATTCTGGCGGTGATCGCTTGTTTCGTGAAATAGAGGAAAAATGGCAGGCAAGATGGCAAGCTGCAAAATTATTTGAATCAGATCCTAACGAAAAAGAGAAGATCTTTTTAACAGTAGCTTATCCATATCCCAGTGGTGCTATGCATGTTGGACATGGTAGAACCTACACAGTACCTGATGTATATGCAAGATTTAAGAGAATGCAAGGATATAACGTCCTTTTTCCAATGGCATGGCACGTAACCGGAGCCCCTGTTATTGGAATCGCGAAGAGGATAGAAAGGAGCGATCCATGGACACTTGATATTTACAAAAATGTCCACAAGGTCCCAGAAGATGAGCTTTGGAATTTCAAAGATCCTCATTACATTGTAAAGTATTTTAGTGGAGAATACAAAAAGATCATGGGAAAGATGGGTTATTCGATAGATTGGAGGCGGGAGTTTACAACCATCGATCCACAATATCAAAAGTTTATCCAGTGGCAGTTTAAGAAGCTTAAAGATAAGGGACTTATAAGAAAGGGTGCACATCCTGTAAAGTACTGCCCAGAATGCCAGAACCCGGTGGGGGATCATGACCTTCTCGAGGGAGAAGGAGTTGGAATTAGCGAGCTTACCCTTGTAAAATTTGAAATGGATGGAGTTTATCTTGTTGCAGCGACTTTTCGCCCAGAAACTCTATTTGGGACTACTAATTTATGGATAAATCCTGATTCTAAATACGTTAAGGTAAAAATTCATGATGAAAACTGGATAATAAGTAAAAATGCATACAAAAATCTCATTCATCAAAAAAAGGATGTTTCAATTGTATCTGATGTTGATGCTCATGATATGATAGGAAAATACGTAAAAAATCCCATAACAGAACAAAAACATATAATACTTCCTGCTTCTTTTGTAGATCCTGAATATGGCTCTGGAGTTGTCTATTCTGTTCCAGCTCATGCTCCTGCAGATTACGTGGCTTTGAAGGATTTAAAAGAGAATGTAAAACAGCTTGAAGAATACAGAATAGTAGAAGAACTTGAAAAAATTGAACCAATAAGCATCATAAAGCTTGAAGGCTTTGGAAAATTCCCAGCAGAGGAAATAATCCAGACTTTTGGTGTGAAGAATCAGAAGGATCCGAAACTTGGAGATGCTACAAACGAGCTTTACAAATTGGAGCATGCAAAAGGAATTATGGCTTCAGATATCCCTGATTATGGTGATTTACCTGTATATGAAGCACGGGATAAGATTATGGAGAATCTCCTAAAATCTAATAAAGGAGACTTAATGTATGATTTTGCAGAAATACCTGTTATATGCAGATGCGGGACCAAATGCATTGTTAGAATACTTGAAGATCAATGGTTTTTAAAGTATTCTGATGAACATTGGAAAGAAGTTACGTTTAGGTGTTTAGATAGGATAAAAATAGTACCTGAAGAGACTAGGGCAAATTTCCAACATTATATAGCGTGGTTCAAGGATTGGGCATGTTCTCGGAGGATTGGACTTGGAACAAAGTTACCATGGGATCCACAATGGATAGTGGAACCTCTAAGTGATTCAACAATCTATATGGCCTATTATACCATCTCAAAGTACATGAAGGAACTTGATCCAGAAGTTTTAGATGATCAATTCTTTGATTGGGTTTTTCTTTCAGAAGAAGTTCCTGAAAATTTTAAAAGGATAAAAGATCAATTCGATTACTGGTATCCACTAAACTGGCGCCTTTCCGCAAAGGATCTTATTGGAAATCACCTTACATTCCATATTTTTCATCATTCGGCCATATTTTCCCAGGAAAAGTGGCCAAATGGAATTGTAGTCTTTGGCATGGGCCTTTTGGAAGGTCATAAGATGTCTTCATCCAAAGGAAACATAGTACTCCTTGATGATGCCATAAAAACCCATGGATCAGATGTCGTCCGTTTATTTTTAATGTCTGCTGCCGAACCATGGCAGGATTTTGATTGGAGAGAAAAAGAAGTAAAAGGAATTAAAAAACGTTTGGAATGGTTTGTGGAATTTGCAGAACGTGTTGAGAAGATATATGGATCCAGGATATTATTGAAATCTTATAAACCGAATCCAGAAATCAAAAAGCTGATAAATGCCTGGATTCTAAGTCAGATTAACATGAGGATAAAAAATGCAACTGCTGCCCTGGAAGGGTTCCAGACGAGAAAAGCGTTGCAAGAAGCTTTATTCTTGTTTAAAAAAGATATAGATCATTATTTCTACCGTATAGAACATGAAATGGACACTGATAAAATAAAAAAAGAAATTACAGACGTTTTAATCTATATATTGAGTAAGTGGATACGTTTGATGGCTCCATTTATTCCACATACGTGTGAAGAGATGTGGGAGAAATATGGTGGCTATGGCTTTGTATCAACTGCAAAATGGCCAAAGTATAATGCCAATCTAATAAACAAAAACGTTCAAAAGGCAGAGGAGATTATCCAGGGACTTGTTGATGATATAAATGAAATAAAAAAGATTCTTGGTGTAAAACCAGAAAAAATACATGTTTATGTATCCCCTGACTGGAAATGGGAGATTTTTGATATTGCAAAGAGAATTGGAAAACCAGATATTGGTAAAATCATGCGAGAAGCAATAAAGCAGGATTTACATGATAATAAAAAAGAAGTTGCAGATTTCGTAAAGAAAATAACAAGGGAGATGACCAAAATCAAGTACGTTGGTAAAATAGATGAGTATTCTATTATAAAAGAATCTCTGGAGTTTCTATCAAGAGAAGCTAATGCTGAGGTTATTGTGTATAGGGAACCTACCTATGACCCAGAAGGAAAATCAAGGAACGCGGTACCTTACAAACCTGCGATATACATAGAATGATTGTAAATTATTTAAATAGAAATTTTTAAATTTTTTATCTGCTAATAACCATACTAAAAGGCCTTTAAAAACATGGAGATGAAGAAATAAGTTTGGAATTTAATATAAATAACTTATTATAAAAAAAGGAGGTTTCAACTTAAACCTGGTTGCTCCAGAAATGTTGCTCTATGAATAGTAAGTTCAGGATGCTATTAACTAATTATTTTCCAACAAAATTCCTAAGAATCCCAATCCCCTCCACCTCAGCTTCAACAACATCCCCGACATTCATAGGTCCAACACCAGGAGGAGTTCCTGTTGCTATGATGTCCCCTGGTTTCAGGGTCATTATATTTGATACGAACTCAACAAGCTCTTCTGCTTCAAAAATCATGTTCTTTGTGTTTGAATTCTGTCTCATTTTATTGTTGAGCTTCAGTGAAATATTCTGATTTGCTGGATCTAACTCTGTCTCGATCCAAGGGCCAATTGGAGCAAATGTATCAAAACTCTTTGCCCTTGTCCATTGAACGTCCTTTCTCTGCAGATCTCTTGCTGTTACGTCATTCAACACCGTATATCCGCCTATGAAATCCCCTGAATTTTTTTCTCTTACATATCTTGCTTCCTTGGAAATTACGACGCCAAGTTCCACCTCATAGTCAACCTGTTTTGAACAATCAGGATAAATTATGCTATCTAAATGCCCAATAACAGATGTGGGAGGTTTTAAAAATATAACTGGTTCGTCTGGAATTTCCATATTAAGTTCTTTTGCATGATCTCTATAATTTAAACCAACGCATATTATCTTGGAAGGTGAGATGGGAGGTTTTATTTTTACCTCCTGAAGTTCATGAGTTTCATTTTTTTTGAATTTATCGATGTTAGAAGCATTAAATGCATCCACCATAGAACATGAAAGTTCTGTTATAAAATCATCGTTTAAAATTCCTGTTTTCTCCATATCATCTTTCATAAAGCTTATGAGTTTCATAGGATATCTTCCTAATCGGTATTTTAAATCAAGCTCCCTATTTTTGATCAATCTTTACTAAAGGATTGATCCAGACAACTCTTAGAAGACTTGACGGCTTCATTTGCAAATTACATTTGCAAGTTTGCTGAAGCAACGCTTCAGCAATCATCAAAGAACCCTTTAAAAAAGGGTTCATCCAAAGTTTTGATCAACCTTTTTCCAAAAGGTTGTTTTATATGATCCTCTCAATTGGAACAACCAATATATCCCTGGCACCTATTTTTTTAAGCTTATTTACAACCCCAAATACATCTTTTTCATCAACAACTGCGTGTACAGCTACTATCCCGTTGTCAGATAAAACCTTAGATACAGTGGGTCCTGTAAGACCAGGCATGGTTTTTTTCACATCCTCCAAAGCATCCTCATGAACATTCATCATCACGAGTTTTTTGCCTTCGGCATTTAAAACACCTTTTATACCAGTTCTTACAGCTTCTATTTTCTCATTTTTATCAATAAAACTTTTTTTATTTGCAATTAATTTTACAGAACTTTCTAAGACTGTATCAATGACCCTAAGACGGTTCATCCTGAGAGTTGTGCCTGTGCTTGTAAGATCTGCTATTACATCTGCAACTCCTATAAATGGTGCAATTTCTGTTGAGCCACTCAATTCAACTATCTTAACATTTATCCCCTTGTTTTTAAGGTAGCTTTCTGTCAAATTTGGAAATTCTGTTGCAACCAGAGACCCTTCTTTGATATCGTATACACTCTCGATTTTAGAATCCTCCGGGGCAGCTAAAACAAGTTTAGCTTTTCCAAAATTGAGATCTTCAAGGATCTCAACTTCAACATCCTTTTCCAATATAAGATCAAGTCCAGTCATTCCAAGATCAGCTGCTCCATCTGCCACGAACTCCGGGATATCTGCAGCCCTTGTAAACATGACACTTATTTCTTCATCATGTGTCTCTGAAAAGAGCTTTCTATCTGTGGTATCTTTTATACCAATTCCTGCCTTTTCTAAAAGTTTAACTGCAGGATCGCTGATCCTTCCCTTGGATGGCAGAGCTATCTTTAATCGCATTTACATCCTCCTTAATAACAAAGAATATTGTATTTACATTTAATATAAGTTAAAGCTTAACATAGTGCCTGTCAAATATAATTGTAGATTTAGAATTAGTAGTTATTATAATCTACCATTTAATATAAAGTGGTGATTCCATGGAAACTAAAAGCATTCTGATAGATGACGTTACTATCTTGGGTGCCCGGATAAAGAAGGGTTCTGTACTAATAGAAGATGACAAAATTATTGAAGTAACAAAAAAAGGCAATTCAAACGATGCAGACAAAGTAATAAAGGGTGAAAAGAAGGTTCTAATGCCCGGGCTTGTGAATACCCATACACATCTTTCCATGACACTAATGCGGGGTTTAGCCGACGATTTACCACTCGAAATATGGTTGAATGATTACATATGGCCTTTAGAGGCTAATTTAACTGGAGAACATTGTTATGCTGGTGCGATGCTTGGCTGTGTTGAGATGATAAAGTCTGGTACCACAACCTTCGCAGACATGTACTTTTTTATGGACGATGTTGCAAGGGCTGTCAAAGAATCTGGTCTGAAGTGCTTACTCACCCACGGAATGATCGATCTTGGAGACGAAGAGAAAAGGAAAAAAGAATTTAAAGAAAGCATTAGGATAATAAAAAAATGTCATAACACCGCAGATGGTAGAATAAAAGCCGGTTTTGGACCTCACGCACCATATACATCTTCCACCGAGCTTTTAAAATGGGTTAGGAAAAAAGCAGATAAATATGGTGTTAAGATCAAAATCCACGTTGGGGAGACCAAAAGTGAGGTTCAGCAGATCATGGATAGCTATGGTCTGCGACCATTTGAATACCTGGAGGATATTGGTTTTCTGGGGGATGACGTTATAGCAGCGCATGCTGTATGGCTTTCAGACTCTGAAATTGATATAATCAAAAAAAGAGACGTTAAAATATCCCATAATCCTGTAAGCAACATGAAGCTTGCAGCAGGGATATCACCTGTTCGCAGATTGCTTGAGGAGGGTGTATGCGTATCCTTAGGTACCGATGGTCCTGCTTCAAACAACAGTCATCACATTTTCGAGGATATGAAGATAGCTTCTCTGCTTCAGAAGGTTAGTTCATTTGATCCCGCTGTGCTTAGCGCAGAAAGAGTGTTTAAAATGGCTACAATAAATGGTGCAAAAGCTTTAGGGCTTGAAAATGAAATCGGGACCATTGAAGTTGGAAAAAAAGCCGACCTTATCCTTGTAAATATGAAAGTTTCTCATCTTACTCCGTTTAGAAATCCAGTTTCACACATTGTGTATGCAGCGGAAGGATGTGATATCGATACGGTAATTTGCAATGGAGAGATATTGATGGAGAATAGGAAACTTCAGATGCTTGATGAGGCAGAAATAATTGAAATTGCAGAGGCTGCTTCAGAAGATCTCCTCTCAAGAAGTTAAGCGAATTATAAGGATCCAGAAGTTAAGATTCTGGTAAAAGAGTGAAATTAGGAGCATAATGGAAGAGATTTTAAAACTATAGAGAATTTTGAAAAACCTAAGTTTTTCGGTTTGGTTTAGCAAGTTT
>CAZLGO010000071.1:0-8980 GCA_964559295.1 uncultured Methanobacteriaceae archaeon
CGACCACGAGATTACAAGTCTCGCGCTCCACCAGACTGAGCTACCGAGGCATTTTGATATAGGGATGATTTATTTAAATACTTTGTGGTTTTAATGTTTTAATGCTACCTCTTTCAACACTTCAATAACAGGAAGTTTTTCACCAGCCAATAAACTTATACAAGCTCCTCCACCGCTACTCATATGATTTATGCCTGAGGAAACACCGATTTGTGCTGCTGCTGCTGCAAGGTGCCCTCCTCCTATTATTGAAAAACCATCTGATGATGAAATTGCATTTAAAACGTCTTCAGTCCCTATACTAAATCCCTCTTTTTCAAAAACTCCAGCAGGACCATTTGCAAAGATAGTTTTTGCATCCCTTATAAATTTAGCATATTCTGTTATAGTTTCTGTACCTATATCATATATAGGGCTATTTGGGATTTTTTTAACCGAAACTTCTACTCTTTCATCATCTATACAGACAGCAACATCAGTAGGTACTTTTATCAGGTCGGGGAATTCTTTTTTGAGTTTTTTTACCATTTTTATGCATCCTTTATAACCTTTGTTTTCTATAAAGTCTCTGTTGACTTTACCTATATTAATGCCAGATGCTAAAAGGAAAATATTTGCAACCAATCCTGTTGTAAGTATAAAATCTGCACTACCTCTCTTTAGGACATTTTTCATGACCATTATCGCATCATCTATCTTTACACCACCTAAAACATAAATACACGGTCTCTTAACATCTTCCAATGCACCATATAACGACCTAAGTTCTCTGTCCATTACTCTACCGACTGCAGTTGGTAGGGTAATTGCAAATCCGACTAATGAAGGCTGAGATCTGTGGGCTGCAGCAAATGCATCGTTTACAAAATAATCAGCCATGGGGGATAATTTCCGAACCATATGTGTTTCTGCTTGCTGCTTTGGGTCTCTTTTTAGGACCTCCTCAGAATAAAATCTGACATTTTCTAAAACAAGTATGTCTCCTCCTCTCATTTTCGATATCTCTTCTCTTGCAGCCTTACCAAAAATATCGTCCACATAACCAACTTCACGACCCAAAACTTTTGAAAGGGTTTTCGCGTGTTGTTCGAGTGTAGTAAAGTCTTTTTTTCCAGGACGACTTTGGTGAGCCAGCACAACAGTTTTTGCACCTTTTCTTGAAAGTTCATTTATGGTTTCAGCATGTAATCTTATTCTTGTATCATCTAAAATCAAACCTGTATTTGGATCTACTGGAGAATTTATGTCTACCCTTACCAAAACTGTTTTATCTTCCAGATCAAAATCATCTATGGTATAGAATTCAAAGGACATCTTTATCCTCCAGACTCAAATTTTACTTACCAAATCAAGGAGAGCATCCTCTGGGTTCTCAGCAAGAACGATTCCTGATGCAAGAAGTACGCCTTCTGCACCTAAATCTATTGCAGCCATCAGGTCATCTCCTGTTGAAATACCTGCACCACACAAAACCTTTACTTTTGGATTTGCATTATGTATAGCATCCACGGTTCCCTCAACTATTTCGGGCTCCGCCTTTGAAACAGGTATTCCAGATCCTATAAGTTCTGGAGGTTCTACAGCCACGAAATCAGGATTTAGGGTTGCAGCAGCAGCACTTGTCTCTATGTTGTTTGTGCATACAACACTGGTCATTCCAAGGTCAGATGTTTTTTTTACGATCCTATCGATCTCAAAAAGCTTCATCCTCTTCTCAGAATGATTTATCAGTGTACCAGCAGCTCCTGCCTCTCTTACACATTCTAATAATATACTGCCTGTATGCCCTCCAAAATCGATTGGATCAACATGTTGAGCCAAAACAGGGATATCCACCTCATTTGAGACCCTGTAGATGTCTGGATGCTGTGGTGCAACAACAATGTTAATACCTGTTCTCTTGGCAACGCTATCTGAGATTTTTGCAAGTTTTAGAGCATTCGATCCTGTAGATTCCAAATACGTTTTAAAATTCAAAATTATAATTGGAGTTTTCATGATTTTTCCTCAGCGATGACCATGATATAATTTCCTTTATTGGACAACGTCTATAAAAACATTGTGATTGCCCTTTGATACCTCAGGATCAATTAACCAATAATATCATTTGGATCAAAGCTTATATTTTAGTTTGCAAATAGTTTTTTAGAAATAATTGACAATGATTAGTATGGCACTTTCAGATAAAGATTTAAAAAAACTGGAAAAGGCTGGTTATAGATTTGTGGGAAATGGAAAGCATGCTGCAGCTAAGGTATGCCACTGGACAAAAAAAAGTCTTTTAGACCAAGGCGCATGTTACAAACAGAAATTCTATGGTATAGAAAGCCACAGATGTTTGCAGATGTCCCCAAGTATTCCATTCTGCCACCAAAAGTGTTTATTTTGCTGGAGAGACATTTCAATCACAAAAACAAAATGGATGGAAAATTTTGATGACCCTTGTGTGATAATAGATGGTTGTATTGATGCACAGCGAAATCTTCTTTGTGGTTTTTTTGGAAATGACAAGGTAAATATGGAAAAATTGAAGGAGGCGCAAAATCCAAGGCATGCTGCAATTTCTCTTGCTGGTGAACCTATGCTCTATCCCATGATAGACGAACTCATCTGGGAATTTCACAGAAGAAATTTCACAACTTTTTTGGTTACAAATGGTATGATGCCATCAAAATTAAAAAACCTAACACAAGAACCAAGCCAACTTTACGTGTCCTTAGATGCTCCAAACAAAAAGGTTTATCAGGAATTATGCAGACCTCAGATAAACCATGGGTGGGATAGATTAAATGAAACCTTTAGTTTACTATCAAGCTTTAATTGTAGAACGGTTATAAGAATAACCTGTGTTAATGGCTACAATATGCAAAAACCTCATGAATATGCAGATATAATTAAAAAAAGTAATCCAAATTTCGTTGAGGTCAAAGCATATATGTATGTTGGAGACTCCAGAAAAAGATTAAAGTTGGAGAACATGCCCACATATGAAGAAATATGCAATTTTGCAAACTCCATAGCAGAAAAATGTGATCGCAAGATTGTGGACAAATCACTTGAAAGCAGAGTTGTACTTTTAGCTTAATAAGATTGACCCAAAGAGCTTATTAAAGTTCATCAAAGAAGCTTTTAGAAAAATTTTCATTAAAAAACCTTTAATAAAGTTCATCAAACAATCCTTTAAAAAAGGATTGACCCGAAGGGAAATTTTGATCAACCTTTTTCTAAAAGGTTGTTGTATGAGGTGATATTATGAAAAAATTAGCAATCGGATTGCTCTTAATGTTGGTTGTTGCAGGTCCGATTTACGGAGTTTCTGGATTTGTAATAACCTTTGGAGAGACAACTTATGCCAACGCGGCATGGAAAAATTCCATGATAGATTATTTCCAGACCCACACTGATAAAGACGTAAAGGATGCTACCACGAAAGTAATAACAGCATCTGAGGTAAACTCGATTTCCAAGAAAATAACAGGAAAAACCTACTCCTCAAGCCAAATATTCTCCTGTGCAATGGTTGATCTTGGATACGCTCCAGGGATAAAGATCATAGTTGATAAAAACAAAATAAAAGTGGTTACTTCTAAAATGTATGCAAATGCCCTAAAATCTTGTGGAATCCAGGATGGATACGTTGTGGTATCATCACCTGTTCAAGCATCTGGAGAAGCGGCTTTAACTGGTGTATTAAGGTCTTATGAGATTGCTGTAGGTGCCCCAATACCAGAAGATGCGAAAAAAGCAGCTACAGAAGAAATATATGTAGCAACTCAAATGACCCAACAAACTGGTCAAAATCCGGATAGAATTGCTGAGTTGTTTGAGAAGGCAAAAAACGAAGCTCAAAACCAAAACCTACAAGACCCAACTCAGATAAAGGTAATCATAATGAACATAGCCACAAACATGAACATCGATCTCACAGATCAGCAGGCCCAACAGATTGCAGATGCCATTTCAAATTCCCAGAAAGCACAGGGAAATTTAACGGATTTTAAACAGCAGCTTCAAAATGCTATAGATCAATCAACACAAGCACAGGGCATCTTAAATCAGATAATGAATTACTTAAGGTGGATCTTTGATTATATAAAAAGTCTGGTATATGGACAATAAACAAATGCTTCAACCATCCGATAACAATCATTGATAAAATGGATTATTCTAAGATAATTAAAAAAAGCGCAAGACCAACTCGTCTTTTTGTTGGAGGAGTTCATGGAAGGGAAGGGATCACTACCATAAAAGCCCTCAATAAGATCAAAAATGAAGACGTAGAAAACGGAAAGCTTATTATCTACAATTTCGATGAAAGCAGGTATATAAGCACTCTTGATGAGCAGTATTACAATTCGAAAACAGGAAATAAAATTCAATCATTGATCAAACGCTACAAACCTGAAATATACGTTGAATTGCACTGCTATAGAAAAGATAATTACCTAAAACTGACAGATAAAAACAGAAAGGGGAAAGTAGGAGTTCCACCTTTAATAGAGCTTGAAAAGGGTGTTTTGATAGGTTCTATATCTACATTTATCAGGACTACTTTATTTGATAGGCATGATGTTTGTCTGACACTTGAAGTTCCATGTTCACCTTCTTTTGAATCTTTGGATGTTTACGTTAGGGTGTTGAAAGTCATTGCAGGTTCGAAGGATAGATCTGAGATAGAGAACAAATTAAAAATTCATTACCCCTCCCAGGTGAAAACAGCTGAAAGGTATGCTTTGGAATTTTTTGGGGATTATCCTCCTTTCTAAAAATCTTTTTGTAAAAAGGTTGTAGGGTGCTAGATCTCCTACGATTTTCTGAGAATTCACATACAAAATCCAGCGTTAGCAGGAATACAAGTCAATAAGAAGCTCAATCGATGATTTTTTCAAATTAGCTAAAAAAGCATTGTCCTTAAACAAATTACATCGTTATACTATCCGATCAGTTCATAAGTTCATCTCTCTGAATGCACTCTTGAAAATTACATTTTCAAGTTTGGAAATCTTCGATTTTCAATTTTTAGCAGGGACTCTTGCATTACTAGGTTACAAAAGAAAAGAAAAGATCCAGAGGTTGCTGTGGCGTGAAAAATCTAGATCTATTCTTATATCAATATATCAAACAACTCAACACTTGATCTGACATGTCTCCAAGAAAAGCTGATACAAGCCTTTTAAAGGATTATGCGGGTTTTGATGTGCAAAAACCTCTTTAAACTTATACAAACTCATTTATCAACAATTTCATTACCTCAAATATCTCTTCTCTTAAAGAAGGAGTATGCCAGCATCAATGGTATTATAATCCATAGAAGTTGGATGAAGATGATGGAGCGTAGGGTAATAAAGCTTGGTGGTGTAAGATTATACCCGAAAACCTGTTTTATATCGAATGCCAGCATTACTGCAGTTTGAGTCATGTCCATCGGACTCATGAAAAGGCTTTGCCATAACCAGTTTGGAAGGCTTACAGTACCTCCAAACAAATCATTCCAACTTCCTCCTGTGGAAAGGTAAATACCGAAGATTATTGTGCCAACAATCATGGACCAGAAGAATATTATGATTCCTGCACCAAGGGAAGTTACCCTTCTTTTACAGAAAGCAGAAAAGCAAATCGAAAGGCTTAAGTAAACCAGGCCGAGTAAAATGTTAAAACCTATGAATGCCAGGTAGCTACCCCAGTAGCTAGATCCTTCGGTATAAATGATGATCAACCCAGATAATCCAAACCCCAGTAAGGTTGAGATTACAATCACCATTCCCAATCCAAAGAACTTGCCAAACAGGACTTCTCCTCTACTGATTGGATATGATAGAACAATGGAGAGGGAACTACTTTCAGCTTCTCCAGATATCGTTGCATATCCAAGCATGATGGCAATTAGGGGAATAAGCATGCTGGAGATGCTCAAAAGGGTTGTAACGGTTTCTTCAATGCCGCCTAGATCTCCTCTACCTGCAAGAATGGAGGTGGCGATGGTTAGGATCACGAAGATTATTATTATTGCTATTATCCATCTGTTCCTAACATTGTCTGCTAGTTCTTTCTTTGCAATAGCATATACTTTTTTAGGATCTAACATGGTTAATCTCTCTCCTTAGATATCAATTTTAGAAAAGCCTCCTCGAGAGACGGTTCAATGGTCTTAAAGTCTCTTATGATTTTGCCTTCTTCCTCTATCATTCTGATGACCTTAACACGGGCATCAGCCTCACAATTCACAAAAAGAAGATCACCTTCTGCTTCTGCCTTTCTCACCCCCTCAATATCAAGAATGCCCTCAGGAACTTCACCATCTAAGCCAGGAATGTATATCTCCAAGCGCGGTTCTATATGGAGATAATGACTCAAATTGTCTATGGTGTCTTCAGCTATGATTCTGCCCCTATCTATTATTGCAACTCTATCACATAGGATCTGAACCTCTGATAAAATATGGGAAGAGATCACTATTGTAGCTCCTTCCTCATTCAACATCTTAATTTTATCTCTGATTACCTTCACCCAACGTGCGTCTAATCCTCCCATCGGTTCGTCGAGGATGTAAATTGAAGGATTTCCGATCATTGCTTGAGCTATCCCTAACAATTGAATCATGCCTTTTGAAAAAGTTCCTACTTTTCTGTGTGATACATCACCAAGTCCAACTTCCTTCAGGAGAGATTCAGCAACAGATTTATCCGCACCCTTTAATTCGCAGAAAAAATGGAGTGTTTGTAGGGGCGTGAGATTTTCGTAAAAGGCAATTTGTTCGGGGATATAACCTATGTCTCTTCGAATATGGACAGAATCGCTGCTAACTTTCTCTCCATTGATAAATATTTCCCCTGCTGACGGAAGGGTAAGACCCATCATCATTTTTATTGTAGTTGTCTTCCCTGCACCATTAGGACCTAAAAATCCAAATATCTCACCTTTGCGCACTTTCATGTTCAGATCCTCAACAGCCTGCACATCTTTGTATCTTTTTGAGAGATTACGCACCTCTATTGCAGTTTCAACACGTTTTAACTTTTTCTTTTCTACAAAACGAATGAAATCCGCTATTTCCATAAGGTATTCTTCAGGGATCTTTTCAATTTCCTTTATGATAGATTCCCTCAACTTCACATTATCACCCAAATCATCGATTATTTTTCCATCAAGCATACGCACAATTCGATCAGCACTTTTAGCCACATAGGGTTCATGAGTTACCATAACCAAAGTTACGTTCTCTTTTTTATGAACGTCCTTCAGGCGCTTTAGAATCATTTTACCGGTCTTAGAATCTAGGGCTCCGGTGGGTTCATCAGCCAAAATTATGGAGGGATTGTTAGCCAGGGCTCTTGCTATTGCTACTCTTTGCCTTTCTCCTCCAGAAAGCTTTGTGGGAATCTGATTGATTTTATCTGTTAGATTTACGGATTTTAAAATTTTTAAAGCTTTTTTTTGCATTTCTTTGCTTGAAAGCTTCATCTCAAACATTGGAATCTGGACATTTTCAAGAACTGTGAGATTAGGTATTAGATTGTGTAATTGAAATACAAAACCGATTTCCTTTGATCTAAATTTGCTTAAATCCTTTGTTTCCATGAGATCATAACCAGCTACTCTAATAAAGCCCTCATCAGGTCTATCAAGCGCCCCTATCATGTTAAGAAGGGTAGATTTTCCAGATCCTGAAGGTCCTATTATAGATACAAATTCTCCTTCCTTAATTTCCAAATTAACACCATCTAAAGCGACTACTTTCCCCTCATCATATTTTTTCTTAAGATTTCTGATCTCAATTATGTTATTCATATCTTAACGCCTCTGTTGGAGGTAGCCTGCTTGCCCTGTATGCTGGATAAAATCCACCAATTATTCCCACAAACAGGGCTATTCCAAGAGCCTTTAAGAACAGATTGATGGAGTACACAGGTTCAATAAATCCCCTGGCGACTGAAGAAATTATCGCCTCAACAGCCACTATTCCCATTATTATACCAACAAGACCTGCTATTAAGGTGATTACAATAGACTCGACCAGTATCATTGCCAGTATTCTTCTGTTTTTCCATCCCACAGCTTTCAAAACTCCTATTTCCCTTGTTCTTTCAAATACTGCCATAATCATGGTGTTGATGACACCAATTCCCCCTATTATAATTGCAAGAAGCGAAATAGCCCACGAAACTGTGTCAATAGTTTCCAATCCCTTATCTACTTTACTGAATTCTTCAAGGGACTTTATTGTGACTAATTCATTGGGATAAACATCCTCAATTCGTTTAGTTACATCCTCAATCTCCGCATCCTTCTTTATTTTCACAAATATCATTGTTACCTTCCTTTCTTTTTTCTCGAACTTCTGGAGAGTGTTCAAAGACATGAAAGCTCCTCCATCCTCCCATAAATTCCCTGTTTCAAATATGCCTGTGATTTTGAACTTCTCTCCTGAAATACCGATGGTATCTCCAACCGTCTTATTAATGTTTTGAGAAGCTCTTTTACCGATTATAATTTCGTCTTCACTCCCTGCTGAAAATGGCTTACCCTTTATGATGTTTATTTTGCCGAGAGCTAATTTGTTCCTCTCAATACCCATTATAATGAAGTAAGGAGTATTTTCAACAGGACGGAAGGCTATTAAAACACCTACAGCATCTTGGATCCCATTCATACGTTGAATATCTTCAACACGATTTTGTTCTATTACACTGAGTGCAAAATCAGCTACATTAGCCTGTACTATTGTAAAATCAGATCCTCCAGCCTTCAGGGTATTTTCGGTTGATACTTTAAGACCATCGGTAATAATACCCAATGCCACAATGGTTGCAATTCCTATTGATATTCCAATGATTGCAAGGGTGGTCCTTGTTTTGTTGCGGAATGGATTTTTTACGATCAAGGATAGAAATGACATGAATCATTTTTTAGGTAGTTTCTAAAATATAAGAGAATTTTGAAAAACCTAAGTTTTTCGGTTTGGTTTAGCAAGTTTTATGTA
>CAZLGO010000072.1:0-8796 GCA_964559295.1 uncultured Methanobacteriaceae archaeon
GATAGATGCATTATGCCTTCTTTTGTCTTTATGTAACACTTATCTTGTCGGATTCCACCTCTTGCTTTTATCAGAGAACGAAAAACAACATATTCTTCTCCATTCACCTTGAATTTTAAGGAAACATGCCCTTCTTTTGCTCCTATTCTTAAAAGTGCATCACCCCTTTCTGAACCTAAACCAAAAAGAGCAAATTCAATTGCCATGAGAATACTTGATTTTCCAGATCCTATATCACCCTCGAAAAGGGTAATGCCTTGGGGGAAATCTATTTGAACATCCTCATAACTTCTGATATTTTTTATTTTTAGGGATTTAATTATCAAATTTACCCTCCAGGAGGAATTCGAGAGCATTTGTCCTGATACGCTTCTCATAGTCGCCTTTTTTTTCATTGGGTTTCTGTTCTTGCCTTAAGATTCTCAAAAGTTCATTTGCAAGCTTAATTCCTCTTTCAGACTTTAGATTCTTATTAGAAAGCCTGATATTTCCTATATTTTCTTTAAAAACTTTACTTTCCATTGTGGGTATATCCTCACCCATGAGCTTTACTTTTCTGTGGTTCTTTGAAGTTAAACCATGGCGATTTATATTAACATGGATAGCACCTTTTCCTATCAATAAACCTCTGAGAAGTTTAGAATCAATGTTCGAGGTTTTTCCTCCTGAAAGCTCTCCACTTATCTTAAGTAAAACCAGTTTATTTTCTACGTCCACCTTTTCTAATTTTTCTAAAAGCTCATTTTGAACTTGAATTGAATTTTTGCCTGAGACATCGTAATGAATGTAGGCATAGTCACAAACGTTTATTTCAACAAATTCCATATTTTCGACTTTACCATCGAAATTTACAATATAAAAACCTCTTTTTTCACCTTTTGCACTTAACTCAAAATCACGAGGGTATCCAGCAAACAGAGGACCAGGATATACTATTTTTTCATGTTCTAACCACTCATGTTCCGAGTGTTTGTGGATATGCCCGCCAGCATAATAATCAAATCCTTTTGGAAAAGATGATAGCGGAATAGATTCCATCTCAGATAAAAATTCAGGTTTCAGCTCTTCTATAGCACTATGAAAAACAAATATTTTAAATCCATCCTCATTTTCAAGCTGTTTTCTATCTAAAATTTCAAAATACTCTTTTTCAATGCCTGTTTTTCTTCCCGAAATGCCTGTTAATTTAGCATTTGTTTTAGGATCAACTGTAAACCTTAATTTTAGCTTTTTATCACCTTCCGCTTTAACGACTTTTTTTAGTAATCCGGTTTCAGCTATTACATCAATTATAGAGGTTTCATTTGGACTAAAATCATGGCTCCCGTAGACCACGTAGATAGGGATTCCCATCTCATGGACTTGTTTTAATTTTCCTACAGCTTCTTTTACAATACCCATATCCGGGATGTTAGAATGAAACAGATCGCCAGATATTATTATAAAATCCACTTTTTCTTGAATACACTTATTCAAACATTTCTTAAAAGCAGTTAGCTCCAATTTTTTTAATTCAGGATGCTTTTGGGCTCCGAGATGACAATCAGCTATATGGGCAAATTTATACATACCATCAGCCTATAAAAACAGTTTTTTCTTTTTCTTTATCATCAGATTTTCGCACAACTTCTGAAAGATCAAGCCTGTCAAAATAATCTATCTTAACAGGAAGTGCCAATGGAATCGCTTCTCCTACTACAACAGCCTCTCCAGGATAGAGGGTTGCTATCTCTGTGAACATGTCACTTATATTTTGGGGAGAGCCTCCTTCAAGAATGTCTCTATCTTTTGCATTTGCAAGCTTTAGGATTATGTATGTGTTAAACTGGGATAAAATTCTCTCATCAAAAAACCTTGGAATCTGGGTTATTGCTCCTAAACCAACACCAAATTTTCGTCCTTCTCTTACAAGTTCCCTCATAACGCCCTTTTCTCGGTGTTCTGCTGGATCAAGAAATCTTTGAGCCTCTTCAAGCACAACAAAGATATTGGTTGGATTGAGTCCTCCCTGAGTTTTTATTTTGTTGTGGTAAAGAATTCTCTTTGATAGAATGTTTATTAAGATGTTTTCTGATCTTTCGCTTAATCTTGTAAAATCAATGATTACAATTTTTTTCTTCTGTAGATCAGATATTATCATGTCAAAAAGGCGGGGAACGTTTCTTTGGGTTACAAAATCAAAGGAGTCATTTAGGATCTGTCTTATTCTTCTTATTAGAACGTTGGCTGTCTCTATGTTGATTCCAAATTCCTTTTTTATATCAACAGGTTCTGCATCTTTCATATAATCCAGCATTTCATGTCCCATATTGCTAAATAGGATTCCTAAAGCCTCTTTTTGTGCGCTGCTCCAATCGTAGAAATAATACAGATCAACAAGAGAGATATCTTTGTAGTTAAGCTTTAATCTCTTATCTGCCTTATTATTCAGCCCATAGATTATCACATCATCATCACCCAACTCCTTAAGCCCTCTTGTGTTTTCAGATGAATAGGAATATTCACCATGGGTATCGAAGATGAGAATTCCACAGTTGTTGAGTTTGTATAGCTCCTTTATGATGGTTTTTACAGCTACGGTTTTTCCAGAGCCTGTCATAGCAGCTACAAATAAATGTTTTCTTATTAAAACCTCTGAATTAAGTCTAATTGGAATAAAACCTTCTCCACTCATCTCAGCCCTTAATTTACCAACAGTAACATCCCCTTTGGTCGTTATCCAGTCCATCTGTTCTACAGTAGGAATATAAACAGGTGATAGATGATTTGGTATCTTCTTTGGCGGTGAGATGGACTTACCGTTTAAGATTCCAATTAAAGATACCTCTGCAATTCTTGCAAGAGCCTCAGAGCGGGTCTGTCTGAATTCGAAGGGATCCACATCCTGTGGAGAAGCCTCGATCTGAGCGGACATGTCAGCTAAAAAGTCATCTCTTCCAAGGGTTTTAAGCTTTATGTTGATTATACGCCCTACAAAGTAATTTTCATGTTCCATATGCTTGTCTTTTATTATAACAAAGTCTCCAACACTTATATTTGCATTAGATGATATTCTAAATTCCAATTTGCTACCAACGTCCCCTGAGATCACATGACCCACTTCTATCATTTAGATACCTCACCCCAAATAACTCTCACGAAATGGTTTTACACCCAAATCCTCTATGAATATTCCATTGGATGCTGCTATCTTTTTAAGCTTTCTGAATACGTTACCCGCGTCGTTTTTTGTTATTTTAGCGTTTTGATGAGCTTTGTAAAGTACAAGGGGATAACCAAGTGAATGTTTGGAGCACCTCATTAAGATGTCAAATATCTCTTCAACTGAAAATGAAGATGGAGCAATGTCGGTTCTGAAGCAAAACCTTCCCCATGGTGGATGATACAAAAAAACCCCCACATCATTATCTTTAAAATGAGGATGGACTGTATACCACGGTGGTCTGATATCTCTTTTTTTTGCTGAAAGTTTTGCTGCGGTTGTATATAACAATCCATCCTTTGCTTTTATATCGGAATCTTTAACCCAACCCACAAGGTTGATCCCTTTTTTTCTGCATTTTTCAATTATACGCTTTATCCACAATTCCTCTGCCTGAATCAGTGCCATATCAAGAAGTAAAATACTTCCATAATCCATATCTTCGATTATGTTCCTTATATGATCTAATTCCCTTGATTTTAGTAGGTTTGATTCCAATTTTGCTATTCCAGCAGATCTATCAGTTGATTCAACTTTAAATGATTCTAATTCCTCTCTCGTCACGATCTTCTCTGCTTTTATGAAAGGATCTTTTGAGTGTACAGATACAGATCTTATAAAAACAATTGGATCGATTAAATATGTCTGATAATTGTTATTGGATTTATTAAGATGGCTTATTCTATCTACAATGAGTTTTACGCTCCCATCAACACCAACTATTTCTTCACAATTGGATGCTTGCGAATTTGGGATAGGTAGATTGGTAAAGTTGAATCTATAACCTACCTCTTTGAGTGACTGGGGTGGATGTTTTTTGATCCTTAAAAACACCTGTTTTATATCTTCTTCATCCACAAAATGGGATCGCATAATATCACTTCTCTGTATAAAGGTTAATTAGGTGCATTATTCTATATAAATGCTTCCGTGTATTAATTTCATCAAAATAAGTTTTTTGAAGTTTTTGGGTACTTTAATTATATGGTAAAACATAATACAATTGGTGAAAACAAATGATCGAGATAAAATTTGGAACTAGAGAGGACGCCGTGAAAGCCGTAAAAGTTCTCTCAAAGTTTAGCAATCCAAGAATCGGAAAAAAATTGGAATTTAGGACTCAAGATGAATGTTATTTGAATTTAGGTTATGATCAAGCTTCCTTAAAGCTGAAAGAGGCGGAAAAGATAATCGAAAAATCGATGGAAAATGGTGATAATCCAGCAGAATATCTACTTAAAGCATTGGATCTACTTAAGATGCTGTTTGAGAGTGGGAAGTACTTAGAACTCGTAGATGTAGAAGAAGCAGATGAAATTGAGGATAAGCTTTTTGAGGTCTCAGAGGAGTTAAAGGATATTAAAAAACTGAAAAAAGAGATAGAGGAAGGGTCCGAAGAATTTATGAAGATTTTGTCTAAAAGATTAGAACAAACAAAAGAAGAAGACGAAGAACTAAATTTCCCTCCAAAGGAACTCTTGATTAAAATCGCAAAACTAAACCAAATGAGAGAATTTCTGTTAAAACCAATAATTGAAAGTTTGTTCTGGCATAGTGGGGCGGAAGATCCATATAAAAGTTTTGTCGAGAACGTTTATTTAAATGTCACAGGCATAGCGGATTTTTTTGAAGAAGATATAAGAATCAAAATTTCATCAGAAGTTCATGTATCCTATATTCTGAACATGGACATAGGATACATATTTCAAGAAGAAGAGTTCTTGAAAACACTCGGCAGACTACCTATTCTCAACGAGGAAGTTTTTGATGAGGTTACAGTAATTTCAACAATTGCAGAAGAGATACTTTCTACTCTCAAAGTGATGAGGAAGGCTAAATATGAAAAGTTCGTTCATAAAGTGGCTGAAAAGATCAATGAGACTGTGTATAATACAGGAGACTTTGATATTTCCACAAGAATCCATGAGGATGTTGTGGAGTTTGTTATTAAGGACTTAGATAGAGTCGGTCTGATCAAGACAAAAGGAAAGAGAATTATAAAGTATGCCACCTAGATCGTTCTTTTGATTGTACATGGAAAAATAATAGATAAAGTGATATGCAGTGGTAGGATGAAAATACTGTTTATAGGAGCAAGACTTTTTGATGACGTAGCAGCGTATGCAAAAGAAAAAGGCATTACAACTATTTTAACAGAATCTAATCCGAATTCACCTAATTTAGGGCTTGCAGATGCTTATTATATAGTTTCAAGAGGGATGAAGGATCCAAAAGAAATTGCAATAAAAGAGGATGTTGATGCTGTTGTACCTCTTATTGGAGTAGACGAACCACTTATTGAAGTTGCAAGGATGAAAGATGAGTTAGAAACCACTTATGATCTGCCAGTTATTGCATCAGGACTAGAAGCTGCGACAATTTCGACAGATAAACTTAAAACAAAAGAATTTCTAATAGAAAATCATATAGATACTCCTGAGTTTATTAAGATGTCAAAAGAGCAATATTTTAATTTTGAATTAGATTTTCCAATAGTTTTAAAACAGTCAAAAGGTCAGGGAGGTGTTGGTTTAAAGGTTGCATCATCTTGGGATGATGTAGATGTCTATTTTGAGGTCTTTGATCAAGCAATTGCAGAGAAATTTATACATGGAGCAGAAATTTCAATCGAAGTTTTAAGGTGGGATGGAAAATCCGTTGCCTTGGTTCCTGTATATAAAGGAGATACAACCATAAAAGGCATTCACCCTTTAAATAAAATAAGAACCGCTCCTGTGAATATAGAAAGCTTGAATAACCAAAAATTAAGAAAATTGGCAAAAGGAATTGTGGATGATCTTGGCGCATGTGGAACTACAGAAGTGGAATTTATATTTGATAAAAAAATACAAAAGATAAACGTTATAGAGATGAATACCAGACCGAGTGGCACAAGGTATTTGGCGTTAGCTTCATCTGACATTAATCCAATGCATCAACTGGTTAATATGGCAATAAGTAAGTGGAAACCAAGGAAAATCCAAAGATTTATGAAGCAATACGCTGCTTTGGAGATGCCAATAGGTACTCACAAATACCTTCAAAAATCAAAGGTTCCAATTTTCACACAAAACAATCCATGGATAATCCATGGACCTGAGGGTGCCCAAAGGATAACAATCAGAGCAAAAACAACTAAAAGAGCATTTGAAATTGCAAAAAAACTTAAAATAATGGAGTAGTGATGGATTGCATATTGAAATTACAATTCCTTTTGCGATTGCTTTTTTATCAACCGTTTTTTTCACGCCATTTGTAAGAAAAATAATGAAGAATGCTGATATTACAGATAAACCCATAGTATCAGAACATATCCACAAACAAGGAACACCTACCACGGGCGGATTAGCAATTATTTTGGGAATTTTGTTTGTTTTGGGTATTTATCATCAAAATAAAATCCTTGTTTTGACAGCACTTCTTATGGTCGTTGCAGGAATTATAGGACTTATGGACGATCTTATAGGTCTTAAAATAAAGGAGTTCCAGAAGGTGGTAAGAAACGTTACTTCTAAGCCGGTAAAAATAGGAAGATTAACATTGCAACCAGGTGATGAAGCACGGGTTGCTACCCCTAAAGCTAAAAGAGAGCTAAATGATCTTTTAAGTCTAAATAAAGTTAAGATCATTGGGAAAGTACCGATTAAAAGCGAATTAGAAGAAAGTGAGAAGATATTTGCTCAATTTTTGATCGCAATGTTTTTGGTAGCTTCTGGAGCTTTTGGTTATACAATCGGCGGATTTAATCTGGGAATATTTGCCATCCCACTTGTTATTTTTGGTATAATTGGAGCCATAAATTCGGTTAATCTTATAGATGGTATGGATGGACTTGCAGCAGGGATTATGGGAATGGCATCAATCGCATGCGGGATATTTTCAATATCAGTGGGCAAATTGGAGGCATCAGTGTCATTTATAGCAATTGCAGGAGCTTGCTTTGCATTCTTAATCTACAACAAAATCCCAGCTACCATAATTATGGGAGATACAGGTTCATTTGCATTGGGAGCTGGATATGCTACAGCAGCGATTTTAGGCGATGTAATTTGGTTTGCGATGTTGGCAATAGCTGTACCTATAATCTCGGTCATAATAAGCCTTCTACATCGTGCAGGTATCATAAAATTGCCTGTTGAACCATTACATCATACAATACATTACAAAGGATTATCTGAAGGTAAAATAGTCTTCTTATATTGGGTTACCACAGCAATTATATGCGTAATTGCACTTTACATTTACTCCTCATTGGGTTTTTAGTCATGAGGATCAAAAATAGTAAAAGAAAACCACTGGAATATAAAACATTGCACAACATTTAAAAAGAAGGAATTGAATAATGAAAATAACAATTCACTGATATAGAGAGGCCATAATAATGAACTGGAAAATAATAGCAGTTATCTTAATAATAGCCCTGGGTTATATCTATATTACGACCTGGAATGGTGCTTATGAACCTGTAGGTAGGCTTGGGTTTGTAAAATTGCAAAACCCTGACATGTATCCGGGAAATCCACATTCTAAACTTGTGGCAAAATATGCCAAGGAGCATGGCACAAATACAGTTTTGGTAGTTCATTTTGCAGGACACAGAACTGGTTACCCTTGTTACTATGAAGGCGATGTTTTTATAATGGAACTTGGATTTTTAGATTCAAAAGGTTCTACAACTCAGATAGACTGGAGAGAAGTTATAGACTGTTTTTTATATGGTGTTCCAGATGATAGATGGGACTATGTATCAGATGGAATAAATTTTGATACATTAGACGAAGCCTTGGCGTATTTAGATGAAAGGGCTGCTGAGAATGGTCAAGAAGGTAGAAGGTTATTATTTTGGCACGGCACCGTGAGGGAAGGAAATCCAATAATAAACCAAGGCTGTGGATTTCCACTCTATTATAAAATATTATGGCATGAATATGGAAGACTTGCAGCATATTACTATATTGTAAGAGGCATGATATTTCCATACTTAAACGATCCATACAGAAACTTTGAACTCCAGCATGCTGCAGAACTTCAATATTATTACAATAAGGGTATGCTTAACTTCTTAGATTAGATAATAAAAAAGATGAAAATGGATCTCTAAAAAAATTAAAATAAACAAAAGGTCGTTGTATCAATGCTCAGGAAAAAATACGATTTAAAATATAATTTATTATAGGGTCCCAGATTTTTCACAATACAGCAAGCCTCTGAATCTTTTCTTTTGTGTTGTAACCCAGTAATACAAGAGTTCCTGCTAAAAATTGAAAATCGAAGATTTTCAAACTTGAAAATGTAATTTTCAAGAGCGCATTCAGAGAGATGCATTTATGAACCGAACGCATAGTTAATGATGCAAACAATCCAATGCCAATGCTTTTACCTAATTTGAAAAAAAATCATCGATTAAGCTTCTTGTGGTTTTGTATTCTCGCCAATGTTGGATTTTGTATGTGAATTCAGCTTTAGAAGTTTTATTAGCAGGTTTTATTCTCCGTTTAGCCATTTCTTGTTTTATTCTCCTCGAACCGAAAATTTTAACTATGGAGTCCAACAAAACCCATTTTGGGTCGTTATTGTCTATTATCAAAGGTGTG
>CAZLGO010000073.1:0-8774 GCA_964559295.1 uncultured Methanobacteriaceae archaeon
AAACTTGCTAAACCAAACCGAAAAACTTAGGTTTTTCAAAATTCTCTATAGTTTTTCTGACGTTCATGAGAATGATATCTTCTCTTGTGTTTGTATTAGATAAAAAGATTTTTCTTGGACTTATTGATTAAACATAAAGCTTAATGTCTCAAAAATGATACAGATAAGAAAAATCCCCACAAAACCAGTAAAACGGTTCCACAACCCTTCTTGCATCTTTTGGATGATATGGGATTAAAAAGTTCTATGCCTCTCGGGGTGAAAAGATCTAAGATGATATGGCTTAAACATCCTAATAATATGGCAATAAAGATATAATACAAATGAAATTTGGGTAATGGGGTGATAAATATGCCAATAGATGTTAAAAAGCAAAATACAGGTATTATCTTCTTGTTTAAAATCATCAGCCCTAAAATGATTGATATTATTATAAAAGAAACATAATTGTTGATTTTATAGATTTCAAGCAGAATATTTAGCCCTAAAACAAAAAAGGCAAGAAAAACTGCTACAACAAATATTCCAATGAGTGAATGCATAAACCCCCTATGCAACGATATATAAAAAAGAATAGCTGATATAATAAGAAATATACCTACCAAAAAAGGTAATTTTAATATATACAATAAAGACGATAGCAAAACTCCAAAAATAGCCATGATAATTAAATTTTTATTTTTGATGTGATGATCCATATCAAGAATAGATGCCCCAAGAACCGCAAGTGAGAGATAAAAAACGTCACGAAAAAAAGGTAAGGTCATTATTATTGAAAATAAAACGTGTTTTTTGTAGGAGGACATCTTATCACATTTTCTAGATGATACCAAAGTATTTCAGATATGAGATCATCTGAAGATAGGATCTTTCTGGGCTTCCTTCATCTACCTCACCGTGATTTGACACAACCTCACATGTTACAGCTGGAATTCCAGCCAAATTACATTCATCCTCAAGTGCTCCAGAATAAGAAGTTCCCGCGTTCTCATAGCAGATCATCCGTGAAGAAGTTGCTTGAATCATATGATTTGCTATCCTAAAACTCTCATAACAAGGATTTTTGGAACAAAAGATACTTTCTTCACCTGGATTGCCCTTAGGTTTGGTTGAATGAAAATCTGCCATAGAACCTATATCAAGCATCTTGATTGTTTTTATTATATTATTGGATATTACACCATCCTTTGAAGCTGCCCTGTTCATATCGATACCATTGAATCTTCTTGAATTTTCCATAGTAGCATAGGGTATTGCAAATGGGATTACATAAAAAGTTCCCCTTAATTTATGCCCAAGCAATTTATCTATAAGCCAAAGAGCGGCTATTTGTGGAGATAGTTCGTTTCCATGGACACCGGCTGTTATCATAACCTTCGGATAACCTTCTCCAAGTTTAATAAGTGGTGTGCCAAATCTTGCAGCATCTATTATCTTATGGATTATTTGACTGCCAGATATATATTCCACAATAAATTTGTTTTTTTCAACGTCTCCACCAGTTTCATAAGATATAATGCTTATGTTCCCTTTTAATGCCATAATTCCCTCCAGATTTAAATTGGGAATATCATCATAATTACTATATATTTTCTGCAGAATCATATAAATAACAAGGTGATCTAAAATGGAAAAAGTGGTTCTTGCCTTCAGCGGTGGTTTGGATACCTCAGTTTGCATAAAGTTACTTCAGGAAAAATACGGCATGGATGTCATAACAGCCTGTGTGGATGTAGGACAGCCAAAAGAAGAAATTGAAAGACCAGCATCAGTTGCAAATGAAATCAAGGTTCTTAAACATTACACTATTGACGCAAAAGAAGAATTTGCAAGAGATTTTATATTCAGAGCTATTAAGGCCAATGCCATTTATGAAGGATATCCCCTAAGTACAGCTCTCGCAAGACCTCTAATAGCTATGAAAATTGTAGAACTTGCCAAAAAGGAAGGTGCGACTGCAATTGCCCATGGATGTACTGGGAAAGGAAATGATCAGTTCAGATTCGAGGCAATAATAAGGTCTATGTCTGATTGTGATGTAATAGCACCCATAAGGGAGTTAAATCTCACCAGAACTGAGGAAATTGAGTATGCAAAGTCCTGTGGTATACCACTTCCCTCTGGTAAACCTTACAGCATCGATGAAAACATGTGGGGAAGATCCATCGAAGGAGATATCCTTGAGGATCCTATGGTAGAGCCTCCAGAGGATGCTTTCAGCTGGACGCGTTCAACCTATGATGCACCAGAAGATGCCCTGATTCTAGAGATGGGATTTGAGAATGGAGTTCCCGTATCCTTAGATGGTAAAAAAATGGCGCCTCTGGATATAATTGCTGAATGTAACAGAATTGCTGGTATGTATGGCATTGGAAGAGTTGATATAATTGAAGATAGAATAATTGGGTTAAAATCAAGGGAAGTTTATGAAACACCCGCCGCAATTTTAATTATAACTGCACATAAAGCATTGGAACAGATCATATTAACTAAAGACGAATTAAAATTCGCTGAACTGGTAAGTGGAACATATGCCGAGCTTATCTACAATGGATTATGGCATGAACCCTTAAGAGAGGACCTAGACTGCCTCATAGACAATATGCAGAAAAGAGTAACTGGAATTGTCAAATTAAGACTTCACAAAGGTAATTTAAGGGTGGTAGGAAGAGAATCTCCTTACAGCCTCTATAAAAGGGAAATGATCTCATTTGAAGATAAAGAAATGGATCAGCGAGAAATCGCTGGGATGGTAAAAAATTATGGTATACAAGCTGCAATTTACCATAAAATCCGAAAAAAAGATTAGATTATGAAAAAATATAATATCTGAGCCTTAAGGTTGTGATATTATGGGCATTTTAGGAATGCTTTTAGTCGGAATCTTGATCGTAGTTCTTGGCATATTTGGCATTAAAATTCTGCTTAAGGTGGGAAAATTAGCCATAACTATAATTGTTCACATGCTTCTGGGAGTTATACTCCTCTTTTTATTTAATCTACTCCCATTCTTTAAGATTCCAATAAATATAATAACAGTGGCCATCGCAGGTTTTGGTGGAATATTCGGGGTAGGGATTTTAATAATTGCTAGGGCTCTGGGGCTTTATTAGTTACTTGAATGCTTTAGGTATGAAATCCAAAAGATCGGTTGCAGTGAAATTGTAACCATATCTTTCCATTGCCAGATCCCCAGCCCTACCATTTATAAAAGCTCCGAGACAGGATGCTTCGAAGGTATCATGACCCTGCGCCATCAATCCACCCACAACACCAGCAAGACAATCTCCTGTACCGCCAACCGTCATTCCAGGATTCCCTGTGGCATTTAGCCTTGTTTTGTCACCATCTGATATTACATCGAGAGCGCCTTTTAGGAGAATGATGCATCCACTTTTATTTGAAGCTTTCGAGACGATCTTCATTCTATCTTTCAATTTTTCAGGGGCATCTAGATCAAAAAGAGCTTTAAATTCAGTAGCATGTGGTGTTAAAACTACATTATTTTTTTTAATTTTTAATTTGTCTATATCTAAAAGTTTTAAGGCATCTGCATCCATCACAATTGGTTTTTTAAGGCGGGGTATTAAATCGTTGAGTGCAGAAGCCACCTCATCCTGAGTCCCAATTCCACACCCTATAACCACCGAATCAACGTTTTCTGAAATTTTTAGTATTTTATCTACATCCTTCATGCCAATGAATTCGTCTGATAGAGTTCTTACAATAAGATCTGGAGAGTATGATCTTATTGTTGAAGACACTATCCTTGGGCAGGCGACATAAACCAGATCCACTCCTGATCTAAACGAAGAAAGAGCTGCAAGAGCTGGGGCACCAGAATAACCTAAACTCCCACCCACAACAAGAACCTTTCCATTAACTCCCTTATGGGACTCTGGATCTCTTTTTTTTAATCTAAGAAGATCCCCTGGACCTACAAAGACCTCTGCTTCCTTTGGAATTCCAATATCGCAGACAACAATTTTTCCTACGTACCGTGGATCTGCTTTTTTAAGACCAGTTTTTGCCTTATGGAACGTCATCGTCACATCGGCCATTACAGCTTTATCATGGACTTCTCCAGTTAGTGGATCAAGCCCGCTTGGAACATCCACAGATATTTTAAAGCCACCTGATTCATTTATAACATCAATCGCACTTGATACCGGTTCTTTTAGCTTTCCTTTTATTCCTGTCCCAAGTATTGCATCTAAAACAATTTTTGCATCTGTTCTATCAAGATAAGATGAGTCTTCGATTCTCTGGATTTTGAGAGGGCTTAAACCTATTTGAATATTTTGAAGAATATTCCAGTTTGCTTTAGCCTCTTCTGACCTTATCCTCGAAGGATGGCTTAAAAGAAAAACTTCAACTTCAAAACCTTTGTTTAGAAGATGCCTTGCAGCAACGAATCCGTCTCCACCATTTCCACCAGTACCTGCAAATATGGCTACTTTGCAGGGTTTTGAAATCTCTGATATGTTATGGGCAAGGCATCTGCCAGCATTTTCCATCAGAGATAGTTTTGAAATACCCAAGCTTTCAGAATTACTATCAACGACCATCATGTCCTTCGGAGTCATGTTATCACTATTTATATGATTATAAATCAAATCATATTTAATCGTGACTTTGGAGATTATCTTAAAGAATTAGTTATATGAATGTAAGGTGATCTTGTGCCTGAATTCCCACGTATTCCTATCAGCTCTTATGCTGTGTTGGTCTACGCTGTGGTAGCTCTGTTAATATTAATATTTTATGGTATAATCGGATCTATGTTTCTTATGGATTTGGATCCAGTGAGTGCTTTTTATTTTACCATAATAACTGTAGCTACTATAGGTTACGGGGACATCATTCCTGTAACTTCCATACAAAAGCTTTTTGTAGTAACCCTTGTTTTAGGTGGGGTTGGGATACTCGCATATACATTTGGTTTAATAATAACGGTGGTTACAATGGCAATAGAAGAAATTACAACTGGTGCTAAAGTAAAAAGGATGATATCTAAGGCAAAGAATCATTTTGTTCTTTGTGGTCATGGTAGAGTTGGCAGTGCGGTTTTTAAGGAACTTAGAAAAAGAAATCATAAGGCGATTATAATCGAAAAAAACAGGAAGATCGTAGAAACTTTATGGGAAGATCCAGAGATCCTTGCAATTCCGGGAGACGCTACTGACGAAAAACTGCTGTTAGATGCAGGTATAAAGAGAGCAAGAGGGATTATAATAACCACAGGAGATGATGCAGACAACCTTTTTATTACATTGACAGCAAAGGACCTAAATCCAGATATATGGGCGGTTGTAAGGGTAGGTAAAAGTGAGAATGTCAAGAGACTTCAGCATGCTGGAGCAGATCGAGTGATTCTACCTGAAGTTAGTGGTGGGGAGGACATATACTTTGCAGCAATTGAACCTACCATGATGAAGATCACAGAGAAACATGACGTAGAAAACATAATAGAAGATATACGAAAGGAGACGGAGATCATATTAAAACATGGTTGCACCTTGGAGAACATAGAATATCACTTACCAGAATTTAGAGAACCATTGAAGAGGAAAATCGAGATATCTAAAATTGAAGAATTAAATCGATTTTTAAGTAGCTTGAAACGTGATATTGCAAAAAAAATGTCATTAGAACGGATATACGAATCTGCAAGTGGAATCCATTCTCACTGGATCTCAGGGCCTGATAAGGAAAGCCTAAATATGGTAGCAGATGATCTTAAAAAAGAAGGTTTTCTTTTAGGTTTTAATTTATCTGATAAAGAAATAAGAGAAATAGTAAAAAAATATGGAAGAACCATTGAGATCGTTATAAAACCAGAGATTAAAGTCACAGAAACACACATGGTAGAAGATATACGTGAAGAGACCGAGATCATCTTAGGACATGGATGTACCATAGAGGATATAGAGTATTATCCGCCTGAATTTAAGGAGCCATTGCACAGAAAAATAGGTGTATCAAAGACAGAAAAGATGGAACGATTTTTAGATAGCTTAGAACGTGACCATGCAAAGAAAGAATCCTTAGATAGGTTATATGCTCTTTCAGGTGGAATCCACTCCCACAGGATCTCGGGACCTTCTACCAAAAGTCTTAGAGAGGTGGAAAGAGACTTAAGGAAAAAAGGCTTTCTTTTGGGTGTTAATCTATCCGACAAAGAAATAAAAGACGTGATTAAAGAATATAGCGGAGTTGTTGAAATAACTGTGAAACATGGAGTCGAGGAACTCGATGATAAGAGGATCATAATAATGACAGGAGGTAGGATCTTAGGCTCAAACCACTATCTTCCTGGTGTAAGGCAAGTTGTAACGAGAAAAATGTATTTAAGATCCCCAGAAGATCTAAAAAAGTGTGAAGAAGAGCTTAAAAGACTTGATGCCAGAAGATCTCTTGAGGCTTTATATAAAACATCAAAATATGTACACTCTCATAGAGTTTTTGCACCTGATGTTAAAACCATAAAGAAAATAGAAAAAGAGCTTAGCGAGAAAGGGATACTAGTTGGCGTTAATATGCCAGAGGAGGAAATATGGAGGATGGTTGAAAAATAAAAAAATTATAAAAGATCTTTGAGCCATATTTGGTATGCACCAAGTGTGCCTCCATAATTCCCGGCGCATATTTTTTTAACACCTGAAACTTTTAATGCTGCAGATATCCCTACTTTCATCGCTTCCCTGACAGCTTCTTCGCTTTTACCGTCGATCACAATCTCATAAATTCCATTAACTCCTTCTGGCACTTCACATTCTGGACACTCCTCCCTCAGTGTTGGGCAGAATTTCTCGTTTGTGGTTGCGCACATGAATTTGTATTTAAGTGCGCCCACCTTGGAACCGGATGCTACGATTCCACCAGGGAAGGGAGTAATTACACCGTCAACATGTTCTATTGCGTCCACCGCAACTTCAGCTGCTACCAGTGCTGAAGACTGATTCTCAGACATCACAAAGAAATTCCCACCAGCTACTCCTTTTTTAATACCTAATTTCCCTTCCACAATAAATTCTCCAGACATTATGGGAATTCTGTAAATGGTTCTGCCTACCAGTTCATCTTTCTTTTCGTAACCATCTCCAAAGAACTTGAGTTTGAATCCGACCTTTAATTTTTCATCAGCTTCTTCGCCCATAGCATCGAAAACCGCTGTTGTAGGTGCTGTAAGTACACATTGCCCGATTCTCTCAAGAAGCTGATGTTCAAGTTCGTCTTTTTTTGGATGACAGATCATCACGATGTAACCTGGTCTCCCATCAGGAGTTTCTGTTGGTGGAACGTATGTATCTATTCCAGCTTCTGCAGGACACATTATTACAGAAGAACCAAAACCTGTAGCTTCTGTTGCAGCTACTTTTGCAAATTTTTCTGTTGCTGCTGTAATAAGCACTCTGGAAACATATATATCAAATGCCTCTGCAAATGTATCTTCTATTTCAACACCGTTTATTTGCATGATTTCACCTTCCTGATACTTAATCTATCCTTTTACCTGCATCACCCACTTTAACTGAATATATTTCTTCAATGGTTATTAATATAGCTGCCTTTGGTTTTGGAGCTAAAGGATTTGTAGATTTCACCCATTCAACTACCTCATCATAATATTTACCTGATTCAAGTATTTTAGCGGATCCTTTAAATTGGTAGGGATATCTTGCAGCATCTTTTGGTACAAAAGCGATCTTTGGATTAGCTTCGATGTTTGCATGACTTTTCATCATATAAACATCTGCAACTAATACATGCTTGTTATCAATAGCCTTTATAAATCCTATGGGAACAACATTAGGTATGCCGTCTGAAGTTGCAGTTGCTACATAACACATCTCCTTTTCTATTATATCCATCATCTCGTCAGTCATTACCATATTACCACCCCTAACCATATGGTTTACTTTTGTGTAAATAAAGTTATTGGTATTGAGATTATTGGTAGATAGGTTTATTGCCTCTTACCATGCAGGAATATCTATGAAACTATCAAGATCTTCTTAAAATCTTCTCCACAGCACTCACTCCAAAGTAAGGCAGTGCTACCACGCCTATGAACGAAGTCATCCAAAATGATATTAATCTCTCCACAATGGTCGCTGCGGCACTTATAAACGGTGGAACGCCAGCGTAAGAATATAAAAGGATCATAACCCCATCAACAGCACCTAAACCTCCAGGAAGAAACGGAAGCATTCCAATTAAAGTTGCGACGACGAAGACCTCTGCTATGAGGATGACAGGAACATTCACATTGAAGGCTGAAAAAACGACATAAACTCTTAATATTTCAAGAATCCAAATTATAGAGGATAATGAAAGTCCCCAGATCAAGACTTTCTTGTTTTTTACCATGATTCTCATGCTTTTTTGAAAACCACGAATGGTATCAAGGGCTTTTTTCTCAGTTGTATGGTATTTCCCCCTGAAAAATCTTTTTATTATATCTACGATCCATAATGTGACTTTTTTTGCAATTTTATCATCAAAACATATATAAATTGCGATGAAAAAGGCAATTGTTATGATTATAACAGAAAATACAAGTCCGCAGACCATCCAAACTGATAAACTGTAGTATAAAACCATTGAAATTATTGTTATAATAGCTAAAATAATAAAAGGAAAGGTATCAAGAGCCCTGTCAGCTGCAACAGTTGCAAATGATTTCTCCATAGGTGATTTGGTGTACTTTCCCAAAATATAAGCCCTTATAGGTTCTCCTCCTCCTCTTGCACTGGGAGTTATGTTGTTAA
>CAZLGO010000074.1:0-8419 GCA_964559295.1 uncultured Methanobacteriaceae archaeon
TTTCTCCAACAATTCCTTCTTCGTTTAGGGCTGGTATAACAACCGATAATTTCATCGCTTAATCTCCAATTTCTTTATATCATCCAAAAGAGCTCCAATGGATTTTTCCTCATTGTATGCTGGAATCAGGAAAGTAATGTTTTTCATAATATCTCCTTATAATCTACTTGCAGCAGTTTATCATGGATACATCGCATCGTAGACATATGATTCTCATTTTTGCAGCAACTTAAATTTTTAACGCCAGCGCCTCAATCTCTTTTAGAACCTCAATAAACCCTTTCTCCTTCGATTCTTCGATCCCTCCGGGAAGATGTTTATGATGAGGAAAGGTCGAAATATCATGGTGAGGTGCATTATCATATCTGAAAATTATTTTGCCATTTTTATCCATCAAATTGAACCTGTATTTTGGTCTTTCTTTCCCAATGCATACATATTCCATGAATTCAAGTACATATCCATTTATGAAAAGCAGTTTGCCTCGTATCATGCCCTCGTCGCTGCTGAATTCTTTGTAATCGATTTTTTTCTCTGCAATGATCTTCGTTTCCACTATTCTCTGTTCAACTTCCTTAAAGTAATCAGAGATAATCAATAGGACAACACCGCCTTTATTTTGCCTATCTTCTCTTCTATCTTTTTAATACCTCTTAACAGACCCCACCATTCGAAGTAGTCCTGATCATCTCCAAGTTCGCCCCGTTCAAATTTCTCCATAAATTCCTCTGAGGACATCTCATATTTCTTCTCAAAACCTTTAATTTCTTCTTTTAATAAATTTACCTTTGATTTCGATAATATAAGTTCTCTCTGGAGCGATTCTTTAACGATTGAAACCTCTTCTTTTGCCAAAGATACTTTCATTCTAATCACCTTTTATTTTCTTCATGCTATTATAAAATAATCGGCTCTCCACATCCTGTGCAAACATCTGAAACCCCCTTATGTAAAAAACTTGCAGTAAAACTTAAGATACGATTGCCAATCATATTGAATTTACTAATAGAACCATCTTCCATTTTACCCTTCAGGCGAGAACCTAAAACCACATCAGCTTTATCATCCATCAATGGTTTTATGAGTTTTTTAGCATCCCCAGGATCATAAGTATTATCTGCATCAAGCATCACAACAAAATCAGAATTAACATTTTCAAAACCTTTTTTTATTGCATGACCCTTTCCTTGTTTTATCTCATGAATTACCTCTGCACCTGCCTTTTTTGCAATTTCAGATGTTTTATCAGATGAATTGTTATCAATCACAATAACTCTTGAAGTTGGGTACAATTTTCTTATATTATCCAAAAGAGCTCCAATGGATTTTTCCTCATTATATGCTGGAATCAGAAATGTGATGTTTTTCATATGCGACTCCCCACTTATCTACTGGGCTACCTCTGTGACTTAAGTTATTTATTGGGAATATGATCACAACCTACCTTTATGTATTTTCCATACCCTCGAGTTTTTCTCAAACCAAATTTCATCCAAAGAACTGGATTTCATTTTAAAGTATCTAATAACTGGGGAAACTCTTATAAAAGCCCTTTGAATCATTTTAACGTCTTCACAACTCTTTCACGAGCTACGCTATATTTTCATTAACTTCAACCATTTCCGATTTTTTAGATGATATCGCTACTTTATTGAGTGATGTTATAAAATCGCTGGCATCTAATATCTCTATCAGGATAGGTTTATCTTCCTTTGTGAAATGGACTATTATGCCATCCATTTGCTCAGCGTGCTCTATTTTCCCTTCCAAGCTGCATCATCAGTATATCTACCTCCCGATCATAGCTAATTTTCATGCCTTTCTCTCCTTGCAGGATATAAAGTGATTATTAACATGTCTTTTTTTCTTTCTCAAATATAACCCTTAGCATAAGCTGCTTTGAAATTGATTTTTGAGCTATCTTTCTACCTTTCTTTTCCTAAATTGTACTTTCAGCATTTTTAATGACATCAACTACCTCTTCCTCTTTTACTTCAAATCCCAAGATTTCGTATACTCTCTTTTCTGCTCCTCCTTTTACCCATGGATAAACAGCATCATAAATAAATGTTATTTTCATTGTTCTCTCCTCCTGGTCATTGAAAATAAAAAAGCAAAAAGAAGCATAGAAACAATCCCAAATCCACTTAAAATTCCATCGTATGTATTAAAACCTGCTTTAAGTTCTGTGTAGGTTATTTTAATAAGAAAGCCAACAACTTCGGATTCTGTGCTCTTAATGGCAAGAGTATCCTTGAATCCAAACAAAATTCGAAAAAAGAAGCTGTATGTGAGTTTTACACTAAGATCAGAGACGAGAACCCAGAGAAAAAGATCATGGTTGTACTGGATGATTTCAGCTCACACTGCACCGCAGATACAAAAAACACGCCCTTAAACTGAGAATAGACCTTGTGTTTCTTCCACCATATTCTCCCGATTTGAATCCCATCGAATTCGTATGGAAAAGCATAAAAAGGACATCACGTTATTTGATCAAGTCTGAAGAGATTATAAAGGATTTAATCCGAGAATCCTTCGAAGTTCTCCAAAGGTCTGTCATTCGCAAAAACCTGGATCAATTCCTAAACAATACAAAGTTAAAAAACTTTAAGATTAACTATATAACGATCTATGCTGATCCATCCAATAAATATCTTTTCCAGCCAAGAAGTTATCTAATAGTTCCTGGAACTCTTTTTTGGTTGCATTTGTATAGCAATTCCACATAAAATATTCGTTTTCTGTTTTCTCTTATATAAAAGAGGTTTATTTCTCCAATTCCATATTTATCACTCTTTGAATCCTCTTTAATATTTCAAAGAACCTATGTTCTGTTTTTTCAAAATCTTTTAAATTTCAATCTTTCTTTGGCTTTCCATTTAATCCCTATCAATATATTTATATGAAAGATAAAAATTAAAGTCATGCGAAAAATACCTATAATTGTTGGAATCTTAGTATTGTTTTTAGCTGTGATAATAGCATCAGGGTGTACACAAGATAAAAAAACAAGCCAGAATCAATTATCAAGCTTGAACCAAAACTCTGATTTGAATGCAGCGCTCGAAGAGGCTAAAAAAACTAACAAACCAATATTGATCGATTTTTATGCATCATGGTGTCCTGCATGCCAAGCTCTTGATGAGGATACCCTCTCAGATCCCAGAGTTCAAGAGAAACTCAGAGAAAGTTATGTCTTTGTGAAGATCGACATAGACCAAGATCCCAATCTCGCCTCACAATTCAAAATTTATGGTGTTCCAACTCTGGTGTTTTTAGATACCAATGGACAAGAAACAAAAAGGCGCGAGGGATACGTAACGCCTGATGAACTTTTACTTTTACTAACTTAAGAAGGGTTAAAATGGAGACAGGGTTTTTAATTTCATTTTTGGCTGGGGTGGCTTCTGTAATCTCACCGTGTGTTCTACCTCTTATTCCCATCGTTGTTGGACACTCGCTTTTAAGAAAAAAGACATCGGAGATTTTATCTTTTGTGTCAGGATTTTTTTTGATCTTCATGCTGATAATTTTATTTACGGTCCTTTTTACAGCTGCAATTAATTATTATCTTTTTTATTTTAGAGTGACTGCCTCTTTGCTTATAATTACAATTGGTATTTTCCTTATAGTTGATAAAAATATTTTTAAGTTTTCATACGTGCCAAACTACAAAAGCAATGTTTTTGGATCATTTTTGATGGGATTTTTAACATGTTTAGCCTGGTCTTCTTGTTATGGACCATATCTTGTAGCACTTATTGTATATAACGCATCTTCGGGAAGTTCGGTATACGGTGCCCTTAATTTAGCATTGTTTACAGGAGGATTCTCATTTACTATATTTTTCATGGCTTTTATAATATCTAAGGCGAATTTGGATAGATTAATTAAGGTTTCAAAATGGATAAGAATATTATCAGGATTTATAATTTGTATTGCAGGATTTTATATGCTTTTTAGACTTTTAGGGTGATCTTATGAAGGTAGGCTTTTTAGGATTTGGGGAAGTTGCATCAACGCTGTCTGCTGGACTTTTAGATAAAGGAGTTGCTGTTTACACTTGTGTTGAGGGAAGAAGCTCAAAAACAAAACAGCTTGCAGAGAAAGTGGGTGTAGATTTATGTGAAACTAATATAGAGGTTGCAAAGATCTCTGATATCCTAATTTCAGCTGTTGTTCCCTCTTCTGCTATCAATGTTGCTTGTGAGGTTGGAAAACATTGTAGAGGTGTTTATGTAGATATAAACAATGTCTCTCCTTCAACTGTAGTGAAAGCGCTTAGTTTTATAAAAAACAAAAAAACCGTGGATGCGTCTATAATAGGCACCGTGAGGAAAAAAGGGTTAAAGGTTCCTATCATCGCCTCTGGAACTGGTGCAGATTATTTTGCGAGACTTAACAGGTATGGAATGAACATAAGCGTAATTGGAAATGAGGCGGGACAGGCATCGTCCATCAAAATGCTTCGAAGCTCATTTACAAAGGGAGTTTCAGCCCTGCTTTTTGAATTATTGTATTCTGCTTATCGCATAGGCATTGATGAACTGGTTCTTGAATATATTGCCAAGACCGAATGCCCTAGTTTTAGAGAATCTGCCATATCTCGCATAATAAGCAGTGCATTGCATGCAAAGAGACGTTCTGAAGAGATGGAAGAAGTCGTAAAGATGATATCTGAGCATAGAGATCCTATAATGAGCAAAGCAACTTCTGAATTTTTCAAGTTGCTTTATGAAAAGATAAATCGGCTTGATAAAAGACCAGAAAATTATAAAGAGATCTTTTGCATCATCGAGGGTGAACATGACGATGCCAGAATATCTTTTTGATCAACTTTTAGAAAAAGGTTGTCAAAAATTTAGTTCGATCCTTTTTTGATCGATCAAATCTTTTTAGAGGTTTGGAGGACAGATAAGATGCCAAAATATCTTTTTGATCATCTGGATGCATTTGAAAGATTCAAAGATAAAAAAACAGGTATCATAACAGATATAGACGGCACAATAAGTGAGATAGCTCCCACCCCAGACGAGGCTGTGATAACTCCCATTATGAGAGATTCATTAAAAAAAATTGCAGAAAAATTCAAATTAGTCGCAGTTTTAAGCGGAAGATCTGTTGAAGATGCAAAAAGGATGGTTGGAGTAGACGGACTGCTTTACGTTGGAAATCACGGCTTAGAATACATAAAAGATGGTGAAATACACATAGAACCTGAAGTTGAAAAATACCTTTCTACCATAAAAAAAGTTACCAAGGACGTTCAAGAAGGAGATTTAAGCAAAATTGATGGCATATTATTCGAAGAAAAAGGAATATGTTTCTCTATTCATTATAGATTGTGCGAGGATCCCAAGAAAGCTAAAAAAATGGTATTAGATACTCTTGAAGATGCTCAAAAGTATACTGATTTTAAAATCAGAGAAGGACGTAAAGTTGTGGAGATAAGACCTCCAACTGCCCATGACAAAGGCACGATCCTCCAAAAACTCGTTACTGAAAACCAACTGGAAAAAGTCATTTATTTGGGTGATGATATAACCGATGCAGATGCGTTTTACAAGCTCAAAGAACTCAAAAAAGAAAGGCTGGTTGATGGAGAGAGTATTGTCGTGATATCGAGGGAAGTTCCAAATTATGTGAAAGAAAATGCGTCATTTTTTGTTGAAAGCGTTTATGAGGTTGGTAAATTCTTTGATTGGCTTTCAAATGGTTGATTTTTAGTTATAAGGATACAAAATAATTCATTTTATCTTTCAACGGATATTCTAATCCTTAAGCCTTCTTTTTTCTCTACAACCTGCGCTTTTAAGGGGATGAAATGAGAATCTATAAGAAGACGCAGGTAGGTTGCAAGTTTGGCTGGTAATTTTAGGGGGCTTTTTATTTTACGTTCAGAGGTGCGTATTTCACAGCATAACCTATCTCTTTTGTCCACGTAGAGTGAAGCATCCACACCACTCTTTAGATGGGGAACCTCAAAGTTTCGAAGACGCATACCTCCATCAAATGCATAAAGTGGCCCTTTGACTGTTCTATCACCTTTTCTAAACATTTTATGAGCATCAGCAGATGGAATCCCCTTATCAACTTTGGAAGCCACGAACCATGCTCTTTCAATCACATTCTCTACCTTCTGGTCAGGTGGGATTATCCCCTTGGATTCGTATCGCCTGATAAGATTAAATACTTCTGTACAGGTTACATTATTTTCTATGGAGCTTATCGCAAGTCTGGTAAGAACAGGACCATACCCTGCTTTCCGGAAAGATGCCCATATCTGATCCTCCAGCCTGTAACTTCTCCTCTTCACAATTTCATTTATTGCATCTGCATTTAGATGGGCTATATTAAGCAATTTTGCCCGGGAATAGGTGTTTAATCTCTTTAATAGAACTCCAATGTTCCTTTTTTCCGGGATGTTGCCTTTTTTGATCTCTTTTTTAAGTATTTTAACCGTGGAATCTGGGAGGAGTTTCTCAACATCCTCTGGTATTTTGAGGTTGTTCTCGATTATTCTTCTCCTTATGTCTCTTCCTGAAACCTTACCATTGATTTTATGCTCTGCGATTATATGGAATTTGAGTTTTCTTCCATATTTTTTGTACAGGAATTCATTAACTGCGAACCATCTTATAACATTACGATTTGGAAGATTTCTGGGTATTCCGCTGAATATTCCTCTTTTTGCAAATGAAGATGCATATTTTTTTATAACCGACGTCGATACATCAGCTGCATCCACAAAATCGATCACACCGTCCTCGAGCATCATGGCTATCCTGATGGGAACTGTATATGCAAGTGGGAGCCGATGGTGCAGACCTTCTATAGGCACCACTTTATCCACCCCTGCCTTCAGCGCCATTTCGCGTCTTGCTTCATAGGGAGCGAAAAATGGTGCGTGATTGGCGCTGTAATCCTTATTCAGGTAGATAACTACTTCGCCACCAGTTTCCTTTGCAATTTCCCTTCCTTTTTCTATGAGCTTCACGTGTCCCTTGTGTAGAGGGTCAAAATCAGCGCTTATTCCGATCATTATTATATATCTATGTTTTTTAACAGCTTAAAATCTCCTTAATAAGTAAGTTACTTCAGATTTCGGTGGTCCTAATAAGCTTTTCGACTTGTTTAAAATAGCAAGGAATAAATGAAAAGATTCAAGATAACAATTTTCATAGATGATTTTAAGATTTTGGGAAAAACCAGGGAAAGGGTGTGATGCTCTGAATAAAGTAAAAAATCCTCCTAGCAATAAAGATAGAAAGGAATGGGAATTATTGCTTGAAGAATATAGATCTCTAAGAAACGAAGCATTGGCAAAAATGGAAAGACAATATAAAATTATTGGACTAGGTGTAGGGGGAATAGGAACATTATTAGGTATAGCATTCCAATTTCAAATTTATCCCCTATTTCTAGTTTTACCTCTCGCAATCGTCTCGTCTATGGTCTTATTTGATGCGGAAAGAGATTCAATTTTAAATATTGGAGGATATATATGTAATTTAGAAAAAGAGATAATCACTAATAGTAAATTAAAGGGTTGGGAGGTATGGTTGAGGGATGGCTCCGAAAAGCGTAAAGCTTACAAGCACTTTGACTATGCGTCATTAGCTATCTTATTTGTGCTGCTTATAGGCTGTATTATAGGTATTCTTTGCTTCTCAGGCGAAGTAAGTGGGTTTGAAATTTTAAACAACTTTTTGTTTAGATATATAATTGCTTCTGTCTATTTCGTGATAGGATTTTATCTATTTATTTGTTATTGTTGGGAATCACGCTAATAAACGCTGGAAATAGACATTCACTTCCAAGGCCATACTTGGACATCCTCAGAGGGGTTTCAAAGAAAAATCTGGACAATACGCCAAATTCATCTAACTCGCTTCTAATACAGATAAGATGGTTAAAAAAGCACCCAAAATAGTATTACATAACGACTTTAAAAAGGAGATTAGCATAATTTTATTTAAATCAAATCGTGACTTTCTCTTTGTCCAAGCTATAAATCAGGAATAATACTAAACCAGTAGCTGCTATAACCCCTACGGCACTATAAGCTACGATTGACCAGTTTACAATATGGCTGCTGGTAACATATTCAACGATATTTCCAGACGCTAGGAAAACCAGTACACTGATACCTATCGCAAAAAAAATTCAGAACTTCCATTAACCGTGGGTGAGTAAATCTTAAAATGGACCAGGATGAAAAGGCAGCGTAGATCATTGGGAGCAATGGGGCGATTACCAGCGCCATTACCCATACAGCGACTGATAGAACAAAAAGCGGGTTTAATCCTCCTAAAAAGTTCCAAACGAGAGAAAATAAGATAATGATGAGGATAATTATAGTAGGGTCCTAGATTTTTCACGCCACAGCAAGCCTCTGGATCTTTTCTTTTGTGTT
>CAZLGO010000075.1:0-8215 GCA_964559295.1 uncultured Methanobacteriaceae archaeon
ATCAGAACACAAAAACAAAAATCTAAAAAGTCAAGTTAATCAAAATTCTCTATAAAAAATAATTTTGCACATCTTAATGCGAAGTTATTGATTGGTTTCAATAAAAAATAACTTGATTCACACGAAATTGGTTTTAATTGACATTAGCAAAAACTCTGATAAAAAGTTCTAAATACCAGAAAATGGTATTCTGAAACATTCAGGAAGATATATGTTGTAGATACCACCATTGTATTATTGATCTATTATTGATCATCAGAGTCGACGAACAGCAGATAAAAATTGAAGTTCTTGGGAAAATGGCTGGAAGAAGGGTTGATTAGAACTAAGCTGAAAAATGCATGAAAGTCATGGTAGATTATTTTGAGAAAAATGTTGAAAATGATGATATTGTCGTTTTAGAAGGCTTGAGAGAGCTGTTAGAACATTGAATAAACACGATGTGTTGGTGGGTTGGTTAGAGGCAAGCTAAAGGCAATTGCAAGGGAAAAATTTGAAAAATATTGGCATAAACAATTATTAAAGTCAGTGTATTCGGAAGCGATGATATAAATAAACTATTGTAAAAATCGCTATTAGGCAAGCAGAAGAGAATTTTAATTTCGCTAATAAGGAAATGTTTCTCTTATTGGAGATAATCCTCGAAAGATAAATACGGCTGAAAGCAGGTGTTAAACCAATAAGTTACCAGAGGAAATTATTCAAAAGGATAGCTTAAAAATTCAGGTATATTCTGTTTTAGGCTATTAAAGATGCAGACAATATCGAAAATCATATTATATCACATTATGATGTACGCAGGTTTTTCTTAGCTCAATTGCCACTATGCATACACAAAATCATGAATGTCTAAAAAATAATTGAAATTCAAAGATATCGATCAAAACCAGTAAATGATTATCTGCGATCCACTATGCGTTTTGGACGGCCCTTAACACGGTAAAACTCTAGACCTCCTGGACCAGTAAAATTAAAAACAATTTTAAACGTGCCCTCATTATAAGCCTCTGCGAGAAGTGGCTTATACTCTAAGAAACTTTTAATAAAGTTTTCTTTAATCGTGTCTTTGTCGCATTCTTTTAAATTGAGGCATTCAAGACTTACTCTCATGGTAGTTTCCTCATCTTCTTCACTACCATATAAGAATGCTTCATATTCACCAGTCAAGTATTCCATATTTTCGCGCTGAAATACTCCTTTCTCTACATCAACACGGTTAAATGGGGTTTCTGCAACCCAAAATGTCTCAGATTCTCTTTGAGGGTTCATGATCTTCATGTGGGTCCGACCACATGCACATTTATCCCGGGATATAACTACGGTGGTATCTTCTGTGTCATAATTAAGAAGCACTGTTCCACATTTACCACCAACTGGTAACAGTGTAGTAAGCACCATCCTGCCACATTCGCCATCGTTGACAAATTTACTCATATTGGGATCGTAAATATCAAGATGCACCAAATCCTCAGGCACATGAAGACCAGTTTTTTTGACACATTCGCCGCACATAGTTCCTTCTGTGCTACCATAGGTGTTGTAAACATCACATCCCCATATTTCTTCTAAATAACTTCTTGATTCATCGGCAAAACTCTCACCTCCAACTATAAGGCGCTTAATGCTGGATTCTTGTGGATTAATGCCTTCTGATTTCATTCGAATCGCCAAGCGCAAGAGTTTAAATACACTCGCAATTATCCCTGTTGGTTTGTAATTTTTTATGACACGGATCGGAAAGGTACATTTGCCTTCTGGAATAATGGTCATGCCTATGTTGTTTGCCGCGAGGGTCATTGTGTTTGCTCCTACATTCATTCCATATGATGCACAAACAACCACACGATCACCAGGTCCAAATCCCTGGGATACGAAAGCTCTGGCATATTTTTCAGCATATCGGTTCCAATCTTCCCACGTGAGAAAAAAAGTTTTTGGTATTCCGCTAGTTCCACTGGTCTCGTGAACAGTAAAAACATCTTTCCAATCAATGCTCTTTAATTCAAAATCATTAGTCTTGGGGGGCTGATTTTCACGTATTTTTTGGCCTGATATTATTGGTAGTTCCAACAGATCTTCATGGGTTTTGATATCGGTGATATTTATGATGTTTTGATCGAACCACTTCCTATAAAAACGAGAATTTTCATAAGCATACTTAACCGTGTATTTTATTCTCTCTTCAATGAGTGCATCAAGTTCTTCTCTTCCCATTGTTTCCATTTCTTCGTTAAAAAATGTCTTCATATGACTCATCTCTAATACAAAAATGCCTTCTTCCTTATTAAATTTTTACTCGATCAAAAAGTCTGACTTGGTAGTTGAGAATTAAATGAAACGGAATTAGTCGTCAATAATGTTTTTTCATCTTTTTATATACCTGATCTTCTTATTCTTATTTAAAACTATGCTTTTTCTCCAGTTATCATCTGTATTTGGATAATCTTCCCTGTAGTGCGAACCCCGGCTCTCACACCTCACTAATGCTGATCTTGTCACCATTGATGCGATATCAAGCATTTTCTCTACCTCAAGAGCATCTTGAAGATTTTTGTTATAACCTGAGCCATCTTGTACATTCATATTACCTAACATACCTTTAAGCTGATTTATTTTCGCCATTGCAGATTTCAAACCGTTTTCATTTCTTATTATGGCTACATTATCCCACATAGTCTTTCTTAGCTCCCTTTTTATTTCATGAGGATATAAATCTCCTTCTTTAAAGAGACTTAAAATACGTTCCTCTTCTGTGCTTATAAATGCCCTGTTAAGCCTACTTTCATTCCTAATTGCATTCTTTGCAGCAGCTATACCTGCCCTTCTTCCAAAAACCTGAGTATCTGCAAGTGCATTTCCACCGAGTCTGTTTGCACCATGCACTCCTCCTGTTACCTCTCCTGCTGCATATAAATTTTTAATTGAAGTTTCGCACCATTCGTTTATTCTGACACCGCCCATGAAATGGTGGGCGGTGGGTGCAACCTCCATCGGTTCTTTTCTTATATCAACATCAATATCCAAGAACTGCTGGAGCATTGTCTCAAGTTTCTCCTCGATCAAATCCTCTGGAAGGTGGGTCACATCCAGATAAACTCCACCATTTTCGGTTCCCCTTCCTTCTCTTATCTCATTGTATATAGCCCTTGATACAACGTCCCTTGTTGCAAGCTCTCCTCTTGGATCGTATTTTTCCATAAAACGCTCACCTGCTGTATTGTAAAGGATCCCACCCTCTCCTCTCACAGCCTCTGTTACAAGAACTCCTTTCCTTGATTCTGGATATATCATTCCTGTTGGGTGAAACTGCACCTGTTCCATGTCAAGAAGATCTGCGCCAGCGTGATATGCAAGTGAAAATCCGTCTCCACCCTTCTGCAACGTGTTTGAAGTGACAGGATATAGCTGACCTGCACCACCTGTTGCCAGTATGGTTGATTTTGCCCTAAAGATCAAAAAATCTGAATCCTTAAGTGATAGCCCAAAGGCTCCTAAAACTTTATCTTCAGAATCATCCATGATGAGGGAGGTTATCATGATCTCATCAATTGTTTCAATGTTTCGCCTTATGACCTCTTCTTTAAGTGCGGTCATGATTTCATGACCTGTTCTATCTCCCTGAAAACAAGTTCTTCTGTATCTTTGACCACCGAATGGTCTTTGATTGAGTTTTCCAGACTCTTGCCTGTCAAAAAGTGCTCCAAATCTCTCAAGTTCTATGAGTCTTTCAGGTGCCTCCTCAACTAAAATTCTGACAAGTTTTGGATCGTTTAAATACGCTCCTCCCTTCATGGTATCCTCAAAATGAACATCAGGATTATCTTCTGGATCAACAAATGCAAAGGCTGCGTTATACCCTCCTTCAGCCAATGTTGTGCACCCTGATTTGAATGATAAACCCTTTGATACTATTATCACTTCTAAATTACAATCAGAGACTTCTACGGCTGCCCTGCATCCTGCTCCTCCAGATCCTATGATCAAAACATCACATTCGTATATCTCGCTTTCCATGATTTCAAGTTACATATTATTGTATTTAAATTTGTGATTGTTTTGCCAAGGTTATCACAAAACTCCATTAATCAACATTAATATAAAAGATTAAAAAGGATCAAGAAAAAATATCAAACAACAAAAAAAGGAGGCAATAATCTGAACAGAAAGGAAATAATAAAGCTTGCGAAAAAAGATTTTGAGAGGGCATGGATTGAGACCCAAAGAATTCTAAAGAAGCCTCACCATGACGTGGAATACCCCAGACTTCACCAAAAAGTGGGAAAATCCCACATACTATACGACACCATCTGGGAGTTAAGACAAGTCTATCTGAAATTGGGATTCAGCGAGATTATAAACCCTCTCTTTATCGAAGAAGATCACGTCTACAGGCAGTTTGGTCCAGAAGCTCCAGCCATTTTGGATAGGTGTTTTTATCTCGCAGGGCTCCCACGCCCTGATATTGGTTTAGGGATGGATAAGGTTGAAAAAATTGGAAAAATTGGTGTTTCGGTGGATGAGGATAAAATACAAAATCTTAAGGAAGTTTTTCGCGATTACAAGAAAGGAAAGATAAGTGGAGATGATTTAGTTCATGATATCTCAGTTGCCCTGGATGTAGGAGATGATATGGGGCTTCGAGTGCTTGAGAGAATCTTTCCAGAGATCTATGAACTGAAAGCAGTCCCTGGAAAGACGACCCTCCGCTCTCATATGACCTCTGGATGGTTTATAACCTTAAAACATATTCATAACAAAAGACCGCTTCCTGTGAAACTTTTTTCAATAGACAGATGCTTTAGAAGAGAGCAGAAAGAAGATGCAAGTCACCTTATGACCTATCACTCAGCCTCATGTGTTGTTGTGGATGATGATGTGTCATTGGATATGGGAAAAGTTGTATCAGAAAACCTGCTTGAACATTTCGGCTTTAAGAGGTTCAAGTTTATTCCTGATGAGAAGAAATCGAAATATTACATCCCAGATACTCAAACAGAGGTTTATGGGTATCATCCGAAACTGAAAGATTGGGTTGAGATTGCAACATTTGGCATGTATTCTCCAATCGCCCTTGATGAATATGGTATCGAAAAAGACGTTCTAAACCTTGGAGTTGGGGTAGAAAGGGTAGCCATGATTTTGCACAATAAAAGGGACATAAGAGAACTCGTATACCCACAAATTTATGGGAAATGGAAAATATCAGATCGAGAGATCGCCTCCATGCTTAGAATAAATTATTATCCCGTTACTGAAGAAGGAAGAGCCTTAATGGATGCCTTGCTCAAAACATGCAGAGAACATGGAAATGAGGCTTCTCCATGCGAGTTTGTGGCGTTCGATGGTAAATTTTTAAACAAAAGCATAACGGTTAAGGTAATAGAACCAGAGGAAGGAACAAAGCTTTTGGGACCTGCTGCATGGAATGAGATCTATGTATACGACGGTAACATAATTGGGGTTCCAGAAAAAGAACAGATGAATGAACTTGCAAAAAATGCACTAAAAATGGGTATCTCAACCAATATAAAGTACATGGATGGTGTTGCTGCTTATGCATCCTATAAAATCGAGGAGATGGTTGTAAGTGGCGCTGATAAGATCAAATTAAGAACACCTATATCAAGATCCATATCTGATATAAATTTAAGGCTCCATGAGATTGCGCTAAACTATATAACAAGCAAAAACAAGACGATAGATGTGAGAGGACCTGTTTTTTGTACCATAACCTGTTCTGGTAAAGATTGATATGCATAATCTAATACAAGATCTTTTGCGGATCCAGTGCAAACTTTCACAAAGGATAATAAAACACGATTGTTTTGGGAAGGTTGAGGGGGTTGTTGGAGTTGATGTATCTTTCTCAAAAAAAAATCGTGCTATAGCTGCCGCGGTGTTGATTGATTTTGATACCCTCAAAATCCTGGAGAAGAAGACATTTTTGGTTGAACTTCTATTCCCTTATATCCCTGGATTTTTGGGATTTCGCGAAGCAGATGCAATGGTCTCTGTGCTGAACAAATTAGAAGAGGATTTTGACGTTGCGATGGTAAATGGACATGGAATCCTACATCCAAGAGGTTTTGGACTTGCGTCTCATGTTGGTCTTCTTGTTGATGCGCCCACCATCGGTGTTGCAAAAAGGTTAATTGTAGGAAGTTCTATAGAAGAAAACACAAACACAATAAAACCTGTAAAATTCATGGGAGAAATCATGGGTGCTTGTGTTGGGGAAATCTATATAAGTATCGGTCATAAAATATCCCTCAAAACTGCCATAGAGCTTGCGCTAAAGACAAGTATCCATAAGATACCAGAACCTCTAAGACAGGCACATATTTTAGCAACAGATACCGCAAAACAGGAATTAAAATGAGAATAAGAGGATTTGTAATTTCAGGATCAAAGGAAGGTTCCTACTTCATGTCACTTAAGGGCTACAAAGACCAATTCAAAGAAAAACTTGGGTTCTCCCCATTTCCTGGTACCTTAAACATCGGTGTGGATGAAGATGAGATCTTTAAAGTAAAAAAGATCCACAGCTACAAATTAGATGCTGTACATGGCTTCAAGACCTTTGGAGACGTTAAATTCGTGGAAGTTACCATAAACGATGAGATAAATGGAGCACTAATTTTTCCAGAAAAAACTCATCATCCAGAGGATGTTATCGAAGTTATAGCTCCAGTAAACCTAAGAAATACCCTAAAACTCAAAGATGGTGACCTTGTTGTAATAACCATTAAGGTGATCAAATGATAAAGAAAGCGCTGAAAGCATTCAAAAACGGAGATATCGTTTTAGTATTTGATGATGATAACAGAGAACGAGAAACAGATATGATAGTTGCTGCAGAGTTTATAACTCCTGATCATATTAAAACCATGAGAAATGATGCTGGCGGGCTTATATGCACTTCAGTATCTCCTGATGTTTCAAAAAAACTTGGAATTCCATTTATGACCGAGATAATGGATGTTGCAAATGGGAAATTTCCTGTACTTGCTGATCTCTCACCCACCGACATACCATACGATGAACGTTCTGCATTCTCCATAACCATAAATCATAGAAAGACTTTTACAGGAATAACAGACAGAGATAGGGCTTTAACTATAAAGGAACTTGCAATGCTTTGTAAGAATGAAGATTACAGCCATTTTGGGAAGTTCTTTAGATCCCCTGGACATGTTTCGCTTCTGAGGGCTGCAGATGGTCTACTGCTTAAAAGGAAGGGTCATACCGAAATAAGTGTTGCCCTAGCCAAGATGGGCGGTCTCGTACCTCTGGCAGTTGTATGTGAGATGATGGATGATAATAGCGGTAATTCACTAAGTACAGAGGATGCACAAAGATATGCTGAAAAGGAAGATCTTGTATTTTTAAGTGGTAATGATGTGGCAAAGGCGTATTCTAAGTTTATAGGTTTTAAAACGATCTAAAAGATGCCAATCAACTTATTTGTCACGATTCCATCCACCCCCAGCTTAATAAGATCTTTTGCTTTCCCAGGATCATCGATCGTCCAAGGATACACGAAAATCCCATATTTATGGGCATTTTCAACCATGTTGACATCTACGAATTCGTGCCTTGGAAAGATCACATCAGAACCGGCATCCAAAGCCATCTTCCAAGCCCTTAAGGGCTGACATGCAAAGATAATTCCTGTTTCTATACTTGGATCTAAGTTTCCGACATTCTTTACAACTCTATGATAAAAGGATGTTACAAGAACATCCTTCAAACCTTTTTCTTGAATGGTTTCTACAACCCTATCCTCAATTGTGGGGATTTTTATTTCCACTACCAAACTTATTTTATCTTTTACAAGTTCTATAACTTCTTCTAAAGTGGGTATTTGTTCTCCTAACCCAGCATCCAGTTTTTTAAGTTCAAAGAGGCTCATATCCTTTATGTAACCACTGCCATTCGTCGTCCGATCAACTGTAGCATCATGGATTACAACGAGCTTTCCATCCTTACTCAGACGGACATCCACTTCAACCATGTCTGCTCCCATATCCATTGCTCTTTTAATGGATCTTGGGGTGTTTTCTGGTTCAAAAAAGGATGCGCCTCTATGGGCTATTATACGCAAACCATCACCCTTTCATCGATTTTTTTGTATACGTAATTCTATAGAATTATTACTAAATAGGGTCCTAGATTTTTCACGCCACAGCAAGCCTCTGGATCTTTTCTTTTGTGT
>CAZLGO010000076.1:0-1437 GCA_964559295.1 uncultured Methanobacteriaceae archaeon
AATCAGAACACAAAAACAAAAATCTAAAAAGTCAAGTTAATCAAAATTCTCTAAAATATACCATATAAATTTATCCAGAAAATGCAAAGGTATCTTAAACAATCTCTTCATCATATACCACAAATTCTTTTTCCAGATTCTAAGAGTTGAAATTTATTCTCAAACTTTTCTTTAAGCATACATATGGCATCTAATCCCGTGCAATGTCCTAATGCCAAAAGATCCACCTTAAAATTTTTCATTTCATCAACTGTTTTTCTCAAACGAAAAAAAGATGAAGAGGTCAGGTGAATCCCTCCAATTATACCTTTTACTTCGTCGTCAAAATATTCTTTTACAGAAGATATGATGTTTAAGATGCCACTATGGGCACATCCAGATATAACCACAAGTCCTCTATCTGCCCTGATTACCAAGACTATCTCATCTTCAAACCTATCCTTGATAAACTTTCCATCTTTTTTTAGAACAAAAGAGGGATCTATTTCTTCGAATTCGTATCTTTTTGAAATTGGTGTGAATATCCATACATTTCGCATGATTTTTGTCGTTTTGGATATCAATCTAAAATCCAAATCCAAAATATCATCTTTTTCAAGCGAAAAGCCAGCAAAACGGATCTTTTTATCTTCAATAACATATTTAGGAACGGGTGCATCCCTATGCATTATAACCTTGGTTGTTCCACTGGATGTGCCTCTCAATGAGCCCGGAACGGGTGCATCCCTATGCATTATAACCTTCAGATCTTTTTGTTTTAAAAATGCAGGGAGGCCACCTACATGATCATGATGTCCATGGCTTAACACAATATATTTTAGGTTATCAAAACCATTTAACATGCTTAAATTGTATTTTAGTATTTCAGGAGTCCTTCCAGTATCAAATAGAATTTTTTCGTCGTTATCCTCAATTAAAATGGACAACCCATGCTCTGCATGAAATTTAGATCCAAAACTTGCTGTGTTATCAATCACACACGTTATTTCCACCATGAGATATAATAATAAGAGCTTTGAATATAACTATAATTACAACAGATCTTTGTTAAAAACTCAAATCAACAGGAGGCCCTATTATTATAAAACACACTTTTTTTGCCTATGGTCATCACAACATCACTTCTACTCATAAATCCACTTTTGAGATAACAAAGGACAGAGACATGGGAAAATCAGCAGATTGTATCATAGGAGTCTCATCCCAAACCGCTATTAAGGATTTTCCTCCCAAGCTTCGAGAAGCCATTAAAGATGAAAATGCAATCATAAAAGTCCAACTTGAAACTGATAACGCAAAAGATGAAATAAAAGGACATGGGCATCCTCTGTTGACACTGGATCATCCAAAAGACATAGTTTGCAGAACAAGCGATTTTAAATGCAGCAGAACTCTGATGATAAAAGCTGATAAAGCTGCAGCGGACCTTAAAAAGGA
>CAZLGO010000076.1:1447-3066 GCA_964559295.1 uncultured Methanobacteriaceae archaeon
GCTAATCATGAAATAGGAGTGCAGGGGACGGGATTCGAACCCGCGAAGGGACTCACCCACTAGGCCCTCAACCTAGCGCCTTTGACCGCTCGACCACCCCTGCAATTGATTAATTTGACAAGACCATAGTTTTCTCTTTCCTTCTCAATATTTAAATGTTGCCTCTTATAGATCATTGGGATATTATGAAAGCTGTAGTTGAGGTTGAAGACGGAATACTGGTTGGCATAGAAGTCTCTCCAAAGTCCAGGAAATTTGAGGTTGTAGGCTACAACCCATGGAGAAAGCGAATTGAAATTAAAATACAGGCAGCTCCAAAGAAAGGTAGGGCGAACAAGGAGATAATAGAGGAGCTTTCTAAACTTACAAAATCTCACGTTGAGATCGTATCGGGGCTTAAAAGCCGGTATAAAATTTTAAAGATTTATAAAATGGGAAAAAATGAATTTCTGGAGACTTTAGATATATAATGTCCCTAAGTTAGATGAGTCTTGTTGGTAATCTTTATATAGGATGGAGTCAAAATAATAAAAGAGTGGTATACATGATATCCACTGTAACTACAACAACAACCACAGTGACCACAACCCAGGTTGTGGCATACAGCATAATAGCAGTGGTCACGTTGATTGCATTGTTAGCACTCAAAGAAATCCTAAGTGCAGAAGACAAGAATCCCCACATCGCATCATTTTTGAGAGGGGCTAACGTTGCAATAGTGCCATTACTTTTAGTTTTTGCAGCTGTTGTAGCCTACAAGGTGGTGACCATCCTTTAGGAGGTATTCTATGGGAAAAAATACGCTGATAATATTGGTTATAATATTAGCAGTGATCATAAGCGCGACAGCAGTATTTTCACAACTAAAGCCTCAACCGTCACCAGGAGATAAGAGTACCAAATTGGCAATAACTAACAACGGACAAACATGGTTACATTTTGATTTAAGTATTATGAATGCACCCATGAAAGATGGAAGCAGGCAACCGATGTATATAGAAGTATTCATGAAACCTGGAGGAACAGCTACAATAGATCTGAGCAATCTTCTTGGCTATGACAACACACCCCTTCCAGTTGGAACAGAATTTAGGATAATAACGTGGGCAGCGCTATACAACCCCAAAGCTGGAGGTACAGGAAATATTGAAAGTATTTGGCAAGGGTGGTCCAAAACACCAACAGCACCATCAAATACTCCGAAATTTGCTTATTCCTATGCCGGTGCCCCTATAGCAGCGCTTCCACCAAACATAAATGATAACGCAGTTTTTGCAACAACTAATGCCGATGAAGCTCGTACTCTGGATAATGATGCCGATGAACCCATCTTCTGTGAACTACTCCTCACAGTCGATTCAAACGGGTTTGTTAGACTTACACCCATACGACCACCAATCCTATGCACATCAATGGCAGAACACCCAGTATAAATTGAAAACATAAAACTCCCTTTTTCTTTTTTTTTATAAAACTAAACAAAATGATAACATGACTAAAAAGAACATAATACTAATTTTACTTGCATTTATTATTATTTCTGGATTTTTAATAGTTATTGTTGCAGGAAGCGATTTAGAAGAATTCTTATTTGATCAAATAACCTATAATTATACATC
>CAZLGO010000076.1:3076-7947 GCA_964559295.1 uncultured Methanobacteriaceae archaeon
GGATACCTCCCAATTCCCCAAGTGAAGGTTCTCTTGGTGGATACTATAGGATTTATGGAAAAGGCCGCGATTTCAACTTCCATATAGTATTACCTGGCGCTGAAAGATATGAACATGAGATCTGTTATACAAAGGAAGGGCTTATAGGCAACGGAAAAATTGAAAATATTGATGTTACCTACAAAACCATTCTTGCACTCCTTTCTGGCGATTTAAAAAGAGCAATGTTTGGATCAAAGTTTTCAGGCAACTTTAATATGAGTTGTGCAGCCTGGAATGGTCGTGGAGATTTCTCAAATGACGGTATAACTTTCAAAGGGGATTTTAAGATAATAGGTGCTGCAACAGACTGGGAAGGAGCATTCAGAATCATTCGTGATAAGAGCAATAGAACAGCCATATTGGCAGACTACATATATTATCCTCACGGTCAAAAATATTCACAAAACATTAAAAAAGTAAAAAAAACATTTTACATGTAGGTGGATACATGAAAGCTGTAATACCTGCTGCAGGATTTGGTACAAGGTTTTTGCCTGCTACAAAGGCGCAACCGAAGGAGATGCTCCCTGTATTTGATAAACCCACCATACAATATGTTGTGGAAGAAGCGGTGGCGTCTGGAATTGATGATATTCTCATAATTACAGGAAAGGGAAAAAGATCAATAGAGGATCACTTCGATAGATCCTTTGAGTTAGAGCATTTCTTACGAGAAAATGGGAAGATAGACTATCTTAATGAAGTAGAAAATATCTCCGAGATGGCAGATATTTATTATGTAAGACAGAAAGAACAAAGAGGATTGGGAGATGCCATATATTGTGCAAGAAAACATATTGATGGCGAACCATTTGCAGTTCTTTTAGGGGACACCATAACAAGGTCAAAGATACCGTGCATAAAGCAGCTCATGGATGTTTTTCATGAGCATGGATCCTCTACAATTGCAATAGAAGAGATTGACGAAGAAAGGATAGAAAGGTACGGGATAATAAAGGGTACTAAAATCACTGATTTTTTATATAAGATCGAGGATCTGGTGGAAAAGCCAAAGATCCATGAGGCACCATCAAACTTAGGAATAATTGGAAGGTATATATTAGCTCCTGAGATATTTGATTGTATTAGGGAAACTCCCCCTGGTGTTGGAGGTGAAATCCAGCTTACAGATGCTATGAGATTTCTTGAAGAGATTTATGGTTTTATATTTGAAGGTAGGGTCCATGACATTGGGAATAAGGTGGACTGGCTTAAAAGTTCTGTTGAACTTGCACTTGAAAATGAAGAGGTTGGGGATGAATTAAGGGAATATTTAAGAGAAATTTTAAAAAATAAATGGAACAATTAAAAATAAAAAGATGTTAGATAAGCCGTGGGATAATGTGATTCCAAATAAACTTCTTGTTTTTTGGAAGGAATATCCATAAAACATCGCAACCCCAAAGACAAATATCCAGTCAAGATGGGACTTCCATCCGATGTGAAGACTTGTAAAAAGTAAAGAAGTATATAACAGCCCAAAACCCATTCCAAATACCTTTTCTGCATTCCTCTGAAGTATACCTCTAAATAACAGTTCTTCGGCTAATCCTGTGGATATTATAAGCAGGGCGCTTGCCAAAAGAAGAGGTTCAAGACTGAAAGAAGATATAAGAGGCTTTGGTTTTAATATAAAATATTCCAAAAACCCAAGAATTATTCCAGTAGATGCAATAACAAGCTGAACTTGAATATTGCCAAATACCAAACCAACTTTTTTTCTGTCAATTCCCTGAATTCTCATTATTATAAATGCTGCTGCAAAAAGGGGAATCGAAATTATAGAAAACCAATAAAGAGGTTTTATCTGCATAATCGGCATCGAAAGCCCGACTATCCTAATCATCGGTAGAATCATCATTGATGTTAGGAGATTTGAAAAATTGCGGTTTTTATATGAAAGGGATGAGTGTATTATCAACAAAAAAAGTACAAGACAATGCGTTATCAAACCCACTCTCATACTATAGTAAGTGGTCAAAACCTCCCCAAGAATAATGGCAAAAAGATATAACATAGAGACTGCTATTTCTTTTTTAGTTGATTTACGGCGCTGTTTTTCAAAAATAATTCTTTCGCACTCTTCTATTTTGGATATTAACTTAGCTTCATTTTCTTTGTCTCCAATCTTTCGAAAGAATTCTAAAGATCTTTTGTAGTATACTATCGCATCCTTCAGGGCATCAGAAAGCAGATATGTATTTGCTATGAGATTTAAAACAAGCCCTTCCCTTTCATAGTCTCCAGCTTGTTGAAATTTTCTAAGGGACTTTTCATAGTAATCTCGTGACTTTTTATATTCTTTGTATTTATCAGAGACAAGTCCTAATCCTACAAGTGCGTATCCTTCTCCAACAAGATCATTTTTTTTGTTATACAAATCTGCAGATTCATTATAGTAATCAAGTGCCACTTCAAAATTATCCAAATTAAAATGTATGTTTCCCATCTCCAAGAGCGTGTCAGCTTCCCCTACGGCATCTCCAACTTTTCTAAATAATTTTAGAGCTTTTTTGTAATGATATAGTGCTTCCGTTGGCCTTTTTTGCTTATAATATGCATGTCCCCTGTCAAAAGCTTTTAAAGCCTCAGCTTCATCCATTTTTTCACCATCGGTCCTTAGAGAGTCCATTTTTTGTCATGAAAAAGAAATGGTGCCATGATCATATTAATAAAGATAAATTTATAAAGATTATTATTAAAGGGATTAATCTCCACATCAAAATAAAAAATTCTATAGAACCATTTGTGATGTAAATCAGAGTTTTAACCATTAAAAGATAAAGGAGCAATAACATGAGAAAATTATTCCAAAAAGATCTTATACTTGTTGTTTTCTTGACAGTTTTATGCACGATTTTTCTCCTCGTCTCACCTCTAAACAAACCGCCCATAAGAATTATTCCTTCTCTTATTTTATTGTTTTTTTTACCTGGTTATTCTCTAATAGCTGCCTTATTCCCAAAAAAAGATGATTTGGGCTGTTTTAAACGTTTTTTTTTAAGCTTTATAGTAAGTATGATAATTGTCCTTTTGCTTGGGCTGGCGTCAAAGTACATTCCTTTGGGAATCCGATCTACAAACATTTTTATGATTATATCAACTTTTACGATATTTTCAACCTTCATCGCGTATATAAAAAGAATTAGATTATCTATAGACGAAAGATTTAAAAAACCAACAAAAGTTGGAGAAAAACCATACTTTCCAGGAGATCTTGCACTTGTGCTTTTAATTACAGCTTTATGCATCATATTTGTGCTAATTCCTCCATTGGATAAAACTCCAATAAGGATCATCCTTGGTCTTTTTCTAATACTCTTTTTACCAGGGTATTCTTTAATAGCAACCTTTTTCCCAAAAAAAGGCGATTTAGATGGTATTGAACGTGTTGCATTGAGTTTTGGATTGAGTATAGCGATTGTACCCTTGCTTGGCTTGATCTTAAATTACACTCAATTTGGAATTAAATTGACCCCCATCCTCATAATCTTATCAATATTTACAATCTCTTTAGTCATAGTTTCATATTTAAGGCGAGTTAGACTTCCTGCGAAAGAAAGATTCATGGTTAGATTTGGGAATTTCCTAGGGAGTGCAAGCAGATCATTTAAAAAGAAATCAAAGGTTGATAGGATCCTATCGGTTATCCTGATCATCTCAATCATTCTTGCAATCTCTATGACCGTCTATATTATAATCAAACCAAAGCAGGGAGAGAAATTCACGGAATTTTATATTCTTGGTCCTAAAGGAAAGGCAAGCGATTATCCAACCAATTTAACAGTGGGAGAAGAGGGGAAAGTGATAATAGGTATTGTGAATCATGAATACAAAACTACTTCGTATCATCTCGTGGTTAAGTATGATGGAACGATTATTAAGAAGAGAGATGTTACTTTAGCAAATAATAGAAAGTGGGAGAGTCCTTTTACATTTACAGCAGCAAATACAGGTAAAGATCAAAAATTAGAATTTCTCCTTTATAAAGATCCGGATAAAAAGAACGTATATCGCTCCCTTCATTTGTGGATAGATGTTGCTTAAACTATTGGTCTTTATGGATGATTCGTATCTCTATATGAGATTTCTATCGAATTTGTTTATATAAAGCCTCTTCAAGATTATCTGTGCGTAATTATGTTTCTAAAACCTTTTGTTAACTTATCTGCGGGAATTTCAAGTTCAAGGTCAGAATTATGATAGCACATATATTAAAAACATTTTCAATTTCAAATTCTATTCTCTTGTAGATCCCCTCTTTTATCAACCCATGCTCGAAAATTCCTCAAATGTATCTGACAAATGTCCTTCAACCAATTTGAGACTTCTGTGTTTAGATGCATCAAATATAGTCGTAGTTTCGCGAATGTTTATTATTTCCCCCTTTTTTGAAAATTTTTCCTTAGAAAATGTGCACATCAAAAAATTGGGGATCTCGACTAATGATCATGATCACAATTGTATTGGGGGGCCATTGACAGTTTGCAGTTTTTATCTGGTTTTGGCATTAACAATTGCCATTAAAAGAAATCCGAGTCCAACTCCGATAATTGCCCCTATATCTGGCCTGTTGAAGGCTAGTCCAATACCCATACATACTAATATACAACCTACAAAAACTAAACTTCCATATTTCTTTCCCTCACCCATAGTTTTTCACATCCCTATTACATTATTTCACGAGTTTGGCAGAAGTAATTTTTTCCATGATCATACTTAAATGTTACTTTTTTCAAAGAGCCTTTGACTTCAATTTTCTTGTTAAATTTGCCCAAAAAATTGGGGATCTTAATTGATTTTAATGTGGGGTGCTTTAGACTTTAATT
>CAZLGO010000077.1:0-7666 GCA_964559295.1 uncultured Methanobacteriaceae archaeon
CCTTTTCTAAGAACCCTTTAAAAAAGGCTTCACCCAAATAGAGCTTTGATCAACCTTTTTTTTAAAAGGTTGGTTGTAAGGTGTTTCAATGAAAGGTATGTCTAATGTTGATGTTTTTGCAATATCTCATGAGCTAAGAAAGCTACTTAGGAATGCCAGAGTCGATAAGGCATACCAACCCACCAAAGATACAATCTCGATAAGATTCCATGTTCCAAGGATAGGAAGGGTTGATATTGTTTTTCAGGCAGGAAAAAGGGTTCATGCAACCAAATATCCTCTGAAAAATCCTAAAATACCCCCATCGTTTCCAATGCTTCTTCGTAAATATTTAAAGGGAGGTATCGTTCAGGATGTTGTCCAACACAATTTCGACAGAATCATTGAACTTCATGTTCTCAAGGAACATAGGTACTTGCTGATTATAGAACTTTTTGCCCAAGGCAATATAATACTTTTGGATGAAGATGGAAGGATCGTGCTGCCACTTAAACGTCAACTTTGGAGTGGTCGGAGAATATCAGCCAAAGAAGTGTATAGATATCCACCAAAAAAAGGAATAGATCCGCTTGAAGTGGAGAAGGATGATCTTTCCCATCTATTTTCCAAGTCCAAGATAGATGTTATAAGAACCCTTGCTAGAGGCGGTTTGGGTGGAATTTATGCAGAAGAGGTTCTATTGAGAGCTAATATCCAAAAGGACAAACCTGCAGCAGAACTTTCTCAAGAAGAGTTAAATTCTATCTACAATGCAATGTACGAACTTTTTGAACCATTACGAAATTTTGAGTTTAGCCCACAGATAGTATCAGATGGCAAAGAAGATGTTTTACCCCTCGATCTCAAAATCTATGAGGGATACAAAAAAAAGAAATTTGAAAGTTTCAATGAAGCTGCAGATGAGTTTTATAGTGCTAAGATAAGAGAGGAAATAAAAAAAGCTCAAGAGGATCTATGGGAAGCCCAGATAAAAAAACTCAAAAAAAGGCTTAAAATACAGGAAAATACACTCAATAACTTTAAAAAAACCGTCAAAAATTCTAAAAAAAAGGGAGACATTTTGTATTCCAACTACCAAAAGATCCAAAACATTGTAGATACCATAGAAGATGCCAGAAAAAGATATTCGTGGGATGAGGTAATTTCAAGAATTAAAATTGCTAAAAAGCAAGGATTGGCTGGAGTTGGGATCATAGAATCCATCGACAAGATGGGTAATCTAATCCTAAACATAGATGGGGAGTTAATAAAAATAGATTTATCATTAAGCATTCCTGAAAATGCCGAAATCTATTATAACAAATCAAAAAAAGCTAAAAGGAAAATAAAAGGTGCTAAAATAGCCATCGAAAAAACAAAAAACGAAATTGATAAGATCAAAAAAGAAAAAGAAATAGCAATGACTCAACTAAAGATACCACAGCGGAGAATAAAAAAAGAGCTTAAATGGTTTGAGAAGCTAAGGTGGTTTTTATCCTCTGATGGGTTTTTAGTGATTGGTGGAAGAGATGCTACAACCAACGAGATGATTGTAAAAAAATATATGGAAAAAAAAGACATTTATCTTCACTGCGATATTCACGGGGCACCTTCTGTTGTGATAAAAAGTCAAAATAAAGAAATTCCAGAAACTACAATCTGGGAGGCAGCTTCATTTGCAGCCTCCTTCTCAAGCGCATGGACAAAGGGCTTTGGATCCCAAGATGTGTATTGGGTTTACCCAGAACAGGTCTCAAAAACCCCAGAACATGGGGAGTTTGTTGCAAAAGGAGCTTTCATAATACGTGGTAAGAGAAACTACCTAAGGGGGGTGCCGCTTCTGGTTGCAGTTGGTATAGTGGATTACAAGGGAGAGCGAATAATGGCTGGTCCAAAAGATGCGGTAAAGAAGCATTCCTCCAATTATGTCGTTATAAAACCAGGCTATACAAAAAAAGAAATTTTAGCAAAAGAAATATTAAGAAAAATCAACAGAAAATTCACCCTTGAAGATGTAATAAGGGTTCTACCACCTGGAAAATGTGATTTGGTTGATCTTTAGTATTTTTTCTTTTTAGGTTTTTTGAAGAGAAAATTTATATCAATCAGATATTTTCCTTCTTCATCAGATACAATTATAGAATCCTTCTCCAGAAGCGGAGACAAATTAACCTCATAGACTCCCGGTCTTCTTACCATAATGGTTTCTATAGGTTCTTCTTTAATTTTTTTTATCTTAGTTTCGTTGTGATATTCAAAGAATTTACCACCGCAGTTTGGACACCCTCGCAGAATATCTTCTGAAGCTTTACCAAATTCTGCACCACACTTAATGCACCGATGCACCAGAATCACCGATATCTGCTACCATTGAGAGGAAGTTTGATTTTCGCTTGACAGCCTTCATGAGATTTGCAGGTCCTATTACAGTCAGTCCCACTGTTTTTTTATTTGAAATTCCAAAAAATCTTTTTTTATTTTTCTCGAGGGTGTATACATCAATCCCTACAAATTTTTCAATGTCTATTTCCCTCATGGTAGTTTCTATAAGTTCTGCTTCTTCTGTAGGACTCAATCCTCCTTCTATAACTACTATGTCTCCATTTTTTACCTTATCAATGATCATTGCTATTTTCTCCATGCTTGTTTGGGATATCAGAGCCTCTGAAGATAGAAAATCCATTTTCAAATTATTCATTTTAAGACCTCCAATCTTAGTGGAACTTTTTGACCATGGATCTGTAAAGATCCTCTATGTTTTCACCATGTAGTGCAGATATCGGCACCACCGTATGTTGGGGAAACACTGCAGCTATTCTTTCTGGAGAAGCCTCAGGAATATCTATTTTGTTGGCAACGATCACGAATGGAATACCTCTTGCTTCCAGATTCCCTATTGTAGTGATGTTTGCCTGGGTAAGTGGATCTTTTGTGGCGTCTATAACCAAAAGAACACCAGTTACATCGTCTAACCATTTTATAGCTTCTATTATCCCTTTTGTTGCCTCTTTTGCTCGTTCTTTTGCTTCTCTTTCCGAAAGACCGTATCTTAAGAAATTCGTATAATCAACTTTGGTTGCTATTCCAGGTGTATCTATTATATCGATATCAAGTTCAACGCCATTGTGGCTGATGTTTACATGCTCTTGTTTGTAAACCTTCCGTGTCTCATGTGGGATATCAGATACCAATCCAATTGGTTTTCCTATCCAGTCGCTTGTGATCTTGTTTGCTAATGTGGTTTTTCCAGAATTTGGATGGCCATAAAATCCTATTCGAACCTTTTTATTTCTTCCGAACAACTTATGGAAAAATCTCTCGAAGATATTACGCATTTTCTTACGCATTTTATCACTCCTCATATATTTGGCCAGGTTCAAGAATGATTACCTTTATTCCTGTGGATGATTCTACCCTCTCGGCAAATTCTCCTGGATTTTGTTGTATTACAGGGAAAGTGTTATAATGCATGGGGATCACAAGCTCTGGATTAATCCATTGGGAAGCAATTGCAGCTTCCACAGGACCCATGGTGTATCTGTCTCCTATTGGAATCAAAGCAATATCTGGTTTGTAGATAGCACCTATTACATCACGCATGTCACTGAAAATGCCTGTATCTCCTGTATGGTAGATTTTCCTGCCATTTTCAAGTTGGATTATATACCCACATGCACTTCCTCCAGCGCCAATTTCCTCTATAAAATCCATATCAGAAGAATGCTTTGCTTCCACCATGGTTATTTTGATGTTATGAAGCTCTATGGAACCTCCTATATTCATACCCTCAGTATCAAAACCTTGTCTTGCAAGATATACAGAATGTTCATGATTCCCAACTATAACTGCCCCTGTTCTATTTGCTATCTCCATGGTATCGCCAAAATGGTCAGCGTGTCCGTGTGTTACACATATGATATCTGCATCAAGCTCCTCAACCTTCACTGGAGATAGTGGATTGTTGCTTATGAACGGGTCTATTAAGATCTTTAGATTCTCACGGGATCTTATCTCAAATGCAGAATGTCCAAACCATCTTAATTTCACAAGCCCTCCTCCAGTGATACGTCCTCTGAAAGATCCCATGCCTCCTCAAATAATCTTTCAATCTCTCCAATGGATCTTCGGTCTTTGTATATCATCCCTACCTCAAAGCTCTCGTATATGGGATCTGTTGAGATTATCAATCCGTTTTCATCAGAAACAACGGTTACGGTGTGAACATGAGGCATTGTTCTTATCTTAACATTATTATCCATTAGAATCTTTATAAGTTCAACAGACGCATCATCATCCAAACTAGCCTCTTGTATGATCATTCTGCCTCTTGTCTCCATAATTTTCTTTAGGATGGCTACATCCATGTTCCTTACCCATGGATACATCATCAATATTTTGTTCTCTGCTTTTAGAATTATATCCGTCATTGTTCTTTGTACATCCTCAGCATCAAATGACCATATTATATCTGGTTGTTTGGATTCTGATTTTATCTTATCTACAGCTCCCCTGAATGTCGCCATTCTCTCTTCAATGAGGTTCTCTATATCTTCAATGCTTTTTTCATGATCTTCTTTTAATCTATTTAGTCTAGTTTTTACAACTTCGTCTCTGGATTTTTCCGAGGTTCTTATGGCTTTTATTTTTTCATCTATTTCAACTGGAGAGATCGTTTTTTCTTCTGACACCGTTTCGATTTCTGGTTTTAGTTTTTCCTTTGGTTCTTCTTGCTTCTCATCCTCCAAGACGCCCTTGGATTTTTCAGTAATTTCTATAATTTCAATAGGCTCCTCTTTTGCTACTGTTGCAGTTTCTGGTTTTTCTTTTTCTTCTTTTTTTTCTTTTGTTACTGCAATTTCTGTTTTTTCTTTCGTTACAGGTGTTTTTTGTTTTTTTTCATTTTTAGGCTTTATTTTAGGTGCCTTAGCTTTTCTGATACTATCCATACTTTTTGAAATGGCCGTTTTCCTTTTGCCCATATCCACTTTAGGGACAGATGGTTTTAATTCCACCTTAGTACCAAATAAAATAAGTAAAATAACCCCAATAACAGCGAAAAACAACCCTAAAAAGAAAAATATGGGATTTGGTGGAATTAAAAATCCTAAATACATAAAATAAAACCCAAAGATAAGTAGCAATATCCCAACAAGAGTAATGATTAAATTGATCATTAATATCTCTCCTTGTTTATGTTTTTTTAATTTATATCATCTTTCCTTTATAAATTTAAGGGTTACTTTCACTTTTTGCATGTTTTAGTATGATCTCTACTGCATCTTCTGTCCCATTGTAATTTGAAAACTGGGATCCTGCGATTTTTACTTTTCTTCTTAAGTCACTATCATACAGGACATTATTTATATTTTTTGCAAGTTCTTCTGGATTTAATTTTTTTATCCTTTTTACAATGGATATTCCAAGTTTTTGCATATTTAAAGCGTTTCTTAGTTGTTCTGGATGATTATCTATGGGAATAAGGATGTTTGGGATACCGAGCGATGCTATCTCCATGGTGGTGGTGTGTCCAGCAAGGCTTATTATGAGGTCAGAAAGCTTCATCCATTCTGTTATGTTCTCTAAAAACTTCTTTTTTATAATTTTATCTGAATCAGGTATAAAATCAGGGGGTATCTGAGGACCTGTTATCGTTATTATTTTATCACACCTTATCATCTCTGATGCATCGTAGATCAAGCTAAGTAATCGTTTTCCAAATTCACTTCCTCCAACCGTAACGAGAACTATTTTTCCTTCTAAGCCATATTTTTCTCTAAGCTCTTCTTTGCTTGGGAGATCTTCTGGATTTCTCTTAAGAAAAGGTCCTGTAAATACTGCAATCTTTCTCAATTTAGGAGGTATCTCAAGAGAACCCTCAATATCCGGGATTATAACCGCTTTACAAAGGGTACAAACATCCTGAATAAATTTCTTAAGCCCGCTTTCAAGGTATGCGATCGTCTTCTCATCAGGATAAAGCCTCGAAAAATCAAGTGACAACTCGTTTGTTATCATAATACAAGGTATTCCAAGAACTTTGCACGTTATGGGTACTGAAAAATGAGAATCTGCTATAACAATGTCTGGTTTAAATTCTTTTATGATTCTCGATTCATGATATATGCTTTTAAGGAAAATAAATGGAGCGTCTATGGATTTTCGTACTGTATATTTTATATCAAGTTCTCCTTCTTTTCCATAAAACCTTATATCTGGTAGTTTAGCCGTCTTGTAGTTTTTTGATAGTATTTCGTAGGCAGGACCATAACTTGCAAAGGCAACATTAAAACCTCGCTTTTTAAGTTTTTCTGCCAAGGCGATGCATCTTGAAGCATGCCCCATGCCAATACCACACGGGAATAGTAGCGCTTTCATGATCAATAAAACCTCCTTGTTAGAAACCTCTTGCCTTTAGCTGTTTTTGAAAATCAATATGAGTTATAAGATGTCTAAATAACTCAACTGATCCCTTCTCATTGCTCAAACTCCAGGCAAACTTGTGCATCAAGATTTTTTTTTGGTCCTCTCTTTGAGAGTTGATGTAAAATATGATCTGGTTGAAAAGAGCATTTACATCTTGTATGTTTAAGTCTCTGACTTCCTCCATTTTTCCTCTAAAAATCCCCTTCAATCTATAAAGAGCTTCTTTTACTTCTTCTGGGTTATCACTTTCTAATTGCTTTATCAAGATATTTATTTTGATGGGATCTGTTTTTACCAGAGCAAAAATAAGACCATCAGATCTTATGGATTGTATTCTTCTTGTCCCTTTATAGACATCAAAATCATAACCAGTTATGCATATCTTTCCTTCAGCTAAAAGTCTCATTAAAGTTTCATTAATAGTTTTATCTGATATTTTTCTATCTAATTTTTTTCTAAGTTCTTTTGAGATTTTCTTTTTTGATAGTTCATTTTTTTTGAGTATTTTTAAAATCAATTCTCCTAAATTAAGACTTTTTGGCACGCAATTTCACCGTTTTTTTGATATGTGATAATATACACATAAAATCATATAAAAATTGATATCATTGTGACAATTTGAATACATACAGACAAAGCAAATGCTGATTAGAAGATAGGGGGTGATAACCGAAAATTTTACCAAAGTTTATATGATTGGAATTCTAAAATATAAATCATTTAGTTATTCGTTATTTTGGTAAAATGAACAGAGATGACAAGATTTATATATAAAAATAAAAAAAAGACATATGTAACTATAACAACAGGAGGATCGAAAATGAAATTCCTAAAAGACGAAGGTGGACAAGGTGCAGCTGAATATATCTTGCTGTTTGGTGGTGTGATCGTAATTGCAATAGCTGCATTGGTGATCTACAGAAGCTACATCAACCGGGGTACAAATCTAGACGTTTCACAAGACATAGAGAATGTAAGAAGCACTGTAACCAGCGGCAATTAGATAGAAAATAACAATTTTTGTGGAAGCTGATGATGGTTGATGAAAAAGCCCAGATAAGTGCCGAGATGATTTTGATAGTTGGAGCGCTACTTGTACTCGTCATTGTGGCAGGGACTTACTTATATGGCATGTCAAAATCAGTGGCAGGAAACACAAGTGATGTCATAGAATCAGCAAGAAACAAAACCATCAACAGATTGTAGCTTTCCACACCACCACTTTTTTATTTTTATAGATAGGTTTAAAATACGCAGTGCTTCT
>CAZLGO010000078.1:0-7616 GCA_964559295.1 uncultured Methanobacteriaceae archaeon
CGGCCAAAATGATGCTTAAAAAAGCAAAAAGACCTTTATTTGTCTTGGGACCTCTTGCAACAAAAGAGCCCATGATGGCTCTTGCCATTGAAATTGCAAAGAAATGGGATCTTCCCATTGTAACAACAGGTGGTGCATTTAAGGCATTTTTGGAAAAGGGAATTGAAACGAAACATTATGGGGTTGTAGAGATTGTAAATCTCCTTAAAGATCCAAAATGGGAAGGCGCAAAAAAAGAAGGTCAGCATGATTTGGTTCTTTTCATTGGAGTAGTATATTATATAGCCTCGCAAGGGCTATCCACCTTAAAACACTTTGCACCGCACATCAAAACACTAACACTCTGTAAATACTTTCATTCAAATGCAGATGCATCATTTCCAAACATGAATGATGATGAATGGATCAGGTATCTTGAGCAGATGAAAAAAGATTGATGGAGGAATTTTATGTTTGAAGACATACCGGTTGATGTTAGTCCTATGTATGAGGGGGAGCGTATAAGATCAGCAAACATGTTTGTTGAACTTGCAGGTCCGAAATCGATTGGAGCAGAACTTGTTCAAGTTAAGGAAGATGTTGAAGATGGAAAAATAGAAATCATAGGTCCAGAACTTGAAGATATGAAAGAAGGAGAGATCTATCCTTTTGGTATTTTTGTACAGGTACAGGGAGAGACTCTCGAAAAAGAAATAGAAGGTGTACTTGAGCGGAGAATACATGAGCTTTGCAATTATGTTAAAGGATTTATGCACCTGAACCAGCGGGATCAGATATGGTGCAGGGTAAGCAAAGAAGCGCATGATGCAGGTTTCAAGCTTGAACATCTGGCAAAAGCACTTTCGATTTTATTTAAGGAAGATTTTCCAATAATAGAATCCATAGGCATTACCTTATTCACTGATGAGGATAAAGTAGAAGAATTTCTCAAAAAAGCCAAAATTCAGTATGAGAAGAGGGACGCAAGGGCAAGAGAGCTAAGTGAAGAGGATGTTGATGAATTCTATGGTTGTGTTATGTGTCAATCATTTGCTCCAACCCACGTATGTGTAATAACACCAGATCGACCTGCGCTCTGCGGTGCTATAAACTGGTTTGATTGTAGAGCCGCCGCAAAAATAGACCCAGAAGGTCCAATATTCGAAATAGGGAAAGGAAATCTTATTGATGATGTAAGAGGTGAATATGATAACGTAAACAGTACTGTGGTCGAAAAATCACAAGGTACTGTTGATAGAATATACCTTCACAGTGTATTTGAACATCCACACACATCATGCGGATGCTTTGAAGCAGTTGCATTTTATATTCCGGAGTTAGATGGAATTGGAATTGTACACCGTGATTTTAGGGGCGAAACTCCTCTTGGTATCCCATTCTCAGCCATGGCAGGTCAATGTTCCGGTGGAAAGCAAGTTGAAGGATTTACAGGATTATGTATTGAATATATGAGATCTCCAAAGTTTCTGCAGGCAGATGGCGGTTATGAGAGAATAATTTGGCTTCCAAAGGAAGTAAAGGAAAGAGTCATGGAATCTATTCCAGAAGAGCTTCGTGATAAGATTCCAACAGAAGAGGACGCAACAAGTATAAAAGAGCTTAGAAAGTTCTTACGGGAGGCTGGGCATCCAATCATGGAAAGAGTAAAAGAAGCAAAGATCGAAAAAGTCGAGGTTGAAGAAGTACCTGAAGAAGAAGAAGCTGAAGTACCGATGGCACCAGTTGCCTTTGCACCAGAAGTCTCTATGCCTGCAGCTGGTGGGATCAGAATAATTCTTAAGAATGCGAAGATCTACGCTGAAAAAGTGATAATCAAGAAAAAGTAAATATGATAATAGCAGTAAGTGGAAAGGGAGGAACAGGGAAAACCCTGGTTTCATCGCTTATAATACGAAGTTTATCTAATAAGGGTAAAGAAATACTTGCAATAGATGCGGATCCCGATTCAAATCTACCAGAAGCTCTTGGAGTAGATGTTGAGAGGACTGTAGGCGATATCAGGGAAGAACTTAAACAAAGCATAAAAGATGAGGATATAACTCCTGGAATGGATAAATGGAGTTTGCTGGAATATAAGATCATAAGGTCTATTGTTGAGACACCAAAATTCGATCTTCTTGTCATGGGAAGACCCGAAGGAAGCGGTTGCTATTGCGCTGTAAATACAATGCTTAGAAAGATCATAGAAACTCTATCTTCCAATTATGAGATGATAGTGATTGATACAGAAGCAGGACTTGAACATCTAAGCAGAAGAACAACCCAAAATGTTGATATCATGCTTGTGGTAACAGATCCATCCAAAAAAAGCATATTGACTGCCAAAAGAATAGAAGAACTTGCAGATGAGCTTGAAATAAAATTCAAAAAAATATTTTTGGTGTTAAATCGTGTTATCCCAAAAAATGAAGGTGAGTTGTTAAAAAAAATCAATGAGATGGGATTAGAAGTTATAGGAATTATCCATGAGGATGAAAATGTTACTAAATATGATATGGAAGGAAAACCGCTGATTGATCTTCCAAAGGATTCTGATTCAGTTGTAGCTACCTTAAAAATCACCGAAAAGATCTTAAATTTAAGTGAGGATGTGGGTTTATGGAAGAAATAACAAAACTTCTTAAAATGCTTGAAGATACCGAGTCAGTAGAGATAGAAAATTTTAGAATGGATTTTGAGGAATTGGAGCTCTATTTAATGCCTCTTGTTCAAAAAGTTGCTGAAAAAATAGAAGAAGCAAAAATAGAAGCTGCTGAATTTGTACCGCCTATTCGGGAGTATCCAGGAGAAGTTGTGGAAGTCCAGCTTGGAGCAGGCACAAGAAAACCTGTTTATTTAGGAGGTCAAAAAGCTCTTTACAGGTTTGAAGAACCCCAGCCAAATCCTCCTGTTGTAACCTTTGATGTGTTTGATATTCCAATGCCAGGGCTTCCAAGACCTATAAGAGAGCATTTTGAGGATGTGATGGAACATCCTGGAGATTGGGCGAAAAAGGCTGTTAAAGATTTTGGGGCAAATATGGTAACAATACATCTTATTGGTACAGGTCCTAAAGTCATGGACAAATCTCCAAAGGAAGCTGCATCTGACATCGAGGAAGTACTTCAGGCTGTAGATGTGCCCCTTGTAATTGGAGGTTCAGGGGATCCGAAGAAAGACCCCATAGTACTTGAAGCTGCAGCTTCGGCTGCAGACGGAGAGAGATGTCTTCTTGCATCAGCAAACCTTGATTTGGACTACAGAAAGGTAGCAAAGGCAGCATTGGATTACAATCATGCTGTACTATCATGGGCTATAACCGATGTAAACATGCAAAAGACCTTAAACAGATATCTTATGAAGGAAGGATTAAAAGCAGAGGACATTGTAATGGATCCTACAACCTGTGCATTAGGTTATGGGATAGAATTTTCAATTGATGTTATAACAAGAACAAGACTTGCAGCTTTAAAAGGAGATAAGGATCTCGGGATGCCAATGTCATCAGGAACAACGAATGCATGGGGTTCTCGTGAAGCATGGATGAGAAAAGATGAATGGGGACCTACAGAATACAGAGGTCCGATATGGGAGATAATAACAGGACTTACCATGATGCTTTGTGGTGTTGACATCTTTATGATGCTTCATCCGCTTTCGGTGCAAATACTAAAAGAAATTGGTGAGACCTTCACAGCGGAATACATGAGCATGGATATTCCAGATATTTCAGGATGGATAATGGAACTTGAAAGCTAAGGAGGTTTTAGATTGCGTGTTACTGCGATGGATATTTATAGATTACTTCCAAAATCAAACTGTGGTAAGTGTGGAGAAGCATCCTGCATGGCACTTGCCACCAAACTCTCCCAGAAGGAAGCAGATGTCAGTTTATGCCAGCAGATGACAGATGAGGAACGGGCAAAACTTGAAAGTATCTTAGCACCTGCTGTAAGAGAAATAACCATCGGTTTAGGAGACACTGCTGCAACAATTGGTGGAGACGAAGTTTTGTATCGATACGAACTGACCTATTACAATCCCACGTCTATAGCAATAGATGTAAGTGATGATTTGGACAAAGAAGAACTTAAAAAGAGGATTAAGATTATAGAAACCACAGAATTTGAGCGGACTGGAGAAAAACTTACCCTTGATGCGATAGCTGTAAGATGTAAGTCAGGTAACAAGGAAAAGTTCGTAGAAACTGTCAATGAGCTTAAAAATTCTAAACTTCCCCTTATATTGTGTTCATTTGACCCAGATGTTATGAAAGCTGCCCTTGAAGTTGTAGGAGACAAACGTCCTCTTATTTACTCTGCTACAGAGAACAACATAGAGGAGATGGCATCCCTCGCACTTGAGTATAATTGTCCCATTACTCTATTTGTCCCAGATGATCTTGAAAAGATGAAAGAACTTTCAAGAACCTTAAGATCAAAAGGAATAAAAGATATAGTCCTGGATCCAGGTACATTTGTAGGTGAAGGCATTGGAGATTCTCTCGATAATTTTATTATGATAAGAAGACTTGCGGTGGAAGAAAACGATGAAGATTTCAGATTTCCGATTATGGGAGTTCCTGCAATTTCTTGGCTTTATCCTGAGGAAGATTACGTCAAAACAGCTATGAAGGAGTCTACAATTGCAGCCGCACTCATGAACAAATACGCTGACATTATAATAATGCACGGAACCGAGATATGGGAGCTAATTCCAATTTTGACTTTAAGACAGAGCGTATACACAGATCCAAGAAAACCTCAGGCTGTTGATTCTGGAATATATGAATTTGGAGAACTCGATAAAAATTCACCAGTCGTAATGACCACAAACTTCGCTCTCACGTATTACACTGTAGAGGGAGATCTAAAATCTGGAAAAGCCAACTGCTATCTTATTGTTCTTGATACAGGTGGAAGAGCTGTAGATGTCTCGGTAGCAGGTGGTCAGCTAAATGGTAAGGCTGTGGCAGATCTTATAAAAGAATGTGGTATCGAAGATAAAATAGCGCACAAAAAACTTATAATACCAGGGCTTGCAGCTCCTGTAAGCGGTGAAATTGAAGATGAAAGTGGGTGGGAAGTTTTAGTAGGTCCAAGGGACTCATCTGGCGTACCAGACTTTTTAGCAGAAAAATGGTGATTCCATGAAGACGCTGATGGTAATAGATCCAAAAATGTGTACAGAATGTCATGATTGTATAAACGCATGCAAAAAGGAGTATGGAATAGCAAGAGCAAAAAAAACCAAAACAATTCCAATATTTTGTCTGCAGTGCCACCCTGAAAAAGCACCCTGCAAGCGAATATGTCCTGTTGGTGCTATAAAAGAAGAAGATGGAACATTGGTCGTGGATCAGGAAAGATGTATATTGTGTCGACTCTGCATGATAGCATGTCCAATAGGCGTTGTTGTGGTTGATGAAGAAGGAAAAGCAGTACAAAAATGCACCCTATGTATGGATTCTGACAGAATAATACCTGCTTGTGTTGAGGCTTGTAAGGATAACGTTCTTAAAGTCTTTTCAATTGAAGATCTCGAAGAACTCAAAAAAGAAGTATCCTTTGTGGACATCCTAAACGAGGCTGTGAAGGCATATCGAAAGATGCCGTAATCATTTAAAGCTGTGTATGTACACTGGATGAATCATATTTCCCACAACAGGGACCCCTTCCTTCTCAAGCATTTCTTTTTTCATCCTGATTCCTCCCCTATAGCCACCCAAACTCAGATCAGATTTTATAACCCTGTGGCATGGAATAACTATGGGTAGAGGATTTTTATTAAGTACCGTGCCAATCGCTCTGTATGCTTTAGTTCCAAGACTCTCAGCAAGATTCTTGTAGGTTGTGACTTTACCATAGGGAACTTCCATAACCTTTAAAAGAACTTCTGTCTCAAATGGCGTTTTGTTGTAGATACTCACATTAAATTTAATCTGCTTTCCATAATAAGCCTTGCAAACATCCTTTGCGATTTTTTCGTATCTGCTTGATATTTCAAAGGGAAAATCTGAAGCCTCATCTATTGCATCTTGCTTTTTTGATCGAGGTAAGCTGCTTTTTAATATCCTTCCATCTGATTTTGAGATCCCAACAGCAAAATAAAGCCCTTTGCATTTGTATGTTGATATGATCATAATCCACACATCTCTGCTCATCCAATTAATATTAATACAGATAGTAAAAACTGATTCTCAAGTAACTTGTTTAAATAAAGTCTTGTTTAATAAAGTAGCTTTATCAAAAAATAAATCATTTCCAAAGCAAAAGAATTTATACAAAACCCAATAATTTAATTACAATTAGGAGCAAAATTGATTACTTTCCAGGAAGCTATACTTTAATACCTGATCTAATGGTTTTTAATTCGTTCCAAAAAATCTCTGGTGCTTCTTTAGGTGGGAAAGGAAAATTGATTAAGACTCCACTTCCTCCACCAAGTGCAGAAAGATACTTTCGAAGTTGAGCATATTCTTTCATTTCCTTCTTATTTGATTTTCTGTTGAGTGGGGAAACTGCTTTGAGTTCAATAACCAATTTTTTACCTTCTTTTTCAACATATAAATCTGCTCTTCCTGCCCCGATGATTATCTCTTTACCCTTCATGGTTGTATATTTGATACTTATGGGCATTTCTGTTTTTACTATGTAATCCATTTCCTGCAATTCCATGCACATTGCTTCACGATATATTGCTTCTTGATGACCTGCACCGAGATTTTCATATACCTCTTTTGCTATCATTTCTATATCATCTTTTATATTGCCCACAGTATCCTCCGAGTTTCCATGGCTTATTTGCTCATCATGTACCCTGGAGACATATTTTAATTTGCCACCACATTGACAACTTTCAAAATCCTCTGGAGATTCTCCTTTTTGGAGTTCATAGTACCCAGCACACTTTTCACAAACCAAATAGTCCATTTAGACCATTTAATTTAGATTTTGTTGAGACGTGTATTTATTTTTTGCCATTTCGATCGAGTAGAAAAGCTTATATTTAGATTTAAAAAAGCGAAATTATGGATGTAGATGAATAGTGTCAATTTATAATGACTCGGATCATAAAGTCTTCGAAATGGTACAATCTATAGGCCAATTCCTAAATATTTTGAATCAGATAGCAACTTTAGACCAAGCACCATAAACAAGCCTTTAAATCCCTTTCTAACAAGGACATGGCCTTTTCCATAAAAACTTATCAATGCTTTATATCAAAAAAAGAAAGGCTTATAAAAACTTCTGGCAAAAAACTTATATCTGATATATCATCTTTTGCCAGATGTACATAAACCGCTTTTGTTGATAAAACTGAGTGAGAAAACCAAGATTTGTATTTTTGATATTGATTTAGAACTTCTTGATCTTATTTTTTAAGCTCTGTAGAAACCCTTTACAATTTATAAGATAAATGCTCTAACAGACCTGTGTATGTTGTAGCAGACGTTCCTCAACTTGCTCTCCTTGTTCCTCAACCTATCAGTTCTGCTGTGATTGATATCTCAAAACACTCTTTTCTCCACCGAGATAACGGTTTCAACTAAACTTCTCCTGTGATATTTATCCTTATCAAACTCTTCAAGCATCAAAAGTCTGTATTTGAACTTTTAGGAAAAGTTCACAAAAATT
>CAZLGO010000079.1:0-5472 GCA_964559295.1 uncultured Methanobacteriaceae archaeon
ATCCATCCATACATCCTCGTGGCCAGAACCTCATCTCGAATTAATTGACGCTGAAGCTGAGAAAATTGGGGAAATTGGAATTGGAATCATAGGTGAACTTAGAAGATTTAAAGCATCCCATAAAATGCCCCTTAATACTAAGATAGAATCTACAAATATCTACACAACAAATCCAGATTTGTATGATAAGATAAAAACTCTGATAGAAGATATAAAAGGTACAATGAGAATAGCTGACCTTAAAGTTAAAATTGGAAAACCAGATGTCAAAGAAAAGATAACCAAAATAATCCCAAAAATGGCAAAAATAGGGCCTGAATTTAGAGCAGATGCCCCAAAGATCCTTGAATATTTAAAATCAGAGGATCCTCAAAAAATCGTAGAATTCTTAGACAAAACTGGTGAAATTGTAATTTCAGGTTGCAAGCTAACCAGAGAACATATCAAGGCAAAAAAGGAGACTGTGGGCAAAACTGGCAAAAAAGTTGAGATTCTACATGCAACTGACATAGATGTTATTTTGGAGATAGTGATCTAATGGAACTTAAAGTACAAAAGACAGATGCAATTGAGGGAGTTATAAAGGCACCTCCTTCAAAAAGTTACACTCACAGGGCTGTTATAATATCATCCTTAGCAGATGGAGAATCAAAACTTAAAAATCCGCTCTATTCTGAGGATACCCTTGCTACTTTGGACGCATGCAAAGCATTTGGTTGTGATATTAAGACTAATGAGGATGAGTGCATTGTCCATGGAACCTGTGGTAGGCTTAAAACTCCAGATGATGTAGTGGATGTTAGAAATTCTGGTACCACCATAAGGATAATGACCAGTGTAGCAGCGCTTGCCCCAAATTACGTTGTTTTAACTGGTGATGAATCCATAAGAAAAAGACCAATGCAACCTCTGTTGGATTCTCTTCAGGATCTTGGAGTTCTTGCATTCTCAACAAGAGAAAATGGAATGCCTCCTGTAGTTGTGAAGGGAGGTTTTAATGGGGGAAAAACAGAAATAAGAGGAGATATAAGCTCCCAGTTTATATCTTCCATGCTTATAGCGTCACCCTATGCAAGAAAACCGGTGGATATTCATGTTACGGGCGATTTTATATCAAAACCCTATGTTGATATGACAGTTGATGTTATGGGAAGATTTGGAATTAGTGTAACTTTTGATCAAACTTTTTCTAAAAGTTTGTTTCATATAGATCCTCAAAATTACAAAGGCACAGAATATACAATTGAAGGAGATTATTCTTCAGCTTCTTATGTAATAGCTGCTGCAGCGTTGCTTGAATCAGAAATTAAAATTAAAAATCTCTTTTCTGATTCAAAACAAGGAGATAAACTGATACTGGATATCATCAGAATGATGGGTGCTGAGGTTAAAGTTAAAAAAGATGAAGTTATAATACGTGGTCATGGAAAACTTCACGGGATCGACATAGATTTAGGAGATGCTCCAGATCTTCTGCCAACTGTTGCTGCCCTTGGTGCCGTCTCAGAAGGCATAACAAAAATAAGTGGTGTAGAGCACGCCCGTTATAAGGAAACAGATAGGATTCATACATGTTCTCTTGAGCTTTCAAAGTTGGGTGTTTCGGTAAAAGAAAAAAAAGATGGACTTGTCATCAAAGGTGGGGCAAAAAGCGGCATTGTTGATTCCCATATGGATCATCGTCTTGTTATGTCACTTTCTATTGTTGGATTAAAGGTTGGTGTTATAATAAAAAACGCAGAGGTATTTGAAGTGTCATTTCCAAATTTCCCAGAGGTTATGGAAAGATTAGGATGTAGGATTGTGAAAACATGAAAAGAGAACTTAAAATTGTGATCTTAGGGGCATATCACTCTGGAAAAACAACTACCTTGGAGAAGATATGCAAAAGGACAACAAAGGTTGAGTACAACGGAACGACAATTGCACTTGATTATGGAAATACGATCCTCGATGGCATGAAGATTCACATCTTTGGATCCCCTGGTCAAGAGAGATTTAAATTCATGCGCGAGATTTTATCAAAAGGTTTAAATGGCGCTATCGTCGTCGTTGATAGTACAAAGGGACCTACAAATACAGATGCTGAAATAATAAAAAATCTAAATGAAAATCGTATCCCTTATGTGATATTTGCCAACAAACAGGATTTAAAAAGAGAGGATTTTGATATTGAAGATGTAGTACCCGGGGTTCCTATCATCCCAACCGTTGCAAAGGACGGTACGGGTATCCATCAAGGACTTGAGTTGCTTTTGGAGTTGATACAGAATAGAACTTGGTAATATTTTTTTAAAGTTATTGAAACTTTAAAAAAAGTCATTTGCAAAATTACATTAGCAAGTTTGCTGGAGCGATGCTTCGGCATTCATCAAGGAACTTTTAGGAAAAGTTCACAAAATACAGGAAGTTGAAAGCTGCCTTTTTGATCAACCTTTTTCCAAAAGGTTGTAGGAGACGGTATCATGTTGGAAGTTAAGGGATTACGTGTTGCAGTTGGAGGCAAGAACATACTAAATGGAGTTGATCTTAACATAAAAAATCAAAAAATGCATGTGCTTTTTGGTCCAAACGGTTCAGGAAAATCTGTTTTTGCAAGCACGCTTATGGGACTCCCAAATTATAAAGTTAAAAGCGGATTTATTAAGTTTTATGGTGAAAATATAACCAATCTGCCAATATACGAAAGAGTAAAGCGGGGAATCGTACTTGCCTTCCAGATTCCACCCCCTGTTCATGGCTTAAAACTTGGAGAACTAATAAAAATTTCAAGTAAGAAGATTGTTGGAGAGGAAGCAGATCCTATAAAACTCATAGAGAAGATGAAACTTAAAGAAGAATTTGCAAATCGGGAAGTCAATGTGGGGTTCTCAGGTGGTGAGAAAAAAAGGGCAGAGTTAGCACAAGTTCTTGCACTTAATCCAAAACTTATGATTTTGGATGAACCTGATTCTGGGGTAGATATTGAATCATTAAAAATTGTAGGCGATGTTATAAAAGAAGCTACTTCAAATGGATGCTCTGCACTTATTATATCCCACCAAAGGCATGTGTTAAGACATGTGGATCCAGACCTTGGTCATGTCATGTACAAAGGTAGAATAATCTATAGCGGAGATCCACATGAGATACTTGAGGAAATAGAGGATAAAGGCTATCTTGGAGCAATAGAGAATCTAAAGGAGGCATAAAATGGCAGATCTAAGAACCAAAAAGGCAAAAAAGGCTCTTCAAAAGGAAGCACCATATGGATCATCTCTTGAACTACAAAAATATTCAACTGATGCTAAGGAGCATGTAAAGGTAAGCAGCATAGCAGAGCTTGATGAAGAAATCAAAAAAAAGGCGCTTGAAGTTGGGATAGACTATGAAGAGAATTCAAGATCTGGAACTTATTTTCAACTGGATTACTCTGTCATTCAAAGTGACACAAGAAAAGATGGCGTTGAGGTTTTAAGTACCAAGATAGCAAGAGAAAGGTACGATTGGTTGGATGATTATTGGTGGAGTGCTGTAGATGTTGGCGCTGATAAGTACACAGCAGAAGCAGAGCTTCATCAATCCCATGGATACTTCATAAGAGCAAAGAAGGGATCGAAGGTTCAACTGCCCCTCCAAGCATGTCTTTTCATGAGCCAGGAGGGTCTCATACAAGCCCCCCACAATATTATAATAGCAGAGGAAGATTCTGAACTTAACATTGTAACAGGCTGTGCAGCACATCATAACGTCCATCACGGTGTGCACATTGGTATATCTGAGTTTTATGTTAAAGAAAATGCTGAGATTACCTTTACCATGATCCACAGTTGGTCCGAGGGAGTTCACGTAAGACCGAGAACAGGTGTTTTGGTGAAAGAAGGAGGATCCTTTGTAAGCAACTACATATGTTTCACACCAGTTAATTCGCTGCAGATGTATCCAAAAGTACGTCTTGCTGGAGAGAACTCTACCGCAAAACTAAACTCTCTAATATATGCAAGTAGAAAATCAGAGATCGACACAGGAGGCATGATTTTGTTAGAAAAGGAGAATACCAGGGCAGAGATCACATCAAGGATGGTGGCAAGGGATCATGCAAAAACTGTAAGCAGAGGATACATCGTTGGAGGTGCTGACAGGACGAAGGGTCATCTTGAATGCAGGGGTATAATGTTATCAGACGATGCTATCATAAAAGCAGTGCCAGAACTTGAAAGCAGGGTTGAGGATACCACATTGACACACGAAGCAGCTGTAGGAAAAATCAGTGAGGAAGAACTTCAATATTTAATGGCAAGAGGCCTAACAGAGGAAGAGTCAACTTCACTTATAATAAGAGGTTTTTTGGATCCAGAGGTTACAGGATTGCCTCATAAACTCGCAGAAGAGATCAGAAGATACATGGAGATGACAACAGATGGAACATAGTAGATAAAAATACAACCTTAACATCAACCCTTTTAAAAAGGTTGATCTAAAAGCGACCTTAATCCTTATTTTTGATGAACTTTATTAATTTTCGAACGATTCTAAAAGGTTGGAAGAGGCGATAATAATCTCAGCAAAAATTGATAGGATAATAAAACGCCTGCGCAAAAGATACAAGATAATGCGTTTGGATAACTCTGATCCTTACAGGGTTCTTATTAGAACCATTCTATCTCAAAGAACAAGGGATGAGAACACCGATGAAGCATCAAAATCTCTTTTTTCCAGCTACAAATCTGCTCGGGATGTAGCAAATGCGAATATTGAGGATATTCAAAAACTAATTAAAAAAGCCGGATTTTTCAGGGTGAAAGCCAAAAGGATAAAAGAAGTCTCAAGGATAATTCAGGATAAGTACAACGGTATCGTCCCTGATGATATAGAAAAACTTCTCGAGCTTCCTGGTGTTGGAAGGAAAACTGCAAATTGTGTTTTGGTTTACGGATTTGGAAGAGAGGCTATTCCAGTAGATGTACATGTAAACAGGATATCAAACAGAATTGGATTCGTAAATTCAAAGTCCCCTGAAGAGACCGAAAAGGAATTGAAAAGGATCATTCCAAAGAAGTACTGGCTTGATATAAATGAGCTTTTTGTGCGATTTGGACAGGACATATGTCGACCAATAGGTCCAAAATGTGATGAATGTCCAATTTCTGATTTGTGTGATTTTAATAAGAAGCTTTGATTTTTCTACAGAAATTACAATATGCCTTCACTATCATGCCCTGGTTTAAACATGTTTTTTATTTTAATCGTCATTAAAACACTGGAAAATGGCAAAAATAATGTTTTGAGAGTCTAATACTCAATTCTAAACTATTAAAGATAACTAAGCCGTTAAAAGAGAAAAATTTAGTACAGATATTACTATTACGTTTTTTATAATCCATCTTATTGGATTCTATAGTAATATAATTATCAAATTTTATATTATCAAATGCTCCAGTTTGTTTTTCCTTTATAAATTTTTTTATTTAATTCTAATCATAAATTTATATA
>CAZLGO010000079.1:5482-7160 GCA_964559295.1 uncultured Methanobacteriaceae archaeon
TATTGATATTAAGATCAAACTGAAAATAAGAATATAAATATATCAAAATATAAAAGGTGTGATCAGACATGAAAAAGGAAATCAAAAAAGTTTTGGAACATCCAATAGATAGAAGGACGTTTCTAAAGGCTGTAGGTGCAGGTACAGCAGCAGCACTTTTTGGTGGACAGGCGATGATGGAAGAGGTCTTTGCTGCTGCACCAACAGTTGGAATAGTCCAGCTTGGATCATGTGCAGGATGTCAGGTGTCCCTGACAGAATTTGGAATGGATCTAAGGTACATAAGCTCCACAAATCCAACTCTTGCTGACATCCTACCAACCATAGACATAAAATTCGCACCACTTCTTGTGGATGTTCTGGATGAAACATTTGAAGATATGACCTCCCTTGATATCTGTATGGTTGAGGGTATTGCAGGCCCTACAGTAGAATCCACAGAACTTCTGGACCATGCAAGGGCAATTTCAAGTAAGATCGTTGCGGTGGGAGATTGTGCATCTTACGGTGGAGTGCCTGGTTTGAATACGAAAAAAGGTCTTTTGGATCTTTATCCCATAAACAAAGTAATTTCAGTAAACGCCTACATCAGAGGATGTCCACCTCAACCAGAACATATCTGGTACATAGTAACAGGTGGAGCAATAGGGGAAACCATTAAACTCGGAAAAGTATGTGATCCGTGTATATACGATCCAATGCATGGTCCTTTTGCTAAAGAACTGGGGCAGCCCGGCTGTAAGAAAGAGCTTGGATGTCAGGGTCACGATACTCCATGGCAATGTGGAGCTACAAGAAGCACCGGTGGAAAGGCACCGTGTACACTAACTGATGATTTGTGCATTGGTTGCTATAGAGACCAGTTCCCAATAACACCTCTTTATGGTAAAGGTCATGGAATGATGGGAGACATGTCAGGAAACACAACAAGAACCCAGGCTGGAATGACGAGTAAGTAGGTGATCTAAATGGCAGCTGTTGAAATAAAGCCTGTAACAAGGATTGAAGGCGATGGAAAACTTGAATTAGAAACTTATTTGGATGATGCCGGAAAATTAAGGGTAAAAAACCTTATAACACCAAACGATGGAACTCTGATTTTGCCAACCGATAATGCTGCGAGGTACCCAAAGTTCTGTGTCACTGAATTTAGAGGATTTGAGAGATTTGTACTTGGAGAACAGCCAGAAACAATTACAAAACTTGTACCAAGAATATGTGGGGTCTGTCCAGTGCCACACAACATGGCTAGCACCTGTGCAGTGGAAGCAGCCTATGGCACCACTGTAGTGGACAACGCAAAGGCTATAAGAAGGCTCATGCTTGCTGTGCACACAGTTCACAGTCATCTTCTGCACTTTTTTGTACTTGCTGGAAAAGATTTCCTGCCGCAGAGTGTGATAAGTGCTGAGCTTGCTAATATAATCCATGCTCACAACAAAGCTCAGGCATGTGTAGCTGTATTTGGAGGAAAGCCAGTTCATCCTGCATCATGTATCCCTGGAGGACAGACAAAAGTCCCAAGCACAGCAGAAATTACGGCAATCAAAACCCGTATGACTGAAATACTAAATTATGCAACATCTCTCCTTCCAACCTTAAAAGGAGCACTTTTAGCTATACCAAATGACTTTGGAGGAAGACCATGCAATTATATGAGTTCAGGTATTCCGTTCTA
>CAZLGO010000080.1:0-6834 GCA_964559295.1 uncultured Methanobacteriaceae archaeon
AGGGAGCCTCCATTTAGGAAGATCTTTAGGATCGATGAGATGTTTTATGATGGTGAAGGGGTCAGCGGTTTCTAAAAATTCTAAATATCATGATCAAATAAATGAAGCTTGAAGGTAGATTTCTGCATACGGATCTAAACAGAAAATAATGATCTCAAACAAATTTTGAAACTTTTTTATTTCAATGAGAAATCCATTAATTTACTTGGTTTTCATTTTAAAGAATTAATAACATGTCTTTTTAGGTAATAAAACCTTAATTTTTCGAATTCATCTTTTTCTAAAACCTTCTGGAGTTGTGGTTCTTGGAATATTCCTGTAAAACTCCATAGCGATGTCACCTATCTCGACTGAAATGTCCCCGATCCTTTCGAAAGCCTTTATTACCCTTGCTAATGATAAATAGTAGGTAGAACGGTCTTTATCTTCGAATATTGTCTCTGTCATCTGAGCTGCAATTTTATTTAAAACCTGTCTTTGTAGAACATGTATTTCCTTTTCATAATCACCTAAAGCTTTCTTAAGATCCAATTTTTCATTTAAAAATGCATCTGTAGAATAACTTACCATTTTTTTTGAAGTTTTAAACATCGCTCTCAGATTATATAAGATTTCAGGATCAACTTCATAGGATTCCTTTATGGCAAAATTTGCAATCTGACACGAGTAATCCCCAATACGCTCAAGATCATATGCTACTTCGTTGAATGCCATGGTTTTACTAAATTCTGAGTAGGGATTTATGGATATGACCGTATCAACTGATGATCTGATCTTTTCATGCATGTTGTTAGTTATATAATCCATTTTAAGAGCTTTATTTGCCAATTTAGCATCATATTTTATCAGTGCTTCAAAAGACAAATCAAGCTGTTTGCAAACATGTTCTGCCATGTTCTTTAAGAGATCCTTAATCAAATACGTCCCTGCATATTCTCGCGATGTTTTCTCTTCCTCAAACATCTCTGAAAACTCATCAAACTTTTTTAGATCTAAGATGTATGCTCTCCTTACCACCCCTCTTCTAACGAGAGGTCTAAGTAGTTTTGTAACGTATCTTCTTGTTATCCCAAGTTTTTCTGCAATTTCATCTTGGGTGGATGGATTTTCATAAAGTATGACATCCAAAACCGACTTTAATGTGTTATTTCTTGTTTTCTTTTTCATATTACCCTAGCATTTTATTTATCAGTCTTTTTTAGATCCTTTTCATATATAATCATAACAGATTCACGAATTATTGAGGTGATAACAAATAACAACGCTAAAACAACTATAAGAGAAATTACTACGCTGTATTTAGAATATATGATGGGGTATAGATTGGCAATGGGAGTCATTATATCCACAAAACCATACAGAAGCTTGATTATACCAACAGCTAATATTATGTAACCATAGGACCTTTTTATATGTTCTGGCTGCATGATTGGATAAAGTCCCATGCACAAAAGCCCTATACCAATGGATCTAAAGAGATTCCAACCTGTTGCACCTTCTAACCAATAGAAAATCTCTTGGGGTTTCCAATGTATGAAAGAGAATGCGTATATCATTTCGATTACCACAATGATTATCAGAGGAAATATATAAACAATTCTGGTTTCGATTTTTTGCATTTTTATTCTATCAAGTGGTTCCTTTACAAAATGTGAGATTATCTGATAGAGTATTGAACCTAAAACTGCACCAAGAACTGTTCCTCCAATTCCAAGTTTTGATGTGGTAAATGCTACCATTCCAGAGATGATGCCTGCCATTATTATGTCCAATGTTTTTGACATCTTTATCACGTTCAAAAAAACTCTTGATCGACAAATCCTCGTTATAGGGATACTTATAGATATCGAAGATGTGCTTGAGGACATACTTTTCGAAAAATTGTAGTTTTTGGAGGATTATAAAAAAATTTTTTAAATCATCTTTTTGTTTCGTTTCCCTACAAGAGATGTCTCTTCTTAAATCTTTTATTAAAATCTCTCCAGTTAAATTTGATCCTCGCAGGAGGTGTATCTTTATTTATAATTTGGCTTATTAAGGTTTATAATTAATTCAAGTTAAATAAGAATTTACTTTCACAAAATCAACCCAAAACATAAATCCGGAAATAAGGTTCTTAAATTTTCGGTTACCCAAGGATCTTGGGATTATTCCCGAAGTATGTGTTATTTACTTGCTTTTAATACACAAAGGGAATTATTTAGCTTTTCTTTAATCCAAAATTGGATGGATCTTCTACAGAACCTGTGAATTGGAGCATAGATATTAAGCTGCGAGACACATGGTTGCAAAACCAGGATACATGTCCTGAACAAAGCCTTATTTTGTTTTGGGAGGTTCCCCTGAGATAAATGGATGTTCGCAGGTAAATCCATGGAAAACTATTTTAAAATTTCTTGAAGATAATTTTGCCAATAAATAAATCAGATAAAAATTTTCATTTACTGTCTTCGAGTATCTCCTCAGGCGCCCCACCAATCACTACAAGGGCTTCAGCTTCCATAAAATGAAGATCTGCTGGTATTATCAGCGAATGGAGAGGATCACCAAAATCCTCACCTAAAAGATTCTCTATTCTGTCTGCACGTACAAGTGGCTTATGGGAACCAACACGAGCAATCACAACAGCTAATGTATCATTTAGTATAACATTCTCTTTTCTTTCATTTTCAACCTGCAGAAGGTATTCTAAACCTTCATTTGCACTCATATATCTATCTTCATCAGCCCTTATATCTAAAAGAACAAGAGTATGGGCATTAAATCCCATATTGCCTTTTATAACCAAATATGGAGAGTGCGGGAAGTATTTTTCTTCTGGAAAGGGTATAGTGGTCACCTTTCCAAACTTGTAAGCTTGAAGACCAGCTATACCTGGAGCTGCAGATAGTATGGATGATGCATGAACAACCTGTGTATCTATTCCCATTTTTTTCGCTTCTATCATTATATTAGAATGTGTAGTTGCAATCAGAGGGTCTCCTGCAGTTAAAAACGCCACATCTCTATTTAGAGCATCCTCTATTGGGATATTTCCTTCCTCGACCTCAGCTCTACTTAAAATTTTTATATCAGCTCTGATCATATCTTCTAATGATGAGAGAGTAGTTCCAAAAAGTTTTGCTGTGTAAAATTCAGCATAAATGACATCCACATTATTGAGAATTTCAATTCCTTTTACTGATATGTCTTTCTCATCGTAAAGTCCTAAACCAATAAAATAGAGCATAAAATCACATCCAACAATCCTTTAGAAAAGGATTGACCCAAAAGTTCTTTCAAAAAAGGATTGATCCAAAGAAACTTCTGCAAAGTTTATCAACAGGCGACCAAAGGTCGCCTTTTTGATCAACCTTTATTAAAGGTTGAAGGGGAGGAATCCTATGATAGGTTTAAAAGTTCCAAAGAACATGGCGGACAATATTCGTAGAATTTTATTAAAACACTCCCTTATAAATCTTGACATGAAAATTAAACGTTTAGATGATTTTGTTGTCATTCCAGTTGACAAAAAACTGGATGTAGGAATATTAGAGAAAATTGGAATATCAAATGTTGAAATTATAGAAACAGATTTTGAAATACAAAAGAAAGCCCCTCGAAGCTTAAAAGATTGCCTGATTGGTAAAATCGATGATCAAAAAATCGATGAGATCAAGAGGTCCTTTGATATAATTGGAGATATTGTAATCTTAGAGATCCCAGATGATCTGGAAGATGAAAAACATATAATAGGTGAAGCTGCACTTAAATTCACCAAAAAAAAAGCTGTTTTTAAAAAAAGTAGCAAAATAAAGGGGATTTTAAGAACAAGGGAACTTGAACATATTGCTGGCAAAGAAATATCTGAAACAATCCACAAGGAATACGGATGCAGATTCCTGTTGGATGTTAAAAAAGTTTATTTTAGCCCACGATTGGCCACAGAGAGGGAGCGAATATCCAATCAGGTAAAAAACGGTGAGACAATAATCGATATGTTTGCCGGAATTGGTCCTTTTTCAATAGCAATCGCAAAAAGGCATGATGTGATGATCTATGCTGTTGATATAAACTTTGAGGCTTACAAATATCTTAAGAGAAACATAGAACTTAACAAAGTTCAGGAAAGGATAATTCCAATATTGGGAGATGTATCAGAGATTTTAGCTGATAAAAAGATAAAAGCAGATAGAATAATAATGAACCTACCAGGAAGTGCATGGAAATTTCTGAAAATTGCGATTGAATCTATAAAAAGTGGAGGGATTATTCATTACTATGAATTTGCAGCTGATTTTGAAAATGCCATAGAAAGGCTCAGGAATGCTGCATATCCACGAAAAGTGGAGATTTTAAATAAAAGAAAAGTCAGATCAAAAAGCCCTGGCATATGGCATGTTGGGATTGATGCTAAGATTTTTTAGTTTATGTTTAATCGATATGCAATACTTTTTTAACGCGATTAAAACATTAAAAATTTAAATTTTAGAATTAAAAATAAATTAGAAAGTTTTTAAAATTCCTTCTTCTGTTATTATGCCCGTGATCAAATCGCTCGGCACAATATCAAAGGCTGGATTTTCAATTTTTGTTTCCTCAGGTGCAACTCTGCAACCGTCAAAATAAAGAACTTCACCAGGGTCTCTTTCTTCTATTTCAACATCATATATTGAATTTTTATAATCAAACGTACTTTTTGGAGCTGCGACATAAAAAGGGATGTTGAATCTTCGAGCAGCAAGTGCTACCATCAAGGAACCTATTTTATTGGCAACTCCTCCTTTTGCAACCCTGTCTGCACCTATTATAACTTTATCAACTTCTCCTTTTTGCATCAAGTATCCTGCTGCGCTATCAACGATTAGCCTTACTGGAATACCTTCTTGCTGCATTTCCCAGACGCTTAACCTTGCCCCCTGACAGAGAGGTCTTGTTTCATTGCATATAACATTTATTTTCTTACCTTCTTCAAAAGCAGCCCTTACAACACCTAAAGCAGTTCCATATTCCACACAGGCCAGGGCACCTGCGTTACAATGGGTTAATATTGTATCTCCATCCTTTACGACAGCGGATCCATTTTTTCCTATCGCTCTGTTTGTTTTGATATCCTCATAGTACATTTTAAGTACTTCTTCTAAGATAGAATCCGCATTCAATACTCTATCAATCGCCCAAGAGAGATTCACTGCCGTTGGTCTTGTTTTCTTGATCTGGTATGCAACCTCTTTAATGTTTTCACCATGCAACTCAGCAAGCGCCATTCCAAAAGCTGCAGCAACACCTATTGCAGGAGCACCGCGAACTTTCATGGTATTTATCGCATGAATCACATCTTTGTAGGTTTTACATTTAAAATAACTAAGTTTATCGGGCAATTTGGTTTGATCTATGAGAAGAAGTTGGTTGTCTTTCCATAGCATGGTTTTCATATGTATTACCCGTCAGTAATGGCTTGCAGGAGTCATGTCAAGATGTTTATCCTCCTTACCAGGGACCCCATATGCATCAGACCTGCATTGCATACATGCTCTAAAAATCGGTATTATTTCTTCGGTAGCATCCCTTATCTCACTTAGTTGCGCACAAGTAGGTCTTGGATAATCTTTGAATTTATAGAGTGGTATCAACGGGATTATATTCATTAGAGAGGCTCCTTGCTTTTTTACAGCTTTTGCTATATCAAGTATGTGGTTGTCGTTAAGCCCTGGAATCAAAACGGTGTTAACCTTTACAACAATACCCTTCTCGGATGCTTTTTTTATCCCTAAAAGCTGCTTTTGTGATAATAACTTGAATGCTTCCTCCCCTCTGTAAATCTTTCCGTCGTAATAAACCTGCGAATAAATTTTACTTCCGATTTCAGGTGAGATTGCATTGACCGTTACTGTTATGGTATTTATATGCAAATCAGCCAACTCTTCAGCTTTATCTGGTAGAAGGAGCCCATTTGTGCTTATACACTTTATAAGCTCCGGAAATTTTTCGTCAACTTTCTTGAAAAATTCAAAGGTTTCTTTATTAAAGAGAGCATCACCAGGTCCTGCAACACCAACAACAGCAATAGGCATTTCTTTTGTGACTTTTTCAACATGTTTTATTGCATCTTCAACCGACATAACCCTTGATGCAACTCCTGGTCTTCTCTCACATTTGTTGAGCTCTCTTGTACAGAAATTACACTGTATGTTACATTTTGGTGCAATTGGAACATGTATTCTTCCAACTTTATCGTGAAATTTTTCGTTGAAACATGGATGTACCTTCGTTAGATGTGCAAACTTAGACTTTTCCATTTTTTACCTCTTTTATCATTTTTTCACACTTTAAAGTCCACTCATTTTTTATAACATCATCAGAACAGGTCATTGCGATGATATCTCCTTCTGATGAATCATTGATAACTCTGAATCCTTCAGGAATTATTCTAAAGATAGCATCATATACCTTTCTCTTTAGAGTTTCGCTTGGATCATGAACCACCAACCCTTCAAGTTTTACTGTAGGATTTTCAATTACAATTTCGAATCTGTCGGGCTGCTGTATTTTCTCCCTCTCCTCAATGGTCCAAAGCTTCTTTAGCAATTCAGGAAGGTAGGTTTCATCCCTAATTCTTATAAGTACTTTATTTTCTTTTTTATCATATTTATATTCTGCAAAGTCTTCTAAAACAACGGGTGATGCGGCTTTTTCAACCTCAACTACAATTATAAATACAGGTTCTCTTGGATCCACAAAAACTCGAACATCCTTTATGGAACGATAGATCTGAACCTCTTGGAGTATTTGTTTTACTATCATCTCATATACTTCTGCCCCTTTTTTATCATAACATTCGACTATCATTTTCAA
>CAZLGO010000080.1:6844-7079 GCA_964559295.1 uncultured Methanobacteriaceae archaeon
CTCCTAAACCAGATGATAATAATGCAGCGCCTACAGCGCCTATGTATTGAGAGTTTTCTGGAACAACAACCTCAAAGCCCAACATATCTTCTACAGCCACCACAAGTCCTTCTATAAGGGATGTCCCACCGACCTGTATTACAGGTTCACGGACATCAATTTCCTGAAGTTGCTGTTCGTAGACTTGCTCTGCAACAGAATAACATGCAGCAGCTGCAACATCCTCTTTCCTGCA
>CAZLGO010000081.1:0-7030 GCA_964559295.1 uncultured Methanobacteriaceae archaeon
ACATAAAACTTGCTAAACCAAACCGAAAAACTTAGGTTTTTCAAAATTCTCTATATTTTGTCATTATAATCAAGTCGAAAGGCTTATATAAAACCGCGACCAGTTTAAAGAAAAATGTAGATCTTTGCCATAAAGCACTGAAATGAGCTTTTTTAGAAAAAATAAGATTTTAAAGAAGTTTATTTTGGCATTGAATCTAAAAATTGGTTATTAAGAAAAAACGTCAAATTTGCAATATTTTAGATTTCGCATGAATCGCATTTATTTTTTATGGGCATGTTTAAACCTTCAATTGTGTGCATCATGAGTATTGAAGAATAAATGGCATGAAATGTATGAGTTAGTCAAGCTAAATTATGAAAAGAAGCTTAAAGAATATATTTTTTGATCATCATATAATTGAAATAGAGGTATAGGTGATGAAAAATATTGATATGGACGATATAAAAGAAGCTCTTGTTGAAAGTAAATATATTCCAGATGATAGGATAACAACGGTTGTTTTCCTTGCTTTATCTTTAAAAAAACCTATTTTGATTGAAGGACCACCAGGTACAGGTAAAACAGAACTTGCAAAGGCATTAGCAAGGTCTTTGGGGAGAGATTTTTTTAGGATACAGTGTTATGAGGGGATCACATTTGAACAGATCGTGGGGGAATGGAACTATCAAAAACAACTCTTGTATATTGAGTTATCCAAGATAGAAAAAGAAGATAAGAACATATTTGGGGAAGAATTTTTTATAAAAAGACCTCTCCTATCAGCTTTTAAAAACAAAAACCCCTCGGTAATTTTGATTGATGAGCTTGATAAAGCTGATGAAGAAGTTGAAAGTTTCCTGCTTCAGGCTCTAGCAGAAAAGGAAATCACAGTGAACGATCTTGGAACTTTCGATCTTGAGGGTGACCTTATGATAGTCATAACTTCCAATTCCCAAAGGCAACTTTTAGATGAAACAAAGGATCGTTGTTTGCACCTATACATTGATTATCCTTCATTTGAAAGAGAAATGGAAATAGTGAGCTTGCACTTACCAGAAATCCCTGAAGAGACAATAAGTAGTGTTGTCAAACTTGTGCAAAAGATAAGAAAGTTTAATTTGACCAAAAAGCCTTCCATCCGTGCTACAATAGACTGGGTCAGAAGTTTGTTTGTTATGGGTAAGAAAGAACTTGATAAGAATTCATTTGAGCGAACAATTGGTGTTATCTTAAAAAATGAGGAAGACAAGGAAAAAGTTCTTAATCTTAAATTTTTCCATTGATTAGAATGATGAATAAAATAGTTGAATTTTCAAGGGCTTTGCGTGCTGCTGGCATCCAGACAAGTATAAGAAGTACAAAAACGGCCTATAAATCAACTTTTTTGGTTAATGACAAAGAGATTTTAAGGGAAGCTTTGGCATCTATCTATGTTAAAGAGCAGGAGCAGCGGGAAAAATTTGACATGATCTTTGATATAATATTCGAAAACAGGAAAAAACACCAGAATAGAACCCAAGAGCCTAAAAAGGTAAATGAAGCTGTAATTTATCTATCAAGAGAAATACAAAAAATTTATGCAGACCAGGGTTCTGGGGAAGAAAGACTTATTAAAGAGAAGACCAAGCTTAAGCAATGGGACAATAAAACACTAAAAAAAGCTGCAAAAAGTCTTGTAGATAATGGTTATAAAACAGAAGATGTATTTAAAGCCTTAAATTACCAATACTCCGATTTTAACCCGAGAATGAGTTTTACAGATCTGCTAAAACTGGATATCACAACGCTGAATATATTACAGCCAAAGGTCATGGATCTTTGCCAAAAATTAGGAAAAAAAATAGCAACGAAAAGAGCAAGACGCTACAAGGAGTCAAAAAAAGGAAAAATCAGCGTTAGAAGGACCATCAGAAGGGATATAAAGCATGGTGGAATCCTTTTAGAGCTGGTAAAAGACAAACCCAAACTTAATAAAATGAATCACTTTTTTCTGAGTGATACTAGTGCCTCGTGTGATTGGATAAGCAATTGGTTTTTCTGCATCATCTATTCAGCTCAAATTTCTTTTAGGAAGGCAAGGGTTTTTGAGTTTGATAACAAAACAATAGAATTAACATCTGCCCTTGATGAACCAACCATCCAAAATGCTGTGGATAAAGTTCTTGAAGTCAGGAAAAGGAAATCTATGGTAAATAGATGTTCCAACATGTTTACATCTTTTAGGAGTTTTTTAAACCAGGTTAACTTAAATAATAAATCTTATGTGATTATCCTAAGTGATTGTAGGGATTGGATGGGACCAAGACCATCCGGCAGACCTATGAGTGCAAATCTAATTGAAAAAATGGTTGAATGTTCTAAAAGGGTTTTGATATTAAATCCCGAACCAAGGATCCATTGGGATAGATTGGACAGTTGCGTTTCCTATTATGAAGATGCTGGTGCAGAGCTTTTTGAAGTACAAAATTTAGAGCAGCTTGCTAATCTAATAAGTGAGGTGTAACTGATTTTTATATTTTAAATCTTTTTGGTTATTTATGGATGATAAAAACGATGTTCTGTATTACTGTATAAAGAAAACATTAAGTGAAATTAATGATGAATAAAATAATCAGATTTTCGAGGTTACTTAGAGAAAATGGAATTCCTGCGAGTATCAGGAGTACAAAAATTGCATATAAAGCTGCTTTTTTAGTTAAAAAAGATAAAAAATTTTTAAGAGAGGCTCTGGCATCTGTTTATCTTAAAAATCATCATCAAAGAAAAAAATTTGATGAATTATTTGACTCCATCTTCGAAAAAAAGGATGATGAGTTTAAAAAACCAGATTCATCTCAACCCAAGAAAAGCTCATCAAAATTCGGTTTATTAAAAGGATATAGATTGTTGGTTAACACAGACAATAATCCCTCCAATTTAAAAGCCAAAGATAAAGATTCAGACTTTTATAAAACGGATCATATTAAAAATGTTCTGCAAGCTGATGCTAAAAATTCTAAAAAAAGAAAAAACTCCTATCTATTAAAAAGTGATATAAACACTTTAAATTCGCTTCAACCAGAATTGTTAGACTTATGCCAGAAACTTGGCAAGAAAATAGCAACAAAAAGAACAAGAAGATACAAACAATCAAAAAGACTAAAGCCAGATGTTAAAAAAACCATTAGAAAGAACTTAAAGTACGGAGGGGTGCTTCTTGAACTGGTAAAAAATAAACCTAAAATCAAAAAGACAAACCATTTTTTCCTAAGCGATGTTAGTGCTTCCTGTGATTGGATAAGCAGTTGGTTTTTTTGTATGGTTTATGCTGCGAAAAGTTCATTCAATAAGACAAGGGTTTTTGAATTTGATAATAAGACAGTAGAGATAACTTTCGCCCTAATGAACCTACTCTTTTTGATGCATTTATCAGAGTTTTAGAGGTTAGACAAGAAAATTCAATGATCCGAGGAACTTCCAACATGTACACAGCATTCCAAAGTTTTCTAAAACAGGTCAATTTAAATAACAAATCCTATGTTATGATTTTGAGTGATTGTAGAGACTGGGCAGGTCCTAAATCAGATGGTAGACCTATGAGCGCTGATCTTATTGAAAACATTTCCAAAAAATCCAAAAGAGTTTTAGTATTTAATCCAGAACCAAAAAATAAATGGAACGTTGTTGACAGTTGTGTTTCTTATTATGAGGATTTTGGAGCCGAATTTTTTGAGGTTAGAAATTTAGAGCAGCTTGCTAATCTAATAAGCGAAATCTAAAAATTCCCAGGGTATTCATTGCATTTTTTGCAAATGGATCAATATAAACAGCTTCAATGGATTTACTTTTGGATTTTTGGTTTTATAAGAGTTTTTAAGAATTTTATTTGTTGTAATCGAATAAAAGGCTTTTGAATTATTTATTTGGATTTAATTCCCTAATATACCGTCTCCATCACAATTTTCACAAGGATGTCCACCGCTTCCACCGCAAACTGGACACTGGCTTTCATCTTGATCAACACCACTTCCACCGCATGCTGAACATGATACCCAACCATCTCCACCGCATACAGAACATTCATGCATGTTTGGTTTATTTGTTGTGGATGAAATTTCAGAAACTTCTGTTGCTCCTTCTGATTGACTATTCTGTAAGACTTTGGGTACAGATTTTAATTCATAGGTGGTAGGAGTGGTTTTTAATTCTGAAGTGTTTAATGATTCTGTATTTTCTCCAATACAGCCTGAAACGACAACTATCATGAAATCAATGAAAATTGCAAACGACTTGAACCTCATATAAATCAAGAATTAATTTTATTTTGATCAGTAATTAAACTTTTCAATTTTGTTAATAAAATCACATAAAGACGAATGAAATGTATGAGTTAACCAGCGAAATAGAATTAAAAAATAATATGCTATTTTTGCTTTTGGCATTGTTTTGGATGTAGTAACACATTTTAAAATTTATCGGTGCTCAACCAGGTTAGTTTAAGTGATAAGCAAGCAAATCGAAGATTTTTTGATAGATTTTGCAATAAATTCCAAAAATTTTGAAAACCGAGTTAGAAAAATCTTTAAATGATCTTTGTGAACTGCTAAAAAGGGGGTGGAAAAAATAAAGAGAAATATGAGTTTTGATAATGCTGAGATTCAATCAAAATGTTTAGAATGTGGTTCTAAAAATATTATATCTGATTATGAACGTGCTGAAATCGTGTGTGGAACCTGTGGTCTAGTTATAGAAGATAATTTAGTGAACACTGGACCAGAGTGGAGAGCATTTGATCATGAACAAAGGGACAAAAAAGCAAGAGTAGGAGCACCAATAACTTATACAATCCATGATAAGGGGTTAAGCACCACAATCGATTGGAGAAATAAAGATATTCATGGTAGACACATTCCAGCCGGAAACCTTGCTCGAATGAATCGTTTAAGAAAGTTGCAGAAAAGAATAAGGGTATCTGGATCAAGAGAGAGAAATTTAGTTTTTGCTTTAAGCGAACTTGACAAGTATTCTTCAATATTAGGCCTACCAAGAAGCGTAAGAGAGGAAGCCTCGATCTTCTACAGGAAAGCTGTTGAAAACAAACTCATAAGAGGAAGAAGCATAGAAACAGCTGTGGCAGCATCTATCTATTTTGCATGTAGAAGATGCAACTTAGCAAGAACCTTAGAGGAGATCGCAGAAGTCTCAAAAATATCTAAAAAAGAACTTGGGAGAACTTACAGATTTTTAGCAAGGGAACTTAAAATGAAAACGCCGCTAACATCTCCTGTTGACTATGTTCCAAGGTTCGCAAGCGAACTTAATCTTTCTGGTGAAGTCCAGTCAAAAGCCATAGAAATCATAAAAAAAGCAGCAGAAAATGATCTTATATCTGGAAAGGGACCAGTTGGAGTAGCTGCAGCAGCCTTATACATCGCATCTATCCACTTAGGTGAAGGGAAACCTCAAAAGGATGTTGCAAAGGTTGCTGGGGTTAGTGAGGTTACCTTACGTAACAGGTACAAAGAACTTAAAGGGCAAATTGATAACGGGAGTTTCACGTTGTAATATCGGGTACTAATTCTTTACTTTTTTAAACAGGACTTTTGGGTCTATAGTGAAGAGGATATTTTATATCTAAAGCCTATTATGTTCTTTTTAAGCTCTGTAGAAACCCTCTGCACTTTCTAAGATAAATGCTTTAAAATGTCTATACATGTTGTAACAAAATTCCTCAACTTGCTCTCTTTTTTCCTCAACCTATCGGTTCTGCTGTGATTGTTATCTCCAAACACTCTTTTCTCCATCGAGATAAAGGCCTCAAATAAACTTTTTTTGGGATATTTGCCCTCATCAAACTCTTCAAGCATCAAAAATCTGTATTTGAACTTTTAGGAAAAGTTCACAAAAATTTTAAAAGCTTGTTCGCATGCCTTGATGAATGAGCTGATCCATCAATTGCTATCCAGGCCCCTTATATCAAACAATTCAACTGTTTGATTCAAAAATCTTCAAAGAACCCTGAGCCAAATCTCTGGAAGAACTTTTGCAGAGTTGTGAAGTGAGGTATCTTCTTAAGGCCAAGTATCTCTTTATCTTAAGTGTTAAATCAACGAGTTGAACAAACTTTACTTTTAAACGTTCTTTTAGATATAGGGCTATATATGAAGTTTATCAAGACTTTAATTGCTGGAAGGTTCATACCAGCTTATTCAAGTAAATTCTCAAACATTATACAGATAAAACATTAAAAAAAGCTTTTGTATTTCGTGGGAAGCTATGAGTGATGAACAGATAAGGAATGTTTTTATAACAATTTTTGGGATTTAGCCCCATCCGTTTTCTTTAAGCTTATTTATCGTTTCGATGATATGTTCTTCTGTAAAATCTCCAAATGATAGGTATGCTATGACAGATTCTGAATTTATCTTCACGTATTTGAATCCAAACCCGTCAAGCTCCCTTTTAGTTTCTTTAAGTTCTTTTGGTGTCATCTTAGTAGCCATAACCTCCAATACAGGGCAACATTCACCTTTCATCCTATTAAAGCCTAATATCTTTTTTTCCATAATATCCCTTTAAGTTTGCATTTAAACCCGCGTAATGGGCCTAGCTGACCTGACTTTTTCATTATTGGTTAACATTTTACTTAATATTTTGTATGTATGTTCTTTCATTATTTATTTTTTGATCTTTTATTATTCAGAGAAGAATTTAAGAATACAAAGTTTAAAATTTTGCTAAGGAACTTAAATGTCATCTAACGCTTTATCACAAAGAAACAAAAATAAAAAATCAGCCCAAAATCTGTCCAATTTCTGCTTCTACCTGGCTTGAAACCGCCGGTTCTCCTCCAAGTATCCATACATCTGTAAAGGCTCCCTCTCTTGCTGCAAGGTAGTTTTTAACGCTCTGTGGAACCTGATCTTTCCTAACAAGAAGTATAATCGCATCTTGCTTGATTGCAAATGCTCCACCTGCTAAGGCATCTGGGAAGTTCTCACCTGTTGCGATGATGAGTTTGCTGGAGCTCATTTTCTCTGCTATCTTAACAGCAGTTTCGTATCTATCT
>CAZLGO010000082.1:0-6642 GCA_964559295.1 uncultured Methanobacteriaceae archaeon
TGATTTTCTGATTATTCCTTGATCCCAATTCATATTTAATTTTACCAAAGATTTTTTTAGAATAAAAAAGGATAAAAGGAATAAAATTATCTTATTAAGATATAAAGTAATAATGGTATCACAAGGACGCGAAGATAATATGGATGCTAAAAAAATTCAACTTCCAAGGGAGATCTATACAGGAGCGGGGGTAATTAAAAAGACAGGGGCTATCTGTAGGGATCTGAGATTCAGTGGTAAGGTATTAGTGGTAACAGGGCCCCAAACTATAAAAATTGGTGGAGAAAAGGTTATAAAAAGTCTTCAAGATGAAGGATTCCATGTTGAAGAGATCATAATAAAACAAGCATCAGAAGACACTGTTTTAAAGGTTCAAGATGTTATCGATGATGTTTCAGTTGTTCTTGGAGTTGGTGGGGGAAAGGTAATAGACGTTGCAAAACTTGCATCCACCAGATCAAACGTCTATTTTATAAGCGTTCCAACGGCAGCATCACATGATGGAATAGCCTCTCCAAGGGCCTCAATAAGAACCGATAAGGGAACTGTATCAGTAAAAGCCCAGTCACCAATTGGTGTCATTGCAGACACAAAGATCATAAGCAAGGCTCCATTTAGACTTCTTGCAGCTGGATGCGGCGATATAATATCAAATTACACGGCAATCATGGACTGGAAGCTGGCAAACAGACTTTTAAATGAATATTATAGCGATTCGGCAGCAGCGCTTTCACTTATGACTGCAAAGATGGTCATAGAATCTGCAGAAGCTATAAAAGAAGGGCTTATAGAAAGTGCAGGTCTCGTTGTCAAGGCATTGATAAGTAGCGGGGTTTCCATAAGTATTGCTGGAACGAGCAGACCAGCAAGTGGTTCTGAACATAAATTCAGCCATGCTTTAGATATTATAGCCCCTAAACCAGCCTTACATGGGGAGCAATGTGGTGTCGGGACCATAATGATGATGTATCTTCATGGAGGAGATTGGAAGTTTATAAGAGATGCTCTAAAGACCATAGGAGCCCCAACAACAGCATATGAACTTGGAATAGAGCCAAAATATATAATAAAAGCTTTAACAATGGCCCATAAGATTCGAAAAGAAAGGTACACCATTTTAGGGGATCGAGGACTTACAGAAGAAGCTGCCAGAAAGCTTGCAACCACAACTGGGGTGATAGAATGATAAAAACCCATCAAAAAAGGCTGTCTGAAGTTATATTTATTTTACAGAAACCTTCATTCATATCCTCCTAAATCAATAAATGCCCTCCCAGCATGCACATGACGTATATTCATAAGAAAGCACATAAACCCATGTTCTTCCGCGTATTTTTTAATCACGCAACTTCTTAGGATCAAAGATATATCCTTTTTTCGGCAACTTAACTGTCTAATTCCTGAAATTCTTTTTTGGTTGTTTTAGTTAAAAAATTTGATTTTTTCCATCTTCAGGACCAAATTCGTCCTTTATAATTATTTGATGAAACTCATCTGCTTCCAATAGATGGTCAAATTCTTCACCATCCATATTTATCACCTTCTTTTGTAAGATACATATACACGTTCTCTGATACTATGATATATGTAATGATGCTATAGGAGTAAAAATCATGACAAGAGTAAAAGTTATGCCATGCCTTGATATGAAGAATGGACGTGTAGTGAAGGGTGTTAACTTTGTTAACTTGAAAGATGCAGGGGATCCCGTAGAAAACGCCTCTCTCTATCAAAAGGAAGGTGCTGATGAGCTTGCCATGCTTGATATAGCTGCAACACTTGAAAACCGAAAAACTCGCTTAGAGTGGGTGAAGAGTGTTTCATCGGTCATCGATATACCACTTACAGTAGGTGGTGGGATTTCCACGTTAGATGACATAGAATTGACATTAGAAGCTGGCGCAGACAAAGTATCGATTAACAGTGCTGCGGTCAAAAATCCTGCGCTGGTCAGGGAAGCGGCTGAGAAGTTCGGTTCTGAGTGTCTTGTGGTTGCCATTGATGGTCGCAGGAACAGGGAAATGCCATCGGGATTTGAGGTTGTTGTTGCAGGTGGCACAAAACCTGTTGGTAAAGATGTTGTTGAATGGGCGAAACAGTGTGAGGAACTGGGTGCTGGAGTGATCCTGCCCACCAGTATGGACGGTGATGGAACCCAGACAGGCTATGATCTGGAATTTACCAAAGCCATTTCAGATGCAGTGACTGTGCCAGTTATTGCTTCGGGAGGAGCAGGAAAACTTTCAGATTTTTATGATGCTGTTACTGAAGGTGGGGCGACCATATTGCTTGCAGCATCAGTCTTTCATTACCGTCTTCTGAGTGTTCGACAGGTTAAGGAGTATTTACGCAAGAAGGGCGTAGGTGTTTATCTGTAATAAGAAAATGTGCAGTTGATAGGCTTGCATCTTAACCACAGGTTTTTCCAGCGTTTTGCCATTTAAAATCGATTTGAACAGCTTGGATCAGTGGTAACGTCCCTATATGGGCTGAAGGATATTTAATGGTCAGTTTGTAGTGTTATCTGCCTTTTCACTGAGCCTAACATACTTCTCATGGAAATCATTTTAAAACATTATAAAACAGAATACTAAACATATTATGAGCATTAGCATATTTAAGATCTTTTTCAGCCTCAAATTCTTGAGGAAACGTGAAATTTATATGATTAATTTCAATAAATTTATTTTATATAAAGAATAAAGTAATAATAATTTACTTAAAAGATGATAAACAATGTAGATTCTAAGTTATAGGAGAATATAGAATGATAACGCTTATAGGGAGAAACCTTGCAAAAGAAGGGTTAATATTTATAAATTATGGAGCTTCCAAAAAATGTGAAACATGCAGGTTCAAAAGCAGCTGTTTGGATTCTCTTGACGAGGGAAGAATGTATGTAATAAAAGATATAAAAGATATCGAGCATCCCTGTCCCATCCATGAAGGTGGAAAAGTAAAGGTTATTGATGTGGAGAAGGCAGATATTGAGGCACTTGTGACAGCTAAAGGAGCTTTTGAAGGTTCTACAGTTGTTTTTGACGCTCCAGATTGTGATGAAGACTGTTCCATGAAATATTTGTGTTTTCCGGAAGGTTTATATCAAAATGACAAATGTAGAATAGTTAAAGTAATTGGAAGACCCAAAAATAAGTGTGTTAAAGGTTTAAACCTTAATTTGGTTCTTTTGAGGCTGATCTGAAGATTTACAAAGAATAAATGGTGTTTTGTATGAACCTCAAAAAAAAAGTGGGATATGAGGCTGCCAGTTTGGTAGATGATGGAGATGTAGTTGGATTGGGAACCGGAGCTACTGCTTATTATTTTATAGAAAAACTCGCAGATAGGATTAAAAAAGAGAAAATTGAAATATGGGGGGTTCCAACTTCCTATCAATCCTTCTTTTTTGCAAAAGATGCCGGAATTCCAATAACCACTCTTGAGGAACATGATATCGATATCGCAGTAGACGGTGCGGATGAGGTTGATCCTAATCTAAATCTGATAAAAGGACGTGGTGCAGCCCATACTATGGAAAAAATTGTTGATGAAGCCGCAGATGAATTTGTGGTGATTATAGAAAATTCAAAACTTGTTGATAAACTTGGAGGAGTACCTGTTCCACTTGAAGTGATTCCGCTGGCATGTAGGATGGTTAAGTCACATGTTGAAAAATTGAATGGAACACCTACTTTAAGAATGGCTAAAAATAAAGATGGACCTGTCATAACAGATAACAGTAACTTCATAATCGATGTTAGGTTTAAAGCTATCGAAGACCCCGAATATTTAGAAACAAAACTTAATACAATCCCAGGAGTTGTAGAAAACGGTATTTTTTCAGGGATCGTTGATAGGGTTCTTGTTGGGACTCCTGACGGTGTGGAGGTATTAAATAACCCTCTCAAAAAGCGTTGAAGTAAACTAACCTTCTTAAAAAAGGTTGATAAGACATTTGTGAACTTCTATTAAAATTTGGATGAAACCTTTTTTAAAGGTTTCTTAGGAAAGTTTGAACAAAATTTGTTTGAAGTTGCCATCTATGGCTTTAAAAACATTATATGTTAACGTGCTTTACTTGAGGGAAATGAAATGATATTGATAACAGGCGGTGCAGGATTTATAGGTTCGCATTTGGCTGAAAAACTCTGTAATGAGTATGATGTCGTGATAGTTGATGATCTCAATACAGGGAATTTGGATAACCTTAAGGAATTTGAAGATAAGATAACACTGCACAAAATGAGCATATTAGATGACCTAAAACCCATCTTAAAAGACGTTGAGGTTATATTTCATCTTGCAGCGCAGATAAATGTGCGAAAATCTATCGAAGATCCATTTTTCGATTTAGATGTAAATGCGAAAGGGACCTTGAATTTATTGGAGGCATCTTATGATCATGTTGAGAAGATCATCTTTGCATCCTCCGGCGGTGCTGTATATGGAGAACCAAAGTACTTTCCTGTTGACGAAGGACATCCCACAGATCCAATTTCCCCTTATGGCATTTCAAAACTTGCTGCTGAGAAATATCTCTATTACTATAACTCAATATTTGGGATTAAAACCTGCTCGTTAAGATACGCTAATGTGTATGGTCCAAGACAAGATCCAAGGGGAGAAGCTGGTGTTATTTCGATATTTTTGGATAATCTATTCTGTGGTAGAGATTTGATTGTAAACGGAGATGGGAATCAAACAAGAGATTTTGTATATGTCGATGATGTAGTCGATGCCAATCTTTTAGCTTTAAAAAAGTGCGATGGAGTTTATAATATAGGAACTGGAAATGAAACGTCCGTCAACGAGATCATTGAGATTATTCTTCAGATTTCTGGCAGAAGAATCAATACAAGGCATAGAGATCCAATAGAAGGGGAGGTAAAAAGGATCTATCTTGATATCAACAAAGCTAAGGAAAAATTAGGCTGGATACCAAAAACTGGAATAAAAGAAGGAATTAAAAAACTTTATGATAGTATTAAGTAACCTAAAAAATTATTGGAACTGATCAAGATGCTTTTTTGTGAAATTTTGGAATGTAAGCTTCGACTTTAAAGATCACATATCTATACAATTTAAAAAGTCAAGTTCGTTATATTACCGTTTAACGAAGTTGAGCTTTATGAGTTAGTTTCAAAAACATGGTCTAAAGTGATGTTTTTTTAGTGTATAGGGTAGGCAAAGTTATGTAAAAACTATGATTTTGCATGAGTTTTAGATGGTTATCCTGATGTTCCCAACCTATACCATACAGATAATAATAATAATTTAGTTATTTAATAATACAATTAAAGCCTTTTTGATCTTAAAATCAAAATAATTAATCATAATTTTGTATATATTTTTGTTAACATATCATTAACTATTGAATAAATAGCAATTCTACCATGTAAGACGCCAAAGTAGGTATCGCCTTTAACTCAAGTTCACAATCTAAATCTAACCCTCACCGGTAATGTTCTCTATTAGTATTTTTTATCCTCGATGGAAATTACACCTTTTATAGAAATTTGATAAGTGTTCAGATCCTCCAATTCACCGATCCCATTAATCAATAGTTTTCTTAGATCACTGCTATGCATCCAAATACAAAGATCCACCATAGGATTATGAATAAAACCATGCTTTTTATAGGCAGCTTGCCAAACTCCATTTTAGCCATCTTAGATCCAATATACCAGTTTAAGATTATCAGAATAACCAGTATCAGGCTGTTAACAAGTCCAAGTATGTTTAACGGGTTTTTGAACATTACATAGACCCACACTACTGTGGTTATAATGATTCCTAACCATATAACTGGTTTAAGAGTCCTGTTGACTTTAATGGTTATTTGTATCATTTCTTGTGATTTTCTGGATTTTATGAGCATTGCAAATAGGGCCATTATGGATCCAAGAGCCAGAATTATGCCTAAAAACTCTAAGAACAGTGTCGAAACTGGTTTTCCGAAAAACTTTTCTTTAAGTTGTGGTAATGTAATCAGAGCTTTCAGTGCTTCGTCAACTGGGAATGATTCTATTTCGCCAATGGCAATGGAATATTTTCCCTGATTTTCGGCGTTAAAGACCTTTATATAATAGGTGCCAGCAGGGAGGATTTGTCTAACTTCAGGTCCCTTAAGGTAGTTATCTCCGCCAAATTCCTCAAAGTATGGCTTCCAAGTGGTATTTGTCCCATTTACAGACAAAATAACGTTTTTATTAAGATCAAATACTTCAGCTGATATAAAATCACCACTGATCCCTGGACCGGCGGGTACAAGAAGGTTAATATATAATTTGAATGGTTTTTCAGAGCTTATTTTGTAATAATCAGGTTTTCCGTTTAGCTCTCCGTAGAAGGCTTGTGATATCTCTGGGTTCTCTACGAGTATAGGATTTTCAATAGAGACATCTTTACCAATTTCTAGTCTGGGTTGATGTGCACTTACTGCAGAAACGGCTAAAAAAACAAAAATAGCGGCTAATATTCCCAAATAAAAATTTTTTTGATTTATCATAATATTTAGTTGAATTTAAATTTTAATAAACATTTTGGCTCTATAGAAAACTTTAAGATCGTGATAAATACAAACAATATGATAAGGAGGTCATCCCAAAAGTATATTATTTGGGAGTTATATTTAAGTTTATG
>CAZLGO010000083.1:0-6630 GCA_964559295.1 uncultured Methanobacteriaceae archaeon
TGGAACGGCTGGGAAGATACTATTGAATGCCTGGAATCGCTTTATCAGATTAGCTATCCAAACTACGATGTTATCGTTGTGGATAATGGTTCAGAAGATGAATCTATAGAGAAGATAAAAGAATACTGCGAGGGTAAGATCTCAGTTGAATCAAAGTTTTTTGAATATGATCCAAGCAATAAACCAATAAAAATCATAGAGTACAAAAAAGAAGAAGCGGAAGCTGGGGGAGATAAAGAGAAGGAAATTGATAATCTAACTTCAAATAGAAAGCTCATCCTCATAAAAAATGATAAAAATTATGGTTTTGCAGAAGGGAATAATATTGGGATGAGGTATGCCCTGAAGACTTTGAATCCGGATTATGTTTTGCTTTTAAATAATGATACGGTGGTTGATAAGGAGTTTTTGGGTGAGTTGGTGAAAGTTGCAGAAAGAAATCCTAAAATAGGCATCATTGGACCCAAAACTTATTACTACAACAAACCCAATAAAATTCAACTTACTTGGAACAAGATTGATTTTTGGAGAGGCTTAGTTCTTCTTGCAGGCAGTAGTGAGATTGATCAAGGACAATACAATAAGATCAGAGAAACAGATTATGTACCTGGATCATGCTTTTTTATCAAACGCAAAACCTTAGAAAAAATTGGTCTTTTCAATTCTAAATATTACTGTTATTGGGAGGAAGCAGATTATTGCATGCGAGCAAAAAGAACTGGCTATCACTGCGTCTACTGCCCAAAAGCAAAGATATGGCATAAAATATCACAAAGTGCCATCAAAATGTCAGGGTTTAGTACCTACTACTTGACAAGAAACATGTTCTGGTTTATGAGAAAAAACGCAGGTAAAAAACAATATCTTTCCTTTTTATTATATTTCTTTGGATTCCGATTTTGGTTTTTAAGTGCTATGTATATCCTATATCATAAAAATATAGATGCATTTGCCTCTTTTTTAAGAGGAATAGCGGATGGATTGAGGATTAGCCCATAATATACTTATAAATTACTGTAGATTTTTATGGATTTTTGATTTTTAACATTTTCGCCGAATTATCGTGCGTATTGTGGCATCATAACTTTCTCGTTATCCAAAAACTGCCAGGCTGAACAGATTTTTTATCATATGAACTAAAGGCTTCTTCCAACTTTGAGGGATACTTCAAATGCATATAAGCACCTGCCCATAACACTTCAAATGCGCTATTAAAGCTTAAAAAGGCTTGAAGCAGGTATTGTTCGTTGAAAAATCGATGCATATTAAGCACCCATTCTTTGGGATATTCAAAAGGAAGGAAAATATCATGAATATGAACAATAACGCCTTTTCTTAGTCGAGGCAATATTTCAAGATATTCGAAATAGACATCATTGCCAATTTTTAGAACATGACTTGAATCAATAAACAAAATATCGTTCTCTTTGAGCTCATTAAATAATGAAAAATCAGTTTTTTCCGATTTTTCAGGTATTAATCTCGAAAGACCAGGAAAACCCGATTTTAAAATTTCGTTTGGATAAGGTTCAATCGCAATTAATTCAGTTTTTTGCCCATAATCTTCTTCATTTTTTAAGATCGCCTGTGCTGATAAAAGCGTTGAAAAACCAGATCCAATTTCTACCATTTTTTTAGGCTTAAAATGACGGATCATGCAATATAAAATTTCAGCATCTACAGGGCCAAAATTTGGATTTTTAAGATAATATTCATGGGGTTTAGATGTTTTGTTTTTTGGAAAGCTATCATATTCCCCCTTAAATCTTAAAAATTGATTTAAAAGCTGAATTTGCTTTTTTTCATTCATATCAATCCCAAAAAGTTCCGATGGCCTCCTCCATAGATCATCTTTCAATTTTCTGGTGTCTGGGATTGGCGAATAAAAATGATTTTGGTGTAATATGGAATCCTATGCTTTCTAATAACGAAAACAATCGTTTGAGGAGAATGTGTCCTAAAGAAGCCCGAAAGATCTTTTTAATAGTCATGTGTTTTTTCACCCTCTGCAATCAACGTATATCCAATATCTTCCGCCCCGAATAACTTATCTGACACCAAACACAAAGGGTGTGCAATAAGAGAAATCACCGTCTGTAAAAACTGGGGTAAATTTGCTTTGATGAAAATATAATTAAAGAAAAAACTTGTTATAAGTGAATTTAGAATATATTCGCTTCGATTCATTTTAATTCCTGCAATTTCAAACCGCTCTTTTAATTTTTCACGGGTATAATAGTTCACAACATTATAACGCTTTCTATGTTTTTGTTTGAGCTCATCGCTGATTGGATATGTGAGGCTGTCAACTGTCATAACGACTCTCCCACCTGGCTTTAAAACTCTGTTCATCTCCTTTAATGCCTTTATATCATCGTTAAAGTGTTCTAAAGAGCAACTGCATACAATTTTATCGAAATATCCATCAGGATATGGCAAATTTTCTGCATCTCCGACTATAAACTCACAAGCTATGCTTTCTTGATTTGCAAAACTGCTTGCAGTTTCTATTAAATTCTCAGATATGTCGATTCCATGAACTTCGCATCCTTTTTCAGCAATTTTAAGAGATAATATCCCATCTCCACAGGCAATATCCAATATCCGTTCGCCTCCATTTGGATCGAGATATTCAAGCATCTTTCGCCATTCGATTCGTCTGATGAAATTCGCAGCCCCTATTGTTTTGTATATCAGGCGTTTGATCAATTCTATCATTTTATCCATCCTTTTTGTTAATAATACGCCCGTGAACCACCATTATCATATATCTTGTTTCTATCATCGATTATTTTGTTTGAGTTAATGTATTTTCTCGTTATTAATCGTGCAGGTTTAATGTCTGAAACCAATACTTCACCCTTTTTAATATTTAAGGTGCCAAGATACACATAAGAATCTTCTGGAACATTTGTAACATTGAATGGAAAAACTTGAACTTTTTGTTCAAAATTAGTTATCAAAAGCCATCTATAATCGTCAGCGTAAATAGAAGTGTTCTTTTTTTCATTACATATCCATTCAGCACCAAAATATTCTTTTTGATTAAAGAGCGGATAATCAGCACTCTTATTTAAAGAGATTGCTGTACAATTGTCTCCAGCAACTTGATATACAAAACCTGTATTAAAGAGCAAATAAATTACTAAAAATACAGAAAATACTTTCAACGAATTTTTCCCACTTTTGTTTGCCCAAGATGACCTAATAATGCTATTCAATGCCCTGAAGACCATCATCCCTCCAATCACACAGAATGGTGCTAAAACGAAAAGAGTTATGTGATATAGTCTTGTTGTGGCAAGTGAACTTGAAAAGTAAGGAACCACAATACAGGCACCACATATTAGAAGATTAACAGTGGAAAATGCAACAAATTCTTTTTCAAATTTCATTGGCTTGCGTTTTAGCAGTAATGTGAAAATACCAATAAGAATAAAGAATTGAGAAATATGATGAAGATATTTGGCTACACTATGCAATAACGATGAAGGTTCTATTAGTAAAAGTCGCATCCCTTCTGTAGTCTCTGGCTTTAATAGTTCTGTGGAGACGCTGCCTACAATCTGATCACCTATATTCACAATTGCTTCAAAAGGAGAGGATTTTGAAACATGTATGTACCATGTCAGCGAAAATACAAGAAATAATAAAACAAAAGTTGAGCTGAGGGTTTTATCTACCTTCAAAGAAGTGGGATTTCCCTCAACGCTTTTATATTTGTTGATTTTAGAACGAAAATTATATCCTAACTTTTTTATCCTTGGATTGTCTATTAAAACTAATATTAACCATGTAAAAATAAGAATGGCCATGTAGATATAGGATGTTCCATAGTGAGACACTGCTAATGAAGTACCAAAGACAACAAATAGAAAAGACCTTTTTATTTTATCCATATTCTTACTTATCATCAATAAAATTAACAGAACAAAGAAGACCTCTGCAATCTGTTGCTTTGCCAATTGAAGCATTTCGGTATGAAAAACAAAGATCGATACAAAGAAAAAGCATGATAAAAATGCGATCTTATCGTCAGCCTGCCTCCGAAACACATGATACAAGCCAAGCGGCACCATAGAAAGCAAGAAAGGATATATGATCTTATAAACCCATCTAAGTTCCATACTTAAAATATTGGAGTATATTGGGGATAAAATAGCGATGCTCAACATACCGTTATAAGATGACGGAATAGCCAAATTCCAATGAGAAGTAATCATCACTAAATTGGAATAATAATATTCAACTTGGATATCCCAACCCCAAAGATACATCGATATTAATGAATTGTGGTATAAAAGAGAGACTGCGATTACAAAAACAGCCAGAGGATATAGATCTTTTGGAATTTTATCAAAAGCAGCAATTAAAACGACTATTAGCGCAATTATGATGATTAAGAACATCAGAAGGATGTTATCTTGATAGAAATTCATTAAATACGTTCCAAATATTGCCATAAAAGGAAGTGAACATAAAAATAATGTTGAAGATGATAACTCCTTCTCAATGTCAATGAAATCTGGATCAGAGAATTTTTTAGCTCTTAAATAACTTAGAATGCATAATGCCAAAACAACGATGCTTATCGTGATTATCAGTGGTGTGATTGAAATTGGTTTAGAGATACCGAAAAAAGGATAGATCATGTTCATGAAAAATCCAGTAAACATTAAAGTTGCAAGACTCAAACCAACCGTGTATAAAAGCGTTTCAATGTTGCTGAATTTATGTAATTTTAGAATTCTAAGAATAACAATACCTGGCACAAATGTGAGATAAACAAAACCAATTAATTGCCTTATAATTGGAATTTGGAGACCAATTATATCTAATCCTATTACACCCCACATGGAAAATTGGATAGCTAATATTACTTTGAGAAATTTCGTAATTTCCCAGTCGTTCATGTGGAAGGGATTATTTATTTGCATACTATTTCATTCCTGATTTCATCTTTCTGTGCAATGATAAAAATGTTAGGGAAAAATAAAAAAAGCGATGAAAGTCTTGCTGCTTTTCGCCTAAGTGTTTGATGAGGTAATAGCGAAATCAGCTTTTCTATAACGCATAGGTAAAGAAGATATGTACGACTTGCCTTTGGTTTGATGTATATTCCAACTAATTGAGCGATAATTGGAATTCTTAATACAGCGCGAATATCTTTAAAGCCAGCTTGTTCTAATAATTCTTTAAGTTCTTGATAAGTATATTCCTTCAGATACATTCCCATTGGTTTATTACGTTTAAAGACCCTCGAAATATCTGATGGACCTACATACTTGTGGGGAGTAACAAAGATATATTTTCCTCTACTTGAAAGGATAGATAAGACGCCTTTAAAATGGTCATACAAGTCGTCAGGATGTAAGTGTTCAATCACCTGATCACTAATTACCACATCGTAAGAATTAGGGTCTTCAAATCTCTCTAAATGCACACCATCAGAAATACTCCATGATAGTTGGGGATGATCTGAAGCATATTTTTGACCACGTTCACGTGTGATCTCGGTAGCTCTGCACTTATAACCACAATTAGCTAAATATGTGATCATTTCCCCTTTACCAGAACCAACTTCATAAATCTTTTTGGGAGGTTGTCCGATGAGATCGATCCAATTTTTATAACGTTGAGAAGGCGGAATTGTATTGCCAGCGCCTATGAACTTATTAAGCCACCATAGCTCACTGTAAAGCGTACTATAACATCGTTCGAATACTTCCCAACGATTTTTCGGATTAGACCCTAAAAGCTCCTTTGTTAAACGCTTTTCGAGTTTCCAATGTCTCAAAATCATCTCTTCTGTGATCTCGGCATCATCAGGTATGTTGTAGTTCTTTTTATAGCGATCAATAAGTACATGACCTCTTGGTTCTTTCATAGTCATATCTCTCCTCCAGCTATGGCGATCATAGACTTATTTACGGCAAGGACTCCAATATCCATGCGTCCAATTATCGATAAATACTTTATCCACCTTCCTCCTAAGAATTTTTAGATCGTGATTTCCTGCAATATATCTATTTCCCGTGATTATAAAAGTCATGTACAACACAAGCCGATATAACGGGTAAACCGGTATTCTATCAACTAAAGAGTAATGGATAAAGCCAATTGGCGGAAGTAAAAGTGTAAAGCGCAATATACTCGATTGGGTTGAAGTCCATAGAACTCAGTTGGTGCTATCTGAACCTCAGAAAATCTATCGGTTAAAGATCTAATTCCATCCTGACTATAGCGGAAATAATCACACGAAACAGAATAATATTGCCAGATCCATGGGACATAAAAGGCTAATTCACCTCCCTCTGATAATATCCTGTGAAGTTCATCCATTGATCGAAAGGATTATAAACATGTTCAATAACGGCATTGCAAATGATCCCTTTTACCGAATTATCTTTAAAAGGTAATTTCTAATATCCACAACGATATTGAGGTTTATTCTCCTTCATGAAATCCACGTAGTAAGCCTTCTCTTCAACTATGGTTCTGTACTTTTTGTGAACCCAACCTGTCTCCCATGGTTTTCCACCCCTATGTCTAATATCAATTTGTGCCTCCTAAGGACTTTTTCAATGAATTCTTCTGAGTTTGGTTTTTTCATGTTTTTCTCCTTTTATT
>CAZLGO010000084.1:0-6622 GCA_964559295.1 uncultured Methanobacteriaceae archaeon
CACCATCATAAAACATCTCATCGATCCTAAAGATCTTCCTAAATGGAGGCTCCCTTACCTTCTCTTCATAAACATGGGCAATGATTGCTGGAAGTCGCCCGATCATGAAGATACCACTGCCAACTCTCCAGTCGAAACCCATATCAGATAGTATAGCAGCGTTGGCACCATCCACATTCATTCTAATCTTTTTTTTCTCAAAAAGAAGATTCTCAATGGCAAGAACAAGCTCTGTATGTATGCCTGAACAAGAGTATCTTCTGGCAACCTCGATAAGCTTGGGAGCTCTTGGATCCTGGCTGTGGTATCTGTGTCCAAAACCAGGTATTTTTTTGCCATCTTTAAGGAACCTATCAGCTATCTCCTGGGCAAGACTTTCAATATCACCGTCTGATCCTAAAATACCTTCTTGTAGGATCCTCATTGCATGTTCTATGGCTCCTGCGTGGTGTTTCCCAAAGGCAAGAAGCCCTCCTGCAACACATGAATGAAGTGGAGATCCTGTAGATGCCATAAGCCTTGCTGCCTGGGTACTGGGAGGTGTTACACCATGATCACAGAAGGAGATGAGAATGGCTTCAAGCATTTTTGATTGGTTTTTTTGAGGCAGTTCCCCCTTTATAAGAAGATAGACCATCTCAGGAAAGGTTATGCCACCAATCAGATCTTCCTGCGGATATCCTCTTGTTATGAGTCTGTTAGGCTCAACCTTGGTTATGGATGTTCTCCATTTTAGGCTGCTTAGCTTGAGCATGTTTTCTAATGTTTCTCTTCCAATTACCATATGCATCACCCTAAAAAGTCAGATGATAAATGCAAAGAGGATCTTCTTGGTTCTATACAGCAACATGGGCGCATACAAACGATCCTCACTCCACTTGCCCTCTGAGGACCTATCTTAACAAAGGATCCAAGCGCTGTTGTGGAACCACCTATGCCTAATGCACCTATTTTGGAATTATTAACAGATCTGGTTATTCTCCTCTCTAACTTTGACTGTTTATTTAAGTTTCCGTGTGCCATTGCCTTTAGCATTAACAGAGAGGCTTCAAAATGAGATCTACCAATGCCCACAGCAGGGATACATGGGGTACATCCAAGCAGTGGGATCTCTGTTAACATCCATGTTGAAACTTCCTCAAATACTTTTCTATTATCCCTCTTATGGAAAACCCTATATGTCCTTGCTCTTATCTCTGGACCTCCTCCTAACATGAGAATATGGATATTAACCTCATCTCCTTTGATTTTATCAACTATAAATGAAGGAGAGACAACTTTTCCAGGATCGTGATATAAACCTCTGCTCTGTTCTATTCTTTCGATTGCAGTGCCACGAACAGCCATAGGTCTTGCTGGGAGTTCTCTTAGACCTTTTTTTATACCCTCTTCTATTTCAGAGAAAAAATGCGTTGGTAGGTGAACTTCGTCCCCAATTTCAACTATAACATGGGGAATACCTGTATCATCGCAAAGGGGAACCTTATTTTTTTGGGCTATCTTGGCATTTTCAATTAAAAGTTTTAGGATCCAGGAGGCATTTTCATTTGTTTCATTCTCAAGAGCTCTCCTGTAAGCGTCAAATTGATCATCTCTGAAGGTTGTGCTAGCTTCGATTAGCGCATTCTTGATGAGATCAGATATATCCATCAAACACCCTCATTCAGGAATTGCCAAATCCTCTGCTCCTTTTTTTGAGATCTTTGCATCAGGATAGTATCTGTTTATCATGCTTTGCACAAGAAAAACCTGTCTTATTCGTTCTGCAGCCTGTTTTTCAGTAGTTTCCCAACCATGATGGGAGGCCACAGCACCTCCTGTTTTGAGATAAACTGGAGAAGCAACCCTTATGATCTCTGGAACCTCATAGTGTCTTATAAAACCACCAGAAGATTTGGGATTTTCTGTATGAATGTCAATTGAGATGTCTATGGCATCTCTTATAGAAGCTATCATTGGCATCTGAAGATCTCTAACAGGATTGAATGAATCTGCTCCCAAGCTTTCTAAAAGCTTCGCAGACGCAGGATTTCCATGACCGCAGTGTGCAGATATCTTAAAATGGACATCGTGTGGTATTTCATCCCTATCTCGCATCTTGGAGAGCACCCACAAAAGTCCTTCATCATAAACCACAACGCCCCTAACACCAAGTTCCGTTGCTCTTTTGACATCCTCTATAGCATATAATAAGTTATCATATCCCCTCAACCTGTAACCAATCCTTGCACCTTCTTTTGTTTTGGCAGATGCACTTGTATCATAGGTTGCACGGGGTCCAACACTTAAAAAAAGCTCTGCCTTTATATCTTTTGCGATTTCAACCATATCTTCAATCTCAGAATCTGTGAGAAGCATTATTCCCTTAGTTTGCGTGATTCTATGGATCGAAACACCATATTCATCTGTTGCTTCAACAAGAGCAGTCATAGCGGCTGGCCTTTGGATACCTGGAACCTCGAATCTGTACTGCGAATCATCTGCAAATCTTTTTTTTGACGTTGGTAAATCACAATCGCATTTTTTTATCCCAATACTTTCAAGAAAATCTTCAGTTTTTTGCATAACATCACCTCGTCTAACCTAAAAAATACAGCTTCTTTTTTTAAATTCGTGGTTTAGCATGCTCATCATATCTCTTACATTATAGAATTCTAAATCGTCTATCATTTTTAGAATATCTACATTCACATTTGGATTCAATTTGGCGAATTTATCAATTATTTCATGTTTTTTAAGGGGGTTTTCTGGTTCTCCTCTTGCTAAATCAACCTTTTTTTCATATGATCTGTTTTTAGTATATATTGTAACTTCAGATGGTCTTTTATGTGGATAGAGGGCATCGAAGTTTTCGCTACATTCTATAACGATCCTATTTGAAATTTTAGGAATTTCTTCACTTATTTTAAGATCATCCAGACATAAATTTCCCTTTGCAATTGCAATTGCCAAACTTACAGGTAAACTCTGTTTTATGGCTTCTTTGGTTTTTGGATTATAATTGTCATGCTTTGCAGCAATTTTATATGTTTTTACGATTATTTTTTGGATATCCCAGACTTTTATATCCTTTGCTTCATTTAGAATACCAAGGGTTGCGTCTATGGTAGAATGTAGATGCCCACAAACCGGATATTTTTTAAAATAGACCCCTCGGATATAAAAATTTCCTATATCAATCCTTTTTTTTATCTTATCCACATCAGGATCCACCATGGCAAATAAAAATCCTTCCTCACCGTTTATTATTGTGGATGCTCCTGTAAAACCTCGCTTTGCAAGCAATGCTGACAGGACACCAGAATGTGCTGCTTTTCCAGCATGGAGGTGTTTTCCCATTGTACCAGCATGATCTGATTCTAAAAGTCCACAAGCTTGGGTTCCAGCAAGTCCTAAGACGTTTAGTGTATCTTTTTTCCCGAGATCCAATGCTTTACATGCAGAAGCAGCAGCTCCAAACGTTCCACATGTTCCTGTGCTGTGAAATCCCCTGTTTCGATGCTGTGGATTTACCATGATACCTAATGAAATTGCAACTTCGTATCCTACAACCAAGGAACTTATAAAGTCCTTGCCACTTTTATTGTAAGCTTCACAAATAGATAAAGAAGCTGGTATAACACAAGCTCCCGGATGAACATGGGCTATACGATGCCCGTCGTCTAAATCCAGAGAATGCGCAAATATTCCGTTTGCAAGGCTTGCATCAAGGCAGCTTGCTTTTTCGTGCCCTATTACGGTTGATTCATCACCCTTATTTATTATATCAGCTACTGCAGTTCCGCTTTTGGTTTTAGATCCTCTCAGTGCAACTGCCAAAAAATCCAAAAAGCAGAGTTTTGCCTTTTCTATCGCATCCTCTGGGATTTTTTTATATTTTGTTTGGATGATAAAATCTGTTAATTTTTCTGTGATCATTGGTTTTGAATTGTTAATAGCCATGATAAATCTTTTGATCTCTGACCAACGGCTTGCTTAAATGCCTCCTCGCAGAAGGTGGAACCTCATAAAATCCTTCTTCTATCTCCCTTTTAACTTCAAATATGTTTTCAGAGCCTTCCGGAAGTTTCTCACCACATCTTCTACATCTGTAGCCCTTCCCGCGTCCAGCAGATTTCATACGCTTTCCACATTTGCATAGAGGATTTTTCTTTTTGTAGATTTTTGCAAGCTTTATGATCTGAAGTTTTTCTACATTCAGGGTGCCTGCTTTTCCGATCCCTCCACAGACTCTTAGATGATCACCAACAGCTAATCTCCCAACAACATCTCTAAATCCCTTTGTTGGCTCATAAGCAGCACAATCGATCTTTGCAGAATCGTCTCCTAAGGTAAAGATAATATGACCGCCTTCTATGGCATAAGGTGGACTTTTGACAATTCCCTCCACAGTATAACATTTGAATTTTCTCATTTCTGAAATTTCTGCTTCTAAAAGATGCATATCTGTGTGCTGGTTAGTTTCAAATATTGCAATCCTTTCGATGGACTCATACGATTTTATCATTCTATGGGCTTTGGCAACAGCTTCTGGACTTTCTCCCCTTATTCCATAGAGTATAGGACAGGGCGTGTGGGGTTCTATTACAATGTATCCGTTGTCAACGTTGTCAAAGGTTTCAGGATACATTTTATCATTCATTCTAAACACTGATTTATAATCGAGCATTCTCTTTTTTCCGTAGTTTTTCTCTGTTCTATAAGCTATAAGTTCATAGGTTTTATCCTCAAGGGGACATCCTATGGCAGCAAGTGCTCCTATTATGCCTCTGCCTTTTTTAAACCTAAAAACTTCAGCGCCGATTTTATCTGCAAGTTTTTTGGCGTTCCTTAAAGGGACAATATTTCTTACAGCTTCAAGTGAAAATCTCTCAAGCTCCTTTGTGATTCCCCCATCGTAGAGAACCACTCCTGGATCTGTTTTTTCATCCTGTAGATGGGAAAGTTCTTCTATTTTTTCTAAAACAATTTTTTTAATATTTGTTTTATCATCATTTGATTTAAATTCCGCCCTAAAAGATACAGCACCGTTTCCTCTGGTTTTAAATTTTGCAAATGGATTCAGGCGTATCAACCTTGGATAACCCTTGATGTTGTAACCAAAATCTTTAAGTTCATCAATGATCACACAAGCTACATAGGTGGTACACATCCCTTCTTTGGAATCTGTATCATCTATGCCTACATACATTGTATCTTTGCTGGTGGTTTGATGCAAAGGGATTTCCTCCTAAGAGAAGTAATCGGGCTTTTGATGAAATATGGTTTTAAAACTTCCCAGATTTATGATAGAAGTTGCTTTGATATAATTGCCCGGAAAGAAAGATTGTTGTTGTTATTACTTAAGGTTTTAATTAATATAGATAGTTTCACAGGAAATCAAGCAGAAGAAATGAAGAAAATAGCAAGTGCATTTTTAGCTTCCCCATTGATCGTAGGTATAAAATCAAAAAAAGAACTTTTAGAAGAAGATGTAGTTTATGAAAGGTATGGAATACCTACAATTACTCCAGAAACACTAAAAAATATGGTTGTTGATGAGGTATATCCTGAAGTATTTGCAGATCGTGGGGGGTACTTCGTTAGAATAGATGCAGAGGCTATAAAGGAAATTCGAAAAAGAGAAAATCTCTCAATTGGGGAATTGGCAAATATAGCACATGTATCAAGAGAGACCATCTACAAATACGAACATGAAATGGTTAGAGCATGCCTTGAAACTGCCATATTGCTTGAGAGCATCCTGAACACAAAAATAACCCTTTCTGCGGATCTTTTTAAGGTTCCTGATATTGAAACAGAGAATATGACACGTGATGCCTATCCAGAATTGGCAGAATTGGGTTTTGGAGTAATTCCAATAAATAGGGCTCCATTTGATGCACTTGCAAAGGATGATTTTAGATCTTCTAAAAGAGAAGATGCCCTAATAACAAACATGGAAAAAAACAGAGATAATCGAACTTTAAGAAAAATGGCCATAAAAGTCAAAGATTTATCTGATATAACAGAAACTAATGCTGTATTCATATTCAAAAAAAAGGAATGTCCAAAGTGCATTGAGGGGATCCCAGTAGTTCGAAAGAGCGAAATAGAAGAAATGGAAAACTCCTGCGAATTTTTAAATGTTGTAAAGGAGAGAAAGGAGTATAATTGATAATCAATTACTGATTATGGTTTCAATATATGAAATTTAGTTTGTATACGGCAGGCACAAGAAAAAATGTTAGAACAGAAATTTGAAATAAAAAAAGAGAAATATAAAATCACGATAATAGCTGTTATTTTAGCTATCAGTGTCTTTTTACTAATTTATTATCACAAAAGATCAATAGAAGTCGTATTTACCCACTTTCTTTATATTCCAATTGTTTTAGCATCGATGTGGTGGAAAAGAAAAGGTATGATTGTGCCAATATTTTTGGCAGCAATGCTGATTTTAACCCACATTTTTTTTATGAGATTTGAGGGTCTCATCAATGATTGTACTCGAGCTCTTATGTTTATATTTGTTGGAGCAGTTGTTGTCATTTTAAGTGAGATGAGAGCTAAGGCAGAAAAAGATCTTAAGAGAATTTTGATTAACTTGACTTTTTAGATTTTTGTTTTTGTGTTCTGATTT
>CAZLGO010000085.1:0-6576 GCA_964559295.1 uncultured Methanobacteriaceae archaeon
TGCTGGTATGATTTCATGGGTAATGATGGATGCACTAAAAACCGGAAAACCAACCCTCCTCGGTGCATTATCTGGTGCAATAGCAGGTTTAGTGGCTATAACTCCTGCTGCAGGTTTTGTAAACGTTACAGCTTCAATAGTAATTGGATTTATAGCTTCAATAGTATCATACTATGCAATAACCTCTCTAAAATCTCGCCTTGGCTACGACGATGCCTTGGATGTTTTTGGAATTCATGGAATGTCTGGTATATGGGGAGCTTTTGGAACAGGATTGTTTGCAGCTCCATTCATCAATCAATTAGGAACAGGGTTTTTTTATGGAAATCCTTCCCAGTTAAGTGTTCAGATTCTGGCTATTGGGGCTGTTATGATCTACTCTTTCGTTGTGACCCTGATACTCGGAAAGATAATAAAAATGACTATAGGACTAAGAGTAGAGCCCAAAGAAGAAATAGAAGGACTTGACACCAACCTTCATGAAGAATCTGGTTATAGACTATAAAAGTGATGAATTACAGAGGAAATAAAGAAACTATAAAGGTGATCAAATGAAAAAAATACTTGCGATCATAAGACCAGACAAATTAGAGGATGTGAAGCAAGCTCTTGAAGAAATAGATTGTCGTGGAATGACTGTAATGGACGTAAAAGGTCGTGGCAGACAGCTTGGTATAACAGAAAGTTACAGGGGGCGTGACTACAAAGTTGATCTTCTGCCAAAAACACGACTCGAGATAGTGGTAAAGGATGAAGATGCTGAAGAGGTGATTCAGACAATAGTAAAAACAGCACAGACTGGTGATATCGGAGATGGTAAGATATTTATAATGCCAGTTGAAGACGTTGTAAGGATCAGAACTGGAGAGCGAGGCGAAAAAGCTATTTAACTCCTCTTTTTTATTTTTTTCAACATTGAAGATCGATAAAATCACTGATTTTTGCAATTAAGAAATGACTAAATTTGGTTAAGTATTAATAACAACTGTTTTTAAAAATCATAAACAAACATTAAACTGAAATAGACAAAATATTAGATAATTTTGCCTTTTGATTAAATAGGGGATTTTTATGAACTATAGAGGGATTGCAAAAGAAATTTTAGACTCGTTGGGTATATCAATTGGAGATATTATTAAAATAAAAAGAAAAGACATTTCCTATGAAGGTATGCTTTTAGATAGGGCTGATACCACCGACGAGAAGCATTTAGTCATAAAACTTGAAAGTGGTTATAACATTGGCATAGACATAACTAATGCAGAAGTTGAGCTTGTGGAGGTTGGCAAAAAGCCTAAAATTGAGCTTCCACCGCTTGATATAAAAAAAGAAGCAGAAGAAGACATATCCATAATATCGACAGGAGGTACCGTAGCGTCTATAATCGATTATAAGACCGGAGCAGTTCATCCAGCATTTACTGCAGATGATCTTTTGAGGGCAACGCCAGAACTTCTTGCTTACGCCAATATAAAAGGAAAGGCTGTTCTTAATATTTTAAGTGAGAATATGAAACCTGAGTATTGGGTTATGGTAGCAAGATCAATAGCAGATGAAATAGGGGATGGTGCATATGGTGTCGTTGCTGCCCACGGGACAGACACGATGCATTACACTTCTGCTGCACTAAGTTTTATGCTGGATACACCAGTTCCTGTCGTACTAACAGGTGCCCAGAGAAGTTCAGATAGACCCTCATCTGACGCAGCCTTAAATTTGATAAGTTCTGTAGTTGCTGCAAAATCTGACATTGCTGAAGTGATGGTTTGCATGCATGCAACTGAAAATGACTCTTATTGTTATATACACCGAGGCACGAAAGTAAGAAAGATGCATACATCAAGAAGAGATGCTTTCAGGAGCATAAACACAACTCCACTTGCGAAAGTCCAGGATGCTAAATTAAAGATTCTGGATGAACATTTAAAATACAAAAAAAGAAGTGATGCTACTGTCAAGCTTAATGATTCCATAGAACCAAATGTTGCATTTATAAAAAGTTATCCTGGGATTTCCAGTGAAGCGATTGATTATTACGTGGATAAAGGGTACAAAGGTATTGTAATAGAAGGTACAGGATTAGGGCACTGTCCAGAAAATATCATTCCTTCCCTTAAGAGAGCCACAGATAGCAAAATACCAGTTGTTATGACCTCCCAGTGCATTTATGGGAAAATCAATCTAAATGTTTACAGTACTGGAAGAAAGCTTCTCTCAGCAGGTGTTATTTCTGCTCTTGACATGCTTCCTGAAACTGCTTATGTTAAGTTAATCTGGGCTTTGGGACAGACAGAAGACCCAAATGAGCTTAAAAAAATCATGCAGACCAATATCGCAGGAGAAATTGAGGAAACTTCATCTTTGGGATCTTTTTTAATTTAGCGGTGATTTCATGTTCGATTACGAAAAACTTGGACTCAAAGTAGGTCTTGAGATACATCAGCAACTTGATACTGAAAAAAAGTTATTTTGTGGATGCAGTTGCAATCTTTGGGATCAAAAACCTGATTTTAAGATTTTAAGAAGGCTAAGGCCTACTCAGAGCGAACTTGGAGAAATAGATAGGGCTGCATTTGAAGAAGCGAGGCGGAAGCTTAAATTCATCTATGAGGCATATAATCACAAAACATGTCTTGTTGAAGCAGATGAAGAACCACCAAATCCTCTAAACATGGAAGCAATTGAATTGTCACTCATAATCGCATGTTTGCTTAACATGCATGTTGTGGATGAATTTTACACTATGAGAAAGCAGGTGATAGATGGAAGCAACACTGGAGGATTCCAGCGAACAGGTCTTGTTGCAACTGATGGATTCATTGATACAGACTATGGAAGGGTTATAATCGAGAACTTGTGTCTTGAGGAGGATGCGGCAAGAAGAATTGGACATAAAAAAGGTGCAGTCATCTTTAGACTCGATCGACTTGGAATTCCACTTGTTGAGATAACGACATCTCCGTCCATGAAGAATCCGCAACAGGTTAAAGAAGTTGCGTATCAAATAGGACAGATATTGAGAAGTACAAAAGTCAGAAGAGGAATTGGAGCCATACGCCAGGATCTTAACATATCTATAAAGGGAGGTGCTAGGGTTGAGATAAAAGGAGTTCAGGATCTCGATCTCATGCCAAAGATAGTTGAAAATGAAGTTAAAAGGCAAGTGGAGCTTCAAAAGATAAGAGATGAACTTCAAAGAAGGAATGCAACAGTTGAAGGTAAGCTCTATGATGTAGGGGAAATTTTTGAGGATACAAAATCGAAAATAATATCAAAAAGCAAAGCTGTTTTAGCAGCGAAGCTTAACGGATTTTCAGGCTTAATTGGGAGAGAAATCCAGCCAAATCGGAGATTTGGAACAGAACTTGCAGATTATGCCAAAAAAATGGGAGTATCTGGTATATTTCACACAGATGAGCTTCCAGGCTATGGTATATCTGAAGAGGAAGTTAAGGCGCTAAGGGAGTTTGTTGGAGCATCAGATGATGATGCAGTTGTTTTAGTTGCGGATGATAAGAAAAAAGCTAAAGATGGTTTGTTTGAAGTTCAGCGAAGGGCAAAAATTGCAATAAGTGAGATTCCAGAAGAGACAAGGAAAGCTTTGCCTGATGGAAACACCCAGTATCTAAGACCTCTTCCAACAGCAAGTAGAATGTACGTTGAGACTGATATTCCCCCCATCCTAATATCAAAGAAGCTTCTTGAGAAGATAAGATCCAATCTGCCTGAACTTCCGGAAGAGAAAAAGGCAAGATTAATGGAAGAATATAATCTAAGTGAAGATCTCGCAATACAGCTTGTAAGAAAAGATAAAGTTACTGATCTCAAAAAGATTATTGAAGAGTGCGATGTAGATCCTACTATAGTTGCATCAACTTTAGTTTATACTCTAAAGGAGCTTAAAAGAGATGGACATGCTGTCTGGAAATTGGATACCCATGTGCTCAAGAGCACCTTCGATCTTTTGGCAGATGATAAGATTACCAAGGAAGCCATACCTCAAATACTAATTGGTGTATGTGATTATGGATGTTCACCGGAAGAAGCTGCTGTAAAATTTGATTTAATAATGTTATCGAAAGAAGAGATTGAAAAAATAGTAGATGAAGTAATATCCACGAATGCTAAATTAATAAAAGAAAGAGGAGAAGGTGCAATTGGTCCTCTTATGGGAATAGCAATGAAAAAATTAAAGGGAAAAGCTGATGGTAAACTTGTAAATATGCTCTTGAGGAATAAATTACATGCTAAATTGTAATTTGGTTGAACTTTTTGGAAAATTTCAATGTTATCAAGTTAATCAAAGGTTGGTTGATAAATGGATGTTGTTGACTTGGCAATAAAACTCATCAAAATTCCGTCTGTTACAGGTTCAGAAGATAAAATAGCCAATGTGATTGCAGAACTCATGAAAGAGGCGGGTTTGAACACCAAGATCGATGAGGTTGGAAATGTAATTGGAACCACGGGAAAAGGCAGCCCAAAACTTCTTTTTAATGGTCATATGGATACTGTTCCTTCTTATTTTGAACCCTCAAGAGACGATGATCGGATACATGGTAGAGGATCTGTTGATATGAAAGGTGGCTTAGCAGCCATGTTGAAAGCTATAGAATCTGTAAAAAACAGCTCTTTGAAGGGTACTTTGATCTTTTCGGCTGTTGTTGATGAGGAAAGAGACTCCCAAGGAACATATCATCTTTTAAGATCAGTTGACGCTGATTTTGCAGTAGTAGGAGAGCCAACGAACCTTGATATTGTAATAGGACATAAAGGACGAGTTGAATTTGAAATTACAACACATGGAAAAGCAGCACATGCTTCAAGACCGCAAGAAGGCATAAACGCCATATCAGACATGGCAAAGATTGTACATGCAATAGATCATATGGAATTTAAGGAAGATGATGTTTTAGGAAGAGGTACTTTGACTGTCGGCTGTATTAAAGGAGGAACCTCACCCAACGTTGTACCTGATTTTTGTAAGATCATAGCAGAAAGAAGACTCACGATAGGTGAGGAACCTGAAGATGCAAAAAATGAAATTTATAAGGTTGTAGAATCTTTAGATTTGAAAAGTAGGTTTCAAATCAAATTTAAAAAAAGAAAAACGCCATTTTTAAAGCCTTTTTTAATATCAAAAGATCAAAAAATAGTAAAAATTGCTGATTGTGCTTTGCGTGAAACCTTAGGTAAGTCAAAAATTAGGACTGTAGATTTTGTAACAGACGCCTCTTATCTAAATGAAAAATTCCCAACAATTGTCTTAGGTCCTGGGGATGCAAAAAAAGCACATACAAAAGATGAATTTATTAAGGTAGATGAGCTTGAAGATGCTGTTTTGGTCTACAAAAAAATCATAGAAGAATGTTTAATAAAAAACTTCCAAGAAAAAGTTGAATTGGAGGATTAAAATGAAAGAATACGATGTCATAATAATTGGAGCAGGTCCTGCTGGAATCACAGCTGGAATATATGCTGGAAGAGAAAATCTAAAGACATTGGTACTTGAGAAAACTATAAGTGGAGGATTAGTAAATGAGGCACCGCTCATAGAAAACTATCCGGGATTTGAGGCGATAGCTGGTGCAAAATTAGCAGAAAAGATGAAAACACAAGCATCGAAGTATGTAACTATAAAGGAAACAGAAGAAGTTAAAAAAATCGAACCAATTAGAGAAAAAATGGCTGTATTTACCGAAAAAGAAGAATACATCACAAAAACCTTAGTAATGTGCACAGGCACCAAACATAGAAAATTAGGAGTAAAGGGAGAAGAAGAATTCCTTGGAAGGGGCGTATCTTATTGTGCTACCTGCGATGGTTTCTTCTTCAAAAACAAGAATGTAATGGTGGTAGGTGGTGGGAATTCTGCAGTAGAAGGAGCTTTGTACCTTAAAAACATCGGTTGTAATGTAACTTTGGTTCACAGAAGAGATGAGCTTAGAGCACAAAAACACCTACAGGATAAGCTTCATAAAGCAGAGATTCCAATAGTGTGGAATTCGCAAATAAAAGAGATAAAAGGTGATAAAGCTGTAAGAAGTGTTGTGATTCATGACAAAAAAAATGCTGAAAGAGAAATCAGCACAGACGCTGTATTTATATACATTGGAGAAGAACCAAACAACAAATTAGCGGCCAAAATGGGAATAAAACTTGATAAACATGGATATATAATCACAGACAAAAGCCAGAGAACCAATGTCCCTAAGGTTTATGCTGCAGGAGATATCACAGGAGGGGTAAAGCAGGTGGTGGTGGCTTGTGCTGAAGGCGCTGTGGCTGCTATCTCTGCATACGTTGATCTGATGAAAGAGAAATAAGTGAATCTTTCTTTGAGTTTTTATTTTCATTTTTCCATACTATATTTCTACCTGAGACGCTTGAACAAGGTTGATCCTGACTTCGCCGTAGTTTGTTCATGCAATAAAAGAAAATCTGATGTCTATATTTATTCACGATACAACAAGCCTTTGCATCTTCTTTATCGCGTTGTAACCTAATAATGCAAGAGTCCCTGCTAAAAATCGAAAATCGAAGATTTTCAAACTTGAAAATGTAATTTTCAAGAGA
>CAZLGO010000086.1:0-6304 GCA_964559295.1 uncultured Methanobacteriaceae archaeon
TATTCCCTCGGATTGAAGATAACTAAGAGCGCCAAAACTAAATGCGAAAATGAAAATGGCAAGAAGCACAATAACTACTCTTAAATTCATCATATCACCATCGATGGATCAACTTTTCATGTAGGTTGTATTTAATATGTTTTTGAAATCAATGTTTCATATTTTGCAGCATCACCACAGTTGATGCACCTGCCTTGAGTATCTTCCATTCGAACACCTAAAATATCCGCCCGTATTTTATCCTCTAATTCCTTTCCACATTCTTCTTTTCCGCACCAGTTAAGTGAAATTATCCCTTTATGTTTTGAAATCTCTTCTGCAGCTTCGTCTATACTTCTGACACTTTTTATATAATTTTTAAATGATTGAAAAGCATTATCTTTCATGTTCTCATTTATGTCGTCCAATATTGCCTTTATGTGTTCTTTAAAGCTTTCTAATCCAAGAGGAATTGTTTCCCTTTCCATTTTATCTCTTCTAAAGATCACGGCACTTTTATTTTCAATGTCCTTTGGACCTATTTCAATTCGAAGGGGAATTCCTCTCATTTCCCATTCGTAAAACTTCTTTCCAGCCCTTATATCCCGATCATCCAAATGAATCCTCAGATTATCTTCTTTTAGCGAATTTGCTAATTTTCTACAGAATTTCAAAACATCTTCTTCAATTCCTCTAAAGATTATGGGAACAATAACGATCTGATATGGTGCAACTTTTGGTGGCAGGCACAATCCTGCTTCATCCCCATGAATAGCTATCAGTGAGGCAATAACCCTATCAGAAATCCCATAACATGTCTGATAAACATGTCTGTGTTCCCCAGAGGGCGCCTCGTAAGTTATCCCAAAGGTCTTTGCAAAATTCTGCCCAAGATTGTGCACAGTTGCAATCTGAAGGGTCTTTCCATCTGGCAAGAGGGTATCAAAAGCAACGGTGTATTCTGCCCCTGGGAATTTGTCCCATTTAGGTCTTTTTGTTATAACATATGGAATCCCAAGTTCATCAAAGAATCTTTTGTAGATCCCAATAGCATTTTGAACCTGTTCTTCTGCCTCTTTCTCTGTACAATGTACCGTATGAGCTTCTTTAAAAGTTGTAATCTCTCTTAATCTTATTAGAGGTCTTGTATGTTTTGTTTCGTATCTGAAGGTGTTGACAACCTGATATATCTTTAAGGGAAGATCAGAGTGGGATCTTATCCATAATGAAAACATAGGATACATGGCGGTTTCACTTGTTGGTCGAAGTGCAAGCTTTTTGTTGAGTTTTGTTAGTCCACCATGTGTTATCCAATAAACCTCATCCTCAAAACCCTTAACATGTTTTGCTTCTTTTTCAAGTTCATCTTCTGGAATAAGAAGCGGAAAAAGTACCTCTTCATGATCCTCATCAAGAAGTCTTCTTAGAATACCAAGGACATTTTTTCTTATTTTAAATCCCTGTGGTAACCAGACATGCATGCCTTTTATGGGATACCTAATATCGATTATTTCAGCCTCTTCTAAGATATTGTGAAACCATTCGCTGAATTTTGTCATGTTTTCACCTGTATCATCTATGTTAAACATATTGGTTGGAGTTTTAGACGATTAAATCTTTTGCATCCTCTTTATCTTTTTTATATAGAATGTATATCCTTCTATATAGTTAATAACATAATTCATAACTTATAATTCAGTGAATCTTAATATCTTGTTCTTTTTTACATTTTAATTACTTTCGTGTTTTGAACAAATATTTTAAAAACATTTTTAAAACATTTGATACTGTTTAATTCAGCTGTAGTTTATAAATCAATAGATTGAAAGATATAGCGGCTATGCTTTTTCAATACTCTCATAGTCACATACCATCTATGAAATTTATCGATTATTCCTTAAAGTTGATTTCAAGAAAATTTAAAAGAATTTTTTTTCCAACATCAGTTAAGATAGATTCTGGATGGTATTGAACCCCGTAGATCCGATGATCAACATGTTTTATGCCCATTACTTCGTCATCATCAAGACTTTTTGCATTTACAATAAGACAATCTGGAAGATCATCTACAGATAACGAATGGTATCTGGTTGCCCTGAAAGGATTGGGAATATCTTTGTAAATAGTAGAACCATTGTGCTTTATCATGCTGGTTTTACCATGCATCAGTGTTTTTGCATGAACCACTTTGCCTCCAAAAGCCTGTGCTATTGCTTGATGACCAAGACAGACTCCCAGTATTGGGATTCTATCTCCAAGATTTTTTATTATTTTGATACAGTTGCCAGCATTCTCAGGCCTTCCAGGGCCAGGGCTTATGATGATCCTATCTGGATTTATTCTAATTATCTCCTTTGGTGTTACATCATTTGTTGCGACTATTGGTTTTGCCCCGAGTTCCCCCACGTATTGAACAAGATTCCAGATGAATGAATCTACGTTGTCAATTATTAGAACTTTCATTTCTTCTATAGCCAATCTCACCAAAACTCCCTTGATTCTTCAAATTTTTCATATAGTTCATAAGACTTTTTGTTTTTATACGTTTTATATTGATGTGATAGACAAATATCTATCATCGCTTTACTAATTAAATTTTCTTCTGGGACGTATAGCTTCTTAAACTTATAACAAATCCATAATCAAGTCTTTAACAAATAATGGACCTTCGGGAATAAAAAATTTGGTATTTAACTATCCAGCTTCTTGCCAAAGATTTCATTAAACTTCGATTTTCCTATAGACCCGATAACATGTCAACGATTGTTATAATATTTTTAATACCCAATCTAAAGTCTTCTATTCTTATATTCTCATTAGGAGAATGTTCACAAGAATCACTGTATCCTACACCAACAGAAACAATAGGAATGTTCAATTCAGCGAAAAGATACATTGGACTGCTTCCAGCTGATATGGGATAAATTATAGGCTCCAAACCATATGTTTTTTTGGTAGCTTCCCTCACTATTTTTGAAGCTATGGATGACGGAGATGTTCTAGCAGCTTCATAGCCATAAAGAAGCCTAACTTCAACATCTGTAAAATCATGCTTCTTCGTATGTTCTTTTAATCTTTTCAGAACTCTCTTGGGTTTTTGTCCTGGAAGAAGCCTGAATTCCACCTTGGCAGATGCTTTATTTGGAATGATAGTCTTAGAACCTGAACCAGTATAACCAGAGATTATACCATTGATGTTGCATGTAGGTTTAAAATACAGGGATTTTAAAGCTTCGAATCCTTTGAAATCTCCTACAAATTTCTTTATTGTGAATTTTCTCTTTAGATCTTCATCGTCGAATGGTATCGCTTTTAAGAGATCCTCATCTTCTTTATCCATTGGTTTTATGTCATCGTAAAATCCATTCACAAGTATTCTTCCATCTTCATCTCTGAGACTACCAAGAAACTTTACCAGGCGCCATGCCGGGTTTGGGATTATGCCTGCCTGGCTTGAATGCAAATCTCTATTAGCTCCTCTAACAGTAAACTCAAAAAAAGCTATTCCCCTAACACCCAGCTTTATGGTAGGTCTTTCAGTCTCATGCCTGTAACCAGACTCCCATACGCCCATATCTGCTGAAAAGATGTTTTTATACCTTTCAACGTATTCTGGAAGATGCGGGCTTCCAATCTCTTCTTCTCCTTCAACTACAAATTTTACAGCTAATGGAAGATCTCCTAAAGTATTCAGAATTGACTCTACAGCCTTTATTCTAGCTACAATGTTTCCTTTATTGTCTGCAACTCCCCTAGCGAATATCTTTCCATCTCTTATAGTAGGATTGAAAGGCGGGCATTCCCATAACTCTAAAGGATCAGGGGGCTGAACATCATAATGATTATAAAAAAGGATGGTTCGATCGTAGGATTTAGGTTTATATTCTCCATAAACTAATGGATTTCCATTATCTACTTTAAATATTTCAGCCTTTAAACCCGCTTTTTCAAACATGTCCCTGACTTTGACTGCAGCTTCCCCTATACCTGTATTTTGCGCAGATATGGAAGGAATGGAACATAGTTTTTTAAGATCTTCGATGAAAGTTTCAAGATTTTTATCCACATAATCAAATGCCTTCAACAATTAAATCACTAAAAAACATTATTTATGAGCAAAATAAAATCTAATTTTCCCATCAAAAACCTCATCAACCCTCGCAAATCCAAATCTTTCGAGCTGTACAACGTCTCCAACATTTAAATCAGCGCATGAAGGCTCTACAAAACCATCCAAAACATTAGCATCAGGCATTACGATCTCTGCTTTCAGGTTATCATGAACTGGAACCCATTGCACAAGCCTTGCACCAACCGCCCTTGCATCTTCGATACTCAGGCTATGGAAAACCGCTTCTTTATTCTCAAAACGAATATTTACAGCATCCATAAGTCTTAAAACTCCATCGTAATCAAGATCTTCCGTCACCAGGTACACTTCTCCATCAAAAGGGATCTTACGATACCCTCGTTCTGGAAAATCAGGATGAAGTAGCCTTTTTACGATTCTCTTCGTTGATTCAGGAAGGTATTCTATTTTTATTTTTTGGGGATTCCAGACAAAAAAATACCTGTTTGCCATCCTCTCCAAGATTCTTCTGTTTAGACCATATATTTTCTTCCAGCTTAAGGTGGAATCTGCCATCTTTGCACCGATTTCAATCATTAGATCATGAATAGCCTCTTTTTTTATCCCTCTTCTTTTTATGGCTCTAATCGTCCCAAGTCTTGGATCGTCCCATCCTGTGTAAATTCCTTTTTTTATACCATCTCTTGTTCCAGATGTGCTTAGGGAAATATCTTCCATTTTAAGCCTTCCATAGTGAATAAAAACAGGTTCTCTCCAGCCAAGATGCTTGTAGATGTATCTTTGCTTTTCAGTGTTCGCAAGATGGTCCTTTCCTCTCAAAACATGAGTTATGCCAAGCAAATGGTCATCTATTGCAACTGAAAAGTTCATCATAGGATAGATCCTGAATTTAGATCCAATTCGAGGATGTTTATGTTCTACAATTCTCATTGCAACCCATTCTCTTATTGAAGGGTTTTTATGTTCCAGATCAGTCTTAATTCTGAGAACTGCTTCACCTTCTCTGAGATTTTCCATTTTCTTCCAGCGTTTGAAATTTTCATCAACATCTAAATCTCTACAAGGGCATGGTTTCTTTGCGTCCTTCAATTTTTTAAACTGAGCTGCATCACATGTACAAACATATGAAAAACCCATCTTAATGAGTTTTTCTGCATATTCATAATATATGGGAATTCTATCACTCTGAATTACCTTATCGTGCCATTCGATCCCAAGCCATATAAGATCCTCTTCTATCATCCCATATGCGTCGATATCAACCCTTCGTGGATCCGTATCCTCAATTCTAAGTATCAACTCGCCGCCATATCTTCTCACATATTCGTCGTTTAAAATAGCAGCCCTCGCATGACCTATATGAAGAGGTCCGCTTGGATTTGGTGCAAACCTTAAAACAACACCACCTTCAGCATTTGGAAGATCAGGAAGTCCTCTCTCTTCGATTTTTTTCTCTTCTATGTCGACGCCAAGCCTTTCAAATTCATTAAGCTGCGTTTGCGCATCCATGGAATTTATTTTGTCTACTACTTCTTTTGCCATTTCGGAGATCTCACTTGCTCTTTCTCTTAGTTCAGGGTGAGAGCTCAAAACTGCACCAACAACCGCGCCACTGCGTGCAACTCCTTTGTGTTTTATTGCATTTTTTAGAGCATATTTGTATAAGAGTCTGCGAAGGCTCATAGGAATCCTCATTAATAGCTTCTCTGCAAGACAAAATCTGCAACTAAAAGAAGAGCATCCTTTGCATCGGAATCGTCCAACACATCCAATAATCCCTTTGCAGTTTTTACATTTCCTCTTGCAATATTTCGAGCATAATCAATTGATCCATATTTTTCAAAGATTCTGATAGCTTCGTGGATGTTTTTTTCGTTATGTTTTTTCTCTAATATGGAAACCAGTGCTTTTTTGTCTTCCAGTGACGCAGCCTCAAGCGCATGAACAACCATGAGAGTCATCTTTCCCTCCATTATATCACTTCCAACTGGTTTTCCGATCTTTCTCTCATCGCTTGCAACATCCAAATAATCATCCTGAATCTGAAATGCCATTCCAATTAATCTTCCATATTCTGCAAGGGCGTCTATCTGTTTTTTAGATCCTCCGCCAAGTATAGCACCTGATTTCGTTGCAGCTTCTATCAGCGCGGCTGTTTTTTTGTAAATCATCCTCATGTATTCTTCTTCTCCAACATCGAATTTTCCCTCAAAGCCTATATCATATGCCTGACCC
>CAZLGO010000087.1:0-6238 GCA_964559295.1 uncultured Methanobacteriaceae archaeon
AGAAGTATCAGAGTTTATAAACCAGTATAATGAAGTTCATTACTGTTTTAAGCCAGATTTGGCATACAACTATGTAGAATTCTAATTTGATTTTTAAGACTTTTTTTGGAGTGGAAAAATGCTTATCATTATGAAATTTGGTGGTACGTCAGTTGGCAATGGCAGTACAATAAAAAACGTTGCAAAAATAATTTCAGATTTCAAAAAGGAAAATGATGTTGTCGTTGTGGTATCTGCCATGGAAGGGGTTACAGACAGTATAATTAATTTTGCAGAGGACATCCACAAAAAAGATGTTGATGTATTTATAGAAAAACTCAAAATAAAACACGAGATGGCTGCGAAAATATCCATAGACAACTTAGATGTGTTAGATGAAACTTTGCGCATCATCACAAATATATTGGATGAATTTGGGAATGCCCTAAAAAGGGTTCAAAAAAAGGTTACAAAAAAAGAAATGGATTATCTAATGTCATTTGGTGAAAGACTTTCAGCTCCCATAATTTGCGGTGCAATAAAAAATCTTGGAATTGATTCCGTAGTTTTAACTGGAAATAAAGCAGGTATAATTACAGACAGCAATTATGGAAGTGCAAAACCCATAAAGATAACCTCAAAAAAGATTTTAACTCCATTGCTTAAAAGAAAGATAGTTCCTGTGATAACTGGATTTATAGCTCAAGATGAAAAAGGTACAGTCACGACCTTTGGACGAGGAGGCTCTGATTACACAGCATCTTTAATCGGGGCTGATCTTGGCGCTGATGAAATCCAGATCTGGACAGATGTGGATGGTATACTAACTGCAGATCCAAAGATAGTAGATGATGCAAACTTGATTAGGAGGATATCCTATGAGGAGGTCATGGAACTTGCTTTTTTTGGTGCAAAGGTGCTCCATCCTAAAACCATAAAACCAGCTATGGACAAGCAGATCCCTGTAAATGTAAGAAACACATTTAAGCCATCTTGTGAAGGAACCCTAATAATCCAGGACAAGCAAAAATCCCACAGGATCGTAAAGGCCATATGTAACATAGAAGATGTCGCCCTTATCAATGTCTCTGGAACTGGGATGATGGGAGTACCAGGAGTCATTGCAAGAGTTTTTGATGTACTGGCAGCAAAAGATGTAAACATTCTAATGGTCTCTCAAGGATCTTCTGAGACCAATATATCCATAGTGATCCACAAAGAAGACCTTAAAAAATCCATAAATTCATTAGAAGAGGAATTTAGGGACGGCGATTTGATACAGGAGATTACATACAGAAATGACATCTGTGTTATAACGGTTGTAGGTGCAGGTATGAGGGGTACCTATGGCATTGCTGCTCGGATATTCGGGGCGGTTGCTGCTTTTAGAATAAACATTCTCATGATTGCTCAAGGATCTTCTGAAGTTAGCATTTCATTTGTCATAAACAAGGAGCATCTTAAAGAAGCTGTTTGTGCGTTACACAAAAACCTGATCCAGGGGGATCTTGAGGAGGTAAAATGAGAATAGCATGGGGGATCACAGGAGCTGGGCATCTTCTTTCTGATAGTGTAAAAATATTAGTAGAACTATCAAAAAAGCATGATGTAACAGTGCTTCTTTCAGAAGCAGGTGAAGAGGTTCTTAAAATGTATGGCCTTTTTGAGGCTGTAAAAAAAGTAACAGGTGGTTATTATAGAGAACTCGTACAAGAGAGAGAACAAAGGTCAAGTTTTCCAATAACAGGAAGATTTACGATGGAAAAATATGATGCCCTTGTGGTTTCTCCTGCAACAGCCAATACCGTATCCAAGATTGTAAATGGAATCGCAGACACGTTAGTTACAAATGCAGTTGCAATGGCAGGGAAAGGCCGCGTTAAAACCTACATAGTTCCAGGAGATATGGAACCTGGCGAACTTGAAACCGTACTTCCTTATAAACTTGAACTTGACTTATGTCAGAAATGTGAAATTTGTCAGGCTGCAGCAGCATGCCCCAATGACGCTATAATTCCAGCTCTCGAGATCGATCTTTTAAGGTGTAGAGGATGCGGAACCTGTGCTGCAGCGTGCCCATATTCTGCAATCATAGGTGGTAGAAAACTCAGAATATACATAAGAGAAATAGATGCCCAGAATTCAAAAAGACTCTCTGAAATCGAAGGAATCAAGACAATAAATCATCCATCTAACCTAAAGGATAAATTGATGTAAATGTTTGGTGAAGATACCATAAGGGTTATTAAAAATACGATTCATCTTTCTTTTGGAAACATCTACAGCGGATTAATCTCATTTTTTGTTACAGTTTACATAGCAAGGGTTTTAGGACCGCAGGAATATGGAATATACAATGTTGTATTTGCATTCTTATTGTTTTTTATGGTATTGCCTGATTTTGGAACAAACACAATCTTAATACGGGACGGATCTAAATATCCCGAAAAAACTGCTTATTTTATAGAGAAATCTTTCTTTTTACGGGTTATCATGGGTTTATGTGCCATAATGCTTTGTTTTATTGGATGTCTTTTTGTGCCATATCCTTACATGACGAAGGTTCTGATCATGGTAGCATCATTGATGTTAATGACAAATGGTATAGGATGGCTTTTTAGTACAGTTTTTAACATGCACCAGAGGATGGAGTACATCGCATTTATCCAAATTATAGAAAGAAGCATTTTTGCAATCCTCTGCTTTATAGTACTGTCTCTTGGACTTGGTATTGCTGCTGTGGTTTTGGTTACAGTTTTTGGAACATTTATATCCATGATTTTGGGATACCACTTTACAAAACGATTTGTAAGTCTTAAGCTGAACTTCGTGATATATAAAAAATTTGCAAAGGATCTTTTAAGGCAAGGAGTATGGTTTGGGATTGCTGGGATTTTCTGGACGATATATACAAGAATCGATACCTTTATGCTTTCAATATTGGGTAGTATGGATGACGTTGGACTTTATTCTGCTGGGTGGGCCATAGTAAATCAGGGTTTTTTGCTTTTGTCTATATCTTTGGGAACTGCTCTTTTTCCACTTAGCGCTAAAAACATTCGAAACAGAGTATATACAAAAAGACTCTTCAACCAGATTCTTATAGCCACCGCTCTTACAGTAGCTGTTTCAGTTGCTGTGTTTAGTTTTGCTCCATTCATTATATCAATTCTATATGGTGCAAAGTATGTGGTGTCGGTTGAGGTTCTGAGAATCCTGATCTGGGTATTCCCCCTATCCATCATCTCAATATGGGGAATACAGGTGATAAGTGCAAGTGGAAACCAGCACTTTTATGCATTGATAGGATTTTCAATGCTTATATCAAGTATAATCCTAAACTACAGTCTAATACCTCTTTTAGGAATTGTCGGAGCAGCGTATGCTGCATTGCTTACCCAGACTATTGGATTCACATTAGGTTTAGTTATGGGACGGAGGATCATAAAAAACATCTGATAGGATAAATCTGATCAGTTTCACAATTCCGTGCTGTCCAACCACAGTACCTTAATAATTGCCAAATCCTTATTTATAGAAACAAGATCATCGCTTTTGAGTTTTACAATATCATCATTTCCCACAATTCTTGTTAGATTGGCTATCTCTTGATCTGAACCTTAATGAAATTAGATAGTTTCCTGGTACCCTCTTCAACACCAAGCTGTTGACTAATGCTGGATTATGAGTTGTTATGCCTGTTAGACACGAACCTGTATTACAAATTCTATATTGTTCACAACTGATGGCAATCAATGCAGCTGTGCCACATAAACCGCATCTGCTCGAAGAGCAAGACATTTGACAAAATCATAAGAGGCACGCAAACCTCCTCCTGCAATAAGAGTGACGTTTTCTTTAACACATAACAAGTCTCAGTTAAAATGGAAAAAATTCGGTTTAAATCTGAAAATCTTATTTTGAGATTAAAACAACCAATTTTTAACAGGCGCAAGATACATTATGTATGCATTTTAAAAGATAAATATCACAATGTTGTGGAGATACTATGACAAAAGAGCCATTAGATCATCATAGGAAGAGAAATTTTGATAGGACCCCTGAACCATTTTCAAATCAAAAAACTTTGAAAGATAAGGCAAGGTTTGTAATTCAAAAACATGATGCACGCACGCTTCATTATGACTTCAGATTAGAAGTTGGGGATGTTTTGAAATCCTGGGCAATACCAAAAGGTCCTCCTGTGGATCCAAGTGAAAAACGCCTTGCTATTCCAACAGAAGATCATCCTCTTGAGTACATTGATTTTGAAGGAGTTATTCCAGAAGGAAGTTATGGAGCTGGTACAGTAATGGTTTGGGACAAAGGAACTTACCGTAATTTAAATAAAAAGAAGAATGAAACAGTTCCTATGGAAAGGGCTATCGAAAAAGGACATGTGGACATCTGGCTTGAAGGTGAGAAGCTCAAGGGTGGTTATGCCCTTATACGCACCACAAGAAAGGATAGAAAGTTCTGGCTGCTTGTTAAGATGAAGGACGAGGAGGCAGATGCTATTCTGAATCCTCTGGTGGAACGGCCTGAATCTGTTTTGAGTGGTCGCACTCTTGATGAGATTGCAAAAGATGGAAAGAAAGTAAGAAAAAATGAAAATTAAGATCTATCGCATACAAAACTCAAATGGTCCCCAATTTGAGTATTTGATTTTTTTATTGTGCCTTCTTCCATCTCTATGATATATCTTGCTGGATTTTTTGGTGTATAGGTTTTCCAAGGCTTTATACTAACAAGATCAACAACATTTTTTTTAGAATCAGCAAAAAGTATATCTAATGGAAATCTCACAAAAAACATGTGAATGCTCGAGCCATATTTGCTCCTCTCATCTGGGAGTTTTAAAACAAGTCCATATTTTAGCTCCCTTTTTAACATCAACCCTCTGAATCTTGAAAAAAAACTATCTGCAATTTTGGCATAGCCAAGTGTTGTTCCCTTAGTTTTATTTAGTATGAGGACATAGTTCATAAAGATAGTTCTAATCCATCACTTAAAACTTTGGAGGATACTGTATGAACTGGAAATCAGTTCACACTTAAGCAGCATAAACTGCATTTCAACCTTTAATAAAGGTTGATCAAAAAGGCGAGTTCAGTTACCTGTCTTTTGTGAACTTTTATTAAAAGTTCTTTCATAAAGATAGCTAATCCATTACTTAAAACTTTGGAGGATACTGTATGAGAAACATCATTGTTGAAGAGATCATTCAAACACCAGTTGAAGATCAAAAAATAGAGTTGGTAGAAAGAAAGGGCATAGGACATCCAGACAGTCTCAGCGATGGGATAGCTGAATCTGTTAGTAGAGCACTCTGTAGAGAATATTTAGAAAGATTCGGGACAATAATGCACCATAATACAGACGAGGTTCAGCTTACAGCAGGTATGTCATCTCCAAAATTCGGTGGTGGAGAGGTAATAAAACCTATACAGATTCTTTTAACAGGTAGAGGCACAGCAAATGTTGGCGGTGAGCAAATAGGAATAGATAGGATAGCAATAGCTGCTGCAAAGGAGTATCTAAATGACAATATTATAAATCTTAATGTTGAAACCTGTACAATTATAGAATGTAAAATAGGGCATGGATCAGCAGATTTGGTAAATGTATTTGAAAGAAAGGATCATGTACCTGCAGCAAATGATACATCCTTCGGTGTTGGTTATGCTCCATTCTCGGAAACTGAAAATATAGTCCTTGAATCAGAACATATGATAAATTCAGCGTCTTTCAAGAGTAAATTCCCTGAGGTTGGGGAAGATATAAAAGTTATGGGGCTCAGAGAAAACGATCGGATAAATCTTACAATCGCTGCTGCAATGGTCTCAAAGTATATCGATAATCTGGATCATTACATAGGTATAAAAGAGGAATTAAAAGATAGGATAATGGATCTTGCCCTAAAACATACAGACAAAGATGTGGATGTGAATATAAACACAGCAGATGATTATGAAAAGGCTTCAGTCTATCTGACAGTTACGGGAACATCAGCAGAGATGGGAGATGATGGTTCTGTAGGAAGAGGAAACCGTGCAAATGGTTTGATAACGCCGAACAGACCGATGTCAATGGAAGCCACTTCAGGAAAAAATCCGGTAAACCATGTTGGTAAAATATACAACCTACTATCAACCAGAATAGCAAATGATATAGCAGAAAGTGTTGACGGGATAAAAGAAGTCCAGATAAGAATTCTGAGTCAGATAGGAAAACCAATAGATCACCCAAAGGCTGCAAG
>CAZLGO010000088.1:0-6180 GCA_964559295.1 uncultured Methanobacteriaceae archaeon
GGTGTTTCAAAACTTCCTGTAATTAATAAAGAAGGTAAATTGGTAGGTATAATAACAAACACTGATATTATAAGATCTCACATTGAAAGATCCACTCCAATAAAGGTAAATTATCTAAATGAAACCTTAGGACAACTATACAATGTTAAGACAAGGATCCTAAGGATGAAGGTACCGATAGATAAACTCAAACCAACCCAAAACAAGATATACGCTGATGAATTGCAAGGAAGGGAACATGAGCTTAAAAAAGGTCTTGCAGAACCAGCTATTGTTATTGAGACCGGAGATAGGTTCATCTTAGTTGACGGTCACCACAGAACAGTTGCAGCATGTAATCTTGGACATAAAGAGATTGATTCTTATGTAATTCAACTTAAAAAAGACATAAAACTGGGTTTGGAGAAAACTGCAGAGCGCAGCGGAATATCTTCCCTAAAAGATATAGAAATAATAGACGATGCTCAGCATCCCCTCATTGCCCTGACTGAGAGTTTAAAAAAAAGGAGAGTAAAAAGTGAAAGATAAAATCATAAGGGAAGTTTATGAAGTCTTAGAGGATAGGCACAAGAATCCAATTGAATCATACACATCGCGGCTTATGATAGACGATGAGAAGCCGGCTGAGGATAAGATACTTGAGAAGATTGGTGAGGAAGCTGCAGAGCTTATAATAGCATCTAAAAATGGTGATAATGTGGTGCATGAGGCTGCTGACCTTATTTTTCATACGTTGCTTCTTCTTGTGTACAAAGGCGTTGAACTTGATGAACTTTTCGATGAGTTTGAAAGAAGAAGGCATTAAAAGGGATTTGATGATAGGTTATAAAGATTATAAAAATTTTTGATTATCTTTTAAAAATAATAAAGAAAGAATACAAAGATGAGTTGATTTCAGTTGTTCTCTACGGCTCTGTTGCCAGATGGAATGCCAGAAAGACTATCGATATTGATTTAATCGGGATGTTGAAAGATGCCCCTCCAGAATACCACAAAAGAAGCGATAGGTTGATTAAAACGTTAAAAAGACTTGAAAGTCAAAGGAATTTTTTAGATTAAAAAAAGAGTCTTATTCTGCTTATCTAAAACCAATCGTATTTTCAAAGTCAGAGGCAGAGGAAAACAGATCTCTTTTTTTAGATTTAATAGAGGATGGAATAATTCTTTATGATGAGATGATTTTTTAAAAAAAAGATTAAGATCCCTTAAAAGGCTGGAAAGTTAGGTTCCAAGAGAGTTTTTTGAAAGATGAGACATGATATTGAATTCTAAAACCTGATTTAAAACCAGGAGAGGTATTCAAGCTATGGAAGATCTTGAAGAGGGATCTATAACAATCAACCTTTAATAAAGGTTGATCAAAACAGGAGGATAAATCCTTATCGTTAAAAGGATTTTTAAAGGTATTGGGGATAGAATATCTCAAGCTCATGATGCTTGAGGAATTTTTGTATTGCAAGTCAGCGAAAAATTAAATGCCAAAAAAGAATCTTTGGAAAGAATCAAAGATATTTCAGCAAGATTAGGTAGGGAAAGAGAACCTTCATTTTACTTTGAAAGATTGTATACAGCAGATGACGCAAAAAAAGGCTTTATGGGATGCAAAATTTGTTTTTGATTTTGTTAATGAGCTATTTAGAAGTTTTAAAGTTGGGGAATAATAATGTAGAAGAATTTGAGCTAACTCCTTTATTCTTTTATTTATCTCTTCCATAACCTTATTTTTACGGCTCCCTATCGGTTATTGGAACATCTGCGTTCCCGGGTTTAAATTTATGGAAGTTTAATACACTTATCTTTCGCGTATTTTTAGAATGATAATCGTAATATTTAAACTTTTCGGTTTTAACAAAATAAAAAAATATAAATATATTGGTATATACTTAATACATATTTTTCCAACAACAGGATTATCATATTAAAAACCCTGATACATCTGATTCCAATCTATAATGAAGATTAAACAAGGAGGAAGTGAAATATGAAAGAGATGAGAACCAAAATCTTGGCAATAATTTTCATTGCGTTATTTGCGTTGTCTGTGCCGGCAGCCAGCGCCAAACTTATGAACGTAACGGATCTGGGAGAAAATGATAAACTAGGTAGGGCAGGAGATAAAGCCTTGGTGGTAGAATATGTAAAACAAGAGCTCCAAAAATTGAGATCAGAAGTCGAACAGCTTGACGTGAACCAAGGAGTTAAAAAGAGTCTTTTGGTTAAAGTAGATGCTGCATCAGAGAAAAATGATAAAGCTTTACAGTTTGCTTTAGAGGGAAAGGAGGATCAAGCTGATAATATGCTTAAATCTGTAAGCAACATCTTAAATGCGTTTAAAAATGAATTAGAAGCCCAAAGTGGAAAGAAAATAGCCACAGATGATGCAGAAAATCTAATTCAACATACAAATGAAATTATAAAAGGCATTGAAGAATGGGATAGTACTGATGAATTGTTATCTAAATTAGAAAATGCTATCAATAAATTAAATAACGTTACTCCCACAACAGACTATGCAGAGGTCGAGAATCTCGTGACAGAGGTAGAAAACATCATACAAGAACTACAAGCAAGGGGATATAATGTTTATCTTAATGAAGAGATACCAGCAATTATAGTAGAAACACCAGGCGTAGGAATACGAAACATATACCTATTTGAACTAGGTGCTGCCATAGGTGCATTTGAGGCTGTATATGAAATACATTATATACAGAATGTTGAGAATAAGACAGTTTGTTTTGAATGCCAGAAAAAAATTTTTGCATCAAGGATTTCAAGTGCGTTTGCCGGAGACTTAATAGTTCATTGGGCTGTTGTTAAATGGGGTCTTAAGCTGGGACCAGTTGAAGATGCAATAGCTGAAATTACAGAGTATGGACTTGATAAGCTGATAGATGATATAATGGATAAAATAGATCCATGTGATGATCCTTGGTGCTTTTTTGGTGCAGCAGACCTTGTTGCAACTATTGATGATGTACTGAGTCACGCATATGTAAATCAAACTTATACGATAAATACAACCATATCCAACCTGGGACATTCACGTGCAGAGCAATTTAATGTAGCCTTTTATGATAATAATACATTGATAGGTAATCAATCTGTAGGACGATTAGATCCCAAAGATTCGATCAAACTACAGTTTAACTGGAAACCAACATGGACTGGAACACATGAATTAATGGTATTTGCAGATTCAGAATTTAAATACCCATGGGGTGAGGTGTATGAACCAGATGAATATAACAACATTGATAAAATCCAACTGATTGTTTATCCACCAGGATATGTAGAATGCACGCTTTACAACACAAAATGGGTTCCGTCCGGTTCAGATCCAACACAACCTCTCTATATGGTGTGGTATTATAAAACAGATCGGCCGGTACTACTTAGCCCAGGTATGAGGACGCCCACGTTTATATACCATACAACCCAACCGGTTTATAGCCCAACAGGTTTTCAGGTGTTTTATCCCTATGGAGCGATATGGCAATTTTATGGAGATTCAGAAGATGGACCCTGGCATCCATGCTGGTTTAACCCATATGTGGCATGCCAGCCCGACGTGACTGAATATAGTGTCAAACATTGGGCAATGGGTTTTGGATATTACCAATATTTCGCTGTGAAGATGACGACAGGTGCAGGCCCCTGGCCAAGTCCCATATTAAAAACATTTTTGGAGGATTTTGAAATTAGGGAGAACGTTTAGCCAGCAAAAGAAAACTATAACATCAGATAGTAGAAAATGATAGATCAATTATTTGGGATTGAAAGTATTAACTATTCTTTATTGGCAATAATGATACTTTCAATCTCTTCTATCTACTTATATAGCCTAACTCTGGTTATTTTTTTAAAATTGGAAAATATAGAGGGATGGTTAGTTTATTGGAAATATAAATACTTATTTTAGTATTCTTCTTTTGATATCAACATACACCTTATAAATTAAATATTATTGGAAATGATAATCTTTTCAAAACAACACTTGCAACTTTCCATATTCATGAAATTATCCTGAAATCGGGATTTGGATTCCAATTAGTTCCGTTATATGACCAAGTACCATTCCATACATGTCCGCTATCTTCTATTACGATTTTAACTTCTGCAGTGTTCCCCGAAATCCTATAACTGGCATTTTTAATTCTCAAAACTCCGATTATTTTACTCTTATTGCTTTTTATGTTTTCACCTTCTCCTTGTTGTAATAAATAGTTATCAACGTCTTGCCCCAGCTGATAACTTTTATTCCCTTTTTCTCGTATTTTCATTACTTCTTTTTGCTTGTCTGAAAAAAATAAACACCCAGAAAACAATATAACAAAAACCATTAAACCTATTATCGCCAACGCATATTTCATAAAAAACATCCCATGTTAATAAAATAATAGATGATTGTATTTGTATAGCCATCTCTCTCTTTAAAAGATTTTCGGTTTTTTGCGGCAGCCGGCAGATAAGTGCAACCTATATTTACTTAACAATCAATTTAGTTGCTTTTGAAATGTTCCTATTATTTCTTGTTCTTTTAATTGTCCTAATTTCAGATATCATCGGTTTATATTCAGAGGCAGAGAAAGTCGACTTGAAAACCATTTCTAAGAAATTTGAGCCTAAAAACATTACTAAAACTTATGTTTATGTCCTTATCTTGTTATTGTTTATGGAAATAGGATTTTATCTGGTATTTCTTCATTAATTAGTAGGCTGATAGTTCTGTAATTAGACTGATAAATTAAATGTGTATTCCTTGCCAAACCATTGAATTTTCTAGTTAATTGGATTTAGCATTGAATTTAAAAGAAGTTATGCAGGATGTTATGATATTAAAGCATTCTAAAAAGTATTTTTCATTACTTCTTTTTTGAACCTAGCTTTTATCGTCTCTGGTTCCATATCGATTATTGGAACATCTGCGTTCCCTGGTTTAACCTTCACATGAACAAAAGAAGGTCCTTTTACATCTAAAACTTTCTTAAAATTTATCTCATCATCAAAAACAAAAATACTCTTAAATCCTACGGCTTCTGCAACTTTCAAAAGGTCTATCGTCGTTGTATAGGTGCACTGAAATCCAGTGGAACCATAACACTGATTATCAAAAACCACGAGAATTAAGTTTTCTGGATTCTGATTGTAGATGGTCGCAAGAGTCCCAAAATTCATAAGCAAAGATCCGTCTCCATCGAGGACTACAACCTTTCTTTCTTGAGAAAGAGCCAAACCCAAGCCTATGGAAGATGCAAGGCCCATGGAACCCAACATGTAAAAATGGGTCGGCGAGTCTTTAATATGGTAAAGCTCTCTGGATGGAAATCCAAGATTACAGATTACAAGCTCATCTTCGAGCTTTTCAACGACTTTTGAAATTGCTTCAATTCGTTCCATTTTTACACTACCAGAACATGTTATCAAGCAATATTCCCACAGGAAAACAACCAGTTTTTGAGAGAGTCCATGCATTTACTATAACTGGAACTGCCTCATTGGGCGTTTTTGGATTAAAATAAGGAATATCAAGCGAATCTAAGATCTTTGGAGTGGCTTTCCCCATTGGAATCTGAGCCTGGATTTCCTCGCCAAGGGTCCCTCTATGACTCATAACCATAAGAAGAGGGATACCATAAAGTTTATGAAGCGATGCTAAGGCGTTTACCGAGTTTCCAAGTCCAGAGTTTTGCATAAGAATTGCAGGATTTTTCCCACCCAAAAATGCCCCAACACAGATTCCAACTCCTTCTTCTTCTCGAGTTACAGGGATATGTATGATAGCTTCGTCCTTTTCAACGAATTCCAAAACTCTTCCAAGATTTACACAAGGCAGACTCACTATAAAATCTATCCCTGCTTTTTTAAGTGCTTTATAAACAGCTTCACTACTTTCCACTTAACACACCTAATTAATCCGGCAAGTATCCAAATGTGTCATATATAACAAAGCTCTATTTTTTACTTTTCATTTATATCTACTTTAGATAAATAAATAAGCTCTGTAGAAACCCTTTACAATTTATAAGATATATGCTTTAAATACCTTTGTATGTTGTAGCAGACGTTCCTCAACTTGCTCTCTTGTTCCTCAACCTAGCAGTTATGCTGTGGTTTGTATTTCCAAACACTCTTTTATTAACCGAAATAACGGTTTCAAATAAACTTCTCCTGTGATAT
>CAZLGO010000089.1:0-6139 GCA_964559295.1 uncultured Methanobacteriaceae archaeon
ATCAAAATGAAGTTATAAGAATTCTCAGAAAATCTCAGAAAATCTAGCACCTTATAATTCTATTTTTACGTAATCTACATATACACGTAAGAAGTTTCTCTTTGGCGTGAAATAAGAGTATCCGTATTTAAGTTTTCTTCTTTGAATATTTTCATCTATTTGTTTGATACCAGCATCAAGTTTTTCATATAGAACTTGTATTTTTTCCTCCATAATTGCTAAAGATTTAGTAGATTCTTCCCTAACTTTCTTATCCGAGTCTTTTAGAGATTTTCGAAGTGGTTTAGCTGCTTTAGTGTTTCCTATTTGTCCAAGTGCTCGGGCTGCTCTCCATCTCACGGCGCTGTCTTCATCATTAAGAGCATTTATTAGACCATCTACAGCTATCTCATCTCCAATCTGACCAAGAGCCTCTGCAGAAAGTTGTCGGACATAAATGTTACGATTGTTTAATGCGGAAATAAGTTCATTGACTGCAGGATTTCCAATTCTTATAAGTGCATTTCTTGCAGCTCCTCTAAAATTAGGTTCTTTCCTACCTAACATCTGAACTAATGGTTTTACAGCCTTTTCATCGGCAATTTTTCCCAGGGCCGTGGCTGCTGCTGGAGTTATAAATCTATCCGATCCTTTAGTAGCTTTTATAAGTGGACCAACGGCATTTTTACATCTCAAATTTCCTAGCTTATTAGCGGCTTTTTTCTTTTCGAGGTCACTACCTGTCTTAAGTATTTTAATAAGCTCATTACATTCTCTAGAATCTTTTTTGAAAATCAGAATTTTTTCAGGACCAGAATAACCATATTCTTTTCTTATTGATTTGATCTTTTTAGTTAATTCCTTTAGATATGTATTTAACCATAATTCTGGGTTACCATCGTTTAGTTGGATCTTCCATATTTTATTTTGAAATTGAATTGATTTAACAGCATTGCATTGATAGTAAAAGTTAATGTTCCTTTTTAAAAATTTTTCCCACCACTTTAGGTCCCTGATACTCCATCTATCTAAGGTGTCTATTTTGTCCATGCTCGGGAAATCTGATAGTGGTTTTGGTAATGGTGTTTTATTATTGCGGAAATTGATATTTTGAGTACTTTTAGTTATGTTACAGATTTTACAGAGGGTTTGTAAGTTATCTTCTGAATTGTCCACTTCATAATATCTTGGTTTAATATGGTCGATTTCCAAATAACGCTTAGTGTCTTCTCCACAGCATAAACAACGATATCCATCTCTTTCTTTGATCTGCTGCTTTTCATCATCAGTTAATTTCAATCTACTTATAAGGTCTACTACACATTGAGCAGCTTCTCTTACTTTGACATCATCATCTTTTGAGGCTATTTTTTCTATTAATTGAATTGTTTCTTTGTGTATTGTTTCTTCTAATCCCATATCACCTAACGTTTCTAATGCACGAATTCTTTCTTTAGTATTTCCTTTTTTTAATTTTCGAATTAATTGTTTCTCTTTAGTTTCAATGGGCTTATTATAAACACTATCTTGTTCTAATATCCATTCTACACATGCGTTGTACTGGAATTTGAAAAGCTTGTAATTGTAATAAATTACTTTCCAATACCGATCTTCTCGTTTATATTCTGTAGTTAGTTTTCTATGAATGGTTTGAGGGCCATAATCCATTTCTATGAAATTTTTAGCGATAGCATCTAAGTCATGGTACTTTCTCTCTTCAAATTTAATGAATATTGGAGGTTCTTTCATGTTCTGGGCCATGTTACAGGCTATTTCGTAGATGTTTTTAGTTATATCTCCTACATATTTTTCAGTTTCAGGGAAGAAGTTTTCACACCATATTTCGATTCTATCCTTCTGTTCCTCAAATTCAACCGTTTCATCGTCAAAAACTGTTAAGTCCTCTTTCTCAAGATTTTTGATCAGCTCTAAATAATTATTATACTCATTTTCAAAAACCATAACCAGACGGTCTACTTCTTCTGGATTACCTTCTTCATTAATTTCAGCTACAGTCACTTTAAACCAGCCAATAGGCATAAAAGTCAAAAATGGCCCCGGATTAATATTTTCGTTAGAATCTATCATATTTAATAAGCGCACTACTTCTCTACGAGAAATGTCTATAGGTTCTTTTGTTTTGCCATGTTTTGGTTCTGGATCCCCTCTTTTAACAGCTTCCCAATTTTCTGCATCCCATACTGCCCAATTTATGGTTTTGTCCCAATCATCATGGAAAAAGACTAAATTAGCATTAAGTTTACCTCCAAATTTAGGGCCACGTAGAGCTCTTCCAACCATTTGAGTCATGAGAATTGTGCTGGTTGTTTGCCGAGTAATGAATACAGTGTCTAGATCCGGCACGTCAGTACCTTCAGTCAACATCTTAATATTTACAATTACATCTAGTTCGTTATTCCTAAACTTCTCTAAAACTTTTGCATTTCTTTCGTTGCCCATTTGATGATACATTACGTCAGCGGATATTCCTTGACTTGTTAATAGTGTGTTAATTGCGTCACATTGATACCATCGGTCAGCAAAAATTATAGTTTTACCATAAATGTCCTTATTTTTGATATAAGTTTCTGCGATCCGTTTATTTCTTTTTATATTCTTGGCTAATTGTGTTACAATATGTGTAGGTAGGTCCGTTTTTGTATCGTCCCATTTTAGATATTCTCTTTCATCAAACTCAGGAGTGATTTCAGTCCCTGCTTCTTTAATGATTGGTTTAGCAAGTATTCCTTCAGCCATTAATTTTTCAATTGAAGTTTGATGGATGATTTTTTGTGGAAAAAGAATCTTAAACCATCCACGCTTTTTGATATCAGTAGTGGTGGGAGTAGCAGTTAACCCCATCAGATACATCTTCTGGAAGTATCTTCTCAGATCACAAATCAAATTTCTGTAACTAGGAGCAGGAGCATGATGAGCTTCGTCAAAAACAATGAATAATTTACCATTTGCAGATTTTAGGAAATCTTTAAGCTTAGGGTGTCGATTTTTATAAGCATTTGCTATGCTTTGCAACGTAGCAATTAAAACATCATCTTCAGGTTTTATTTGATTAATATTAAAGTGATCTGGTGCCCCAGAAACAACACGCACATTTAAAGTTTCTTTAGGTTCAGGTATCCATCCAACCTCATAACCTTCATCTATATCTTCTGATAAAGGGCCAAAACTGTAAAAAGCTTGTTCAAGTAAGTGATGAGTATGCGCTAGCCATAAAATTTTGTAGTCCTTAGCAATAACATTTTTACAGAGGAATCTAACAGCGGTAAAAGTTTTTCCACTACCAGTAGGTAAAGCTATGATTGCTCCGGATGGAAATTTTTTAGAATCAAACCATTTTTTGAGTTTTTCAATAGCTTCTTTTTGATGAGTAGCTTCAGGTTTCTTTGATGGATGTTTTCTACATTTAATTAGGTCATATTCCCGATAAAAATCAGCTTTTTGTTTTTCATGCATAAAAAAAAACCTCCAGCCACATAGAAATGAATTTTAAAGATCAATATACTAACATTTAATAACAATAATATGATTCCTAAATTTATTTAAAATTTTCGCGTGAAACAAGGAAAAGATCATCGTTTCAATGAACGAGTTCAAAAATTGAAATTCATCTTTTTATTAAATCCGATTGTAGCCTTATTTTCTATTTTTTAAATTTATCAAGCTTAACGAAAATATAGCTATCTAAATTTCTAATCAGAGCTAAAACCCTTCCATACAATCCTGAACAATCATTAAACCTCCAGTTAAACGAAGTTATCAAATCATATATCAAGTTGATGGTCAGTGCCCTGAATAACTAATAAAATATAAAATAAACCCTCGGATTTTCGTCATTCGACTAAGTGTTGTAATTGCTCTTTTGAGCTTTAACCCAGCGATGTAATTGTGCTTAGTAAAACATCAGACCGACGAATTTAAAGACTGATTTCCGTGTTTATAGGTGATTTTATTTAAGCTGAGCGATTTTATGCTAATCATGGTAGATGGAAAACCCCTTCACTACAAAAATTCAACCTCAAAAGCAACAACCGGATATTCCAAATTGAAGTTTGTTATAACCTCAGGATGGATCTCTCCAAAAAAGCCTTCCAAAAAAACTTTCTTGGAAGTATCGTAAACACCCTCAACATATGCGCACCTTCCCTTTATAAATGATGGATGATCGTATGGTTTAATCTCCATTTTAAGCCCAAGATTTAAAAGAAGTGCATCTACAATTGATTTTATTTCTGTAAAATTTGCCTTTGAATGAATCACAGCACCTGATAGCTTTTTTACAGCTTTTGTACGTGTCTCAGCATCTTCGTCTATCAATATGACATCTCCAACCTCAAAGATCTTTTGTGGTAGTTCTTCGTGTTTGTTGTCCTCTAAGAACTCCATTAAACCGTGTAATAGGTGCTTTCTTATCATCGTTCTATCCTGGGATATTGGTTGAGCTACAACCACCCTTTCATCCTCCAGGATCCTCATTTTTTTGTAATGCTGTTTTTCATCTGTAAGCATCAAGCTCATAATCTCATAAAAGCCCATACCTATTAGTATCTCCCGCAAAGTTCTATCAAATGCTTCTCCTTCATCCTCATGAGCTATAGTTGCAACATCTGGTAATTTTGGCTTTATTTTATCGAAACAGTATCCTATAGCAATGTTTTCGATTATGTCTACTTCATGGAGAATGTCTATCCTGTATGCTGGTACTGAAACTTGGATTGTCTCTTCTGTTTCAGCCTTAGCATCAAGTCTAACCCTTGAGAGCAGATCTACAACGTCAGATGCTCTAAGATCTACTCCAATGATCTCTTTTGCATTTTTAAGCTTGACTTTCTTAATTTTTGGGCTAAGATCTGGCGTTTGAATTTTTTTGTCCACATAGACAATATCTAAGGTTTTTATTTTGCCACCAGCTTCAGCAAAAGAAGTTGCAATGATATTTAAGGCGTAATTTACAGCCTTCTCATCAGTTCCTGTAACTTCAATTAAAATGTTTTTTATATCTTCTGTGAGTTTGGTAAGTTCCCCATTTATTATGGGAGGCATTGATAATACTTCATCGTTTGAATCGACTATAAGTGGATATCTATCGAATTTTTCAACCAAATGAGCATATTCTCGCCCTTTTTTGTGTCTTTTAAGAACCTCTCTTAGAGTCATCCTCTCATCACAATCAAGTGGTACAAAAGATACATCATCAGGATCCGAAGCTTTGTAGAAAAAAGGAGGACTCATAACATCTAAATTGTGAATTCCAATGGCAACTTTTTTTCGATCCCTTCCTATAACCCAGTGAAGGTCTTCTTGAAATTCCATGAGTTGTCTCAGCTTGTCTTCTCGGATCTTGATATTCTCAATTACACCGCATGCAACGTAGGGTCTTATATCCTTCAATTTAGGATCGACTTTGATGCTCATACCAGATGCTTGTAGTGGATAGTTTGGCATGCCTCTTTCTATTCCTAAGAATCCCTTAAGGGTCCTTGCTATCCCCTCAACACTGAAATGATCAGGGCGGTTTGGGAAGAATTCGACCTTTATTTTCTCATTATCATAATACTCTATATCACTTCCGATCATTGGAAGTAGTTCTATAAGCTTTTCTTTTTTGATTTTTCTCCCTAAAATCTCGTAGAGATCCTCATAACTAAAGGTTATAACAGGCATACGATCATCCTCCTTGCAGTACCAATATGAAAAACAGTGATTCGATGGTAAAATGTAGGGTTCTATGGTATATTGGCTTTAATTCAAGTCCAGAGAGTTGATGGTATACGTCTACTACAAAGTGAATTGCAGCACCCAATACTCCTATCTCAAGGGATAAAAATACTACAGAAAGTACAATAAGGTGGAATATAGCCTCTAAAAACTCATGTATAAGCCAAAGCCTTATGTTTGAGATGACGGTTCTTTGGATTATCCCTGCGGTTACGATATAAAAATCTAGGAGGATATTCCACATGATCCTTTTGTGGATCTCATCACTTATTGAAAGTACCACCGCAATATAAAACCATAAGATATCCATCCAATCACCATAAGGCTGTATCTTGATGAAGTGAACCATTGGTATATCAGTTATTTAATTTAAAACCATATATATTGTATCAACTTATATGCTTTAAATAGTATAAAAATAGAG
>CAZLGO010000090.1:0-5943 GCA_964559295.1 uncultured Methanobacteriaceae archaeon
TGTGGATGTGGCTTATGCCACTTACCTTGGATACGATGAAATAGCCCACCATTCTGGAATCCGGGATAATGATGCCTTCTATGCTTTAAAAGGACTCGATAAGCAATTTAAAAGATTAGAACAGGCCAAAAAATATTCACATCGTCTCTATCACTTGGTGGTGCAATCTGACCATGGGCAGACCAATGGTGCCACTTTTAAACAACGCTACGGTCTTACTTTAGAAGATTTAACCCGTAGCTTGATGCCCTCGGATGTGAGTATCTACAGCAAACTCTCTTCCAACGAGGATCATTTCAGCCAAGTTCTAACTGAACCATTTGAGGATGGAAAACAGTATTTAAGTGTCAAAAAAGACAATTTTGTGGAAAAGGGTAAAGAAATTGTGGATGATACTCTAAAAAAGGTTGAAAATACTCCTGTTGCTCGGGGAAAAATTTTAGACTACATCAAAAAACATCAAGTGAAAAAAAGACCAAAAGAATCTTCAGCTGATGCTGATGTGATGGTACTGGCTTCTGGAAACCTGGGGCTGATCTATCTTACCAAGTGGAAGGAACGCCTTTCCTATGAAAAAATTAATTCATTATATCCTGATTTAATCCCTGGGATTGCTCAGCACCAAGGAGTAGGTTTTATTATGGTTAAATCTGAAGAGTTCGGTGCTCTGGCCATAGGATCCGAAGGCATATATTATCTCGATGAAGATAGAATAGAGGGTGAAAATCCTCTGGCTGATTTTGGACCACGTGCTGCTCAGCACCTAAAAAGAACAGATGAATTCCAAAATGTGCCTGATATTTTAGTCAACAGCTTCTATGATCCTGAAAAAGATGAAGTCGCTGCTTTTGAAGAATTGGTAGGTAGCCATGGCGGTATAGGTGGTGATCAGTCCCGTCCATTTATATTACACCCCTGTGAATGGGAATTAGATGGAAAACAAATAATCGGTGCTGAAAATCTTCACAAAGTCCTGAAGGCTCAAATTGAAAATATGGAATAATATTTTCTTTTTTTAAAATTGGAGACAGTATAATAAGTAAAAAAATAAATAATGAACGAAAATCAAATAAATATTTTAACGAACAACTATATGGAGTTTGTAAAAATAAAAGAATCAGTTCAAAGGCTTAGAATTTTTGATCAATCTTTCTAAAAAATTGAATGGCATGCCGAGAGTAACCCACCTTCTGTTTCGGCAGCATTCAGCTAAGCGGACTACCTCTGCCTTTTGCAGTACTCATAGGCAGTATTTGTCCTTGCATCCCATGGAATGGCCGTTTCACCGTTTTCTTCTGGTGTCGGTCAGTTTTTACATCATGATCATCCACCAAAAGACGTTTCGTTTCTGCTCCAGGGTCATGCTTCTCAGCATGTGTTTTAAACACCATGGTCTGCATGATGGGTGGAGTTTCCTCAGTTTACAAAAAACCGGTAGCTGCCCTTCGGCTTGCCATTAAAAAATGAAATAGCGGGGCCTAGATTTGAACTAGGGCTCTCGGGGTTATGAGCCCCGCGGGATCACCAGACTACCCCACCCCGCTGCATTATAATGATTGGTGATGGATATATATAAAGATTTCTTTCAATTTTTTTATTTTCAATCGCCTTGTAAGATAGACGTAGTATTTAAAAATGAAAAAAAACCAGTGATCGTAACTATAATTTCATTATTATTCTTCTTCTCCCTCTTTTGGTATTTCTAACTTTTCAAGTCTTTTTTCAATGGAATCTATTTTTTTATTGGTGTATGTTCTAAATTCATTAAATCTACTTCCCAACTCATCCACGTCGCGGAATACCTTATCAATTCTCTCATCAAGCCGTGATATATCAGATTGGGTTGCAAGTTCCCAGTCCCTTATGAGTTGATCACTTTTTTCCTCCAGGAAATGTTCTATTTTACCAGAAAGAACATCTGTGCTTACTGGAACTCCTCTAACCTTTCCCTTTATCTTTTCACCCATTTCAATCATTTCTGTTCGCATCTTTCTTAAAGAAACCTGTCTTATCTCTTCCATGTAGTAATACAAAAGTACAACAATGGCACCAGCTAATACCAGGATTGCAAATAGCTCTAACGCTTCCATAGTTTAGGTTCCCCCTTCTTTTTTTGAATATTTTTTTCAACTTCCTTCTCTTTTTCTTCGATGTCTTTTAGCAATTTCTGGAGTTTCTTGTATTCTGTTTTGGCCTCTAAGCGATTTACCCTCTCACTGAGTTCGCTATGAAGATATCCGATTTTATGTATGAGTTCAGCTGTATCTTCCCTGATTTGAGCAAGCTTTTGCTGTTGTTCTTTTGGCAGCGAGACCACCGTTTCCTTTATGCGTTTTGCTTCAAGATCCTTTTCAACCATTCCAATTTTTTTAAGTTCGATCTGTTTTTCTGTAAATTGGACATTGGCTTGGGCTTCTCTGATTTTTCCCCATGTCCTGAACACAACGATCACACCAACCAACACAATCAATGCAATAATTATCCAGAAAACATTTTGTGGGATTGTAATCATGGTTTTGCCTCCTTTTATTTTATTATATCAGTTTATTATATAAATATAACCCTCCTCAAACTATATTGATTTATTCTCTGTGAAAAATTATCTGACATGACTGATACTTCAAGATCCTTTTTTATAGCTCATGAGAAGGCAGTTGTGTTTTATTATTCTTTAAATTTATCTAACCGATTTATAAATGTGGGTCTAATTAAACTATAGTTGATCAACATGACAGAAGAATCAATAAGACGTTATTCAATTTTAGCTGCTGTTATGCTGACTAGCATCATGGGTCCCATTGATGCCAGCATAGTAAACACCATACTCCCCACTATTGCCCAGTTTTTCAGAGTAGAGGTTGCCATAGTCCAATGGGTTCCAATGATATATCTTTTAACAATAAGCAGTCTTTTGTTATTTTATGGTCGTTTAGGTGATCTTTTTGGATACAAGAAAATTTACCTTATTGGACTTACTGGTTTTATCACGTCTTCTTTTTTCTGTGGAATTTCTCCGACAATCCATCTACTTATTGTTTCTCGAGCTCTTCAGGGAATATTTGCTGGCATGATGATGGCAGTACCTTTCGCTATCATCACAGCATCCTTTCCACCTACAGAAAGGGGAAAAGCTTTGGGTATTAACGCTATAAGCATATCTGCCGGACTTGCAGCAGGTCCATCTATTGGTGGCTTCGTCACTTCATTATTAAATTGGCGGTTCGCCTTTTTCATCAACATTCCCATTGGCATTATAGGTTTGCTTTGGGCATGGCATATCATACCTCATTTTAAAGGACGGAAGGCCAAGGTAGATATATGGGGAGCAATAACAGCCTTTATTTTTCTGTTTTCGTTTCTCCTTTTTGTTAATCGTTCCCAGACCTTTGGCTTGAATTATTTAACCAGCTCTATCTTCCTGTTTTCCATCCTTTTTGGAATTATCTTCGTTCTAATAGAAATGAAAAATGAACAACCAATGCTTAATTTGAATCTTTTTAAGAACGTAACTTTTTCTTTTGCCAATCTTAGCGCTCTTCTGAATTTTATGTCTCAGTATGTAATGGTTTTTCTCACACCATTCTACCTACAAAGAGTTTTGGGTTGTGCACCAAATCAGATAGGTTTAGTCATGACAGCTTTTCCTTTAGCTACTATGATAGTCGCTCCTTTTAGTGGCTGGCTTTCTGATAAAATTGGTACAAAGATCCTTGCATGTTTTGGGGCTGCCATATGTGCCATAGCTCTTTTTCTTATGAGCCAGTTGTCGGTTTCAGCTACACAGAGCGATGTGATTTGGAGATTAGCTTTATTTGGTCTTGGAAACGGGATTTTTCAATCTCCCAATAACAGTGCTGTGATGGGAAGTGTACCAAAACAACATCTTGGAATAGCCTCAGGGGTACTTGCAACGATGCGAAATGTTGGTATGGTTTTGGGTATTAGTACGGCAGGAGTGATTCTTTATAGCGTTGTACCATCCTATATCCTCCAAAAATCAGTTTTTGAGACTTCAGAGATTTATGCATTCATATCAGGGTTAGGATATGCCTATATGGGTGGATCTATCTTGACTGCTGTAGCTTCACTCACGTCTCTTGTAAGGAAATAGATCACAAATTGTGCGTATTTTTTAACTGATGTATTACCATAGTACATAACACATCCAAAGTTTTCCTTTTGTTTAATTTCTTAACCAAAAGCAAAGGTATTTGTTAGGGTATAAAAAAACCATACACAATGGAGGGATACCATGAAAGATACAGTTGAAATAAATAAACCTGAAGAAAACATGGAAAAACCTGAGAAAAAAGAAAGAAAAAGAAGTACAGCAGGAATAGTCATTGGCCTTTGTCTTGTCCTTGTTGGTCTGATCTGGTATGCCGTGAATCTCGGAATTATTCCAGTAGAATACATAAAAAAACAAGTTGGTCCAATTTTGATCGTGTTGCTTGGAATCATCATCCTAATAAGATCCATGTAGCCTCAAAACAATCGTGGAGGGCATTAAAATGAAAGATCTGCTAAAAAAGCTTGCAGATGCACCTGGAATTTCTGGTTTTGAGGATAAGATCAGAAATCTGATGATGGGAGAGTTGAAAGATCACGTAGATGAAATCCAAATAGATAGCCTCGGGAATCTGATTGCAATAAAAAGGGGAGGCGAAAAAAAAGTAATGCTTGCTGCCCACATGGATGAGATTGGACTTATGGTAAAACACATTGACAAAAAAGGATTCATAAAGTTTTCAAAGATTGGAAGTATAAACGATCAGATGCTTCTAAATCAGAGCGTTTGGATACATACAGCCACAGGGAAAATTCAAGGGGTCATCGGTTCAAAACCCCCTCACATAATGAAAGAAACAGAGAAAAAAAGGCTTGTTGGATATAAAAACATGTTTGTAGATATTGGTGCTTCTAATAAAAAAGAAGCAGAGAAATTAGTGAGTGTTGGAGATCCTATAACATTTAAACAGGAATTATACCAGCTTCAAAACTCTCTGATAAGTGGAAAGGCTCTCGATAATAGAATAGGCTGCTGTGTGCTTATTGAGACCCTAAAAAGGGTCAAAAGTGATGCTACCATCTATGGGGTAGGAACTGTCCAAGAGGAAGTTGGACTTAAAGGAGCTAGAACTGCTGCTTTTAGGATAAATCCAGATATTGCAATAGCTTTAGATGTTACGATAGCAGGTGACCATCCTGGAATGAAGGAGGACGAAGCACCATTAAAGATCGATAAAGGTCCTGCGATAGTCCTAACCGATGCAAGTGGTAAGGGAATAATAACTCATCCGAAAGTAAAAAATCTTTTAATTTCGGTGGCAGAAGCAGAAAAAATTCCTTATCAGATCGAGGTTAGCGAAGGTGGTACCACAGATGCTACTGTAATCCATCTAACAAGGGAAGGAATACCATCAGGTGTTCTTTCAGTACCAACAAGATACATTCACACACCTGTTGGAGTTGCAAGTCTTAGGGATATTGAAAACACTGTAAAGTTGCTTGTTGCTGCAATAGAGACCCTCCCACACAAGTCATAAAATTGAAAAGAATGCATTAAAGCTTCTTCTGTCAAATGTACCCAATTTACTCCTTTTGTAAAACGAATATGAATATCTTCTGAAAGCATGGGTGATAAATCCTCCAAGAACAGGTCCTACAGTCAAAACCACCGCTACAGCTATCGCATTGATAACTAATAATAACTATTCTTTGCCAAAAACTGTTTTCAAGCCTTATTATCTTAAAATAAATATTTTAGATACTCTCTGGCAAAGAACTACTACATGCCGAAACTTTTAAAAAACTTTTTTGGGGCGTATTGTACGATATTGCAGTAAATCAAATATTTTGCATCTACCTTGGTATCCAGTTCCTATCCTCATACTCCAATTCCCTAAATACAATCTTAAATTCAGTTCCATGGCTTCTGTCAAG
>CAZLGO010000091.1:0-5430 GCA_964559295.1 uncultured Methanobacteriaceae archaeon
ATCAAAATGAAGTTATAAGAATTCTCAGAAAATCTCAGAAAATCTAGCACCTTAATAAGTTTTGTTTAATAAAAATAAATCAACTTCGACTCTTTAGAAACCGTGGAAAGAATAAAGAAATTCAAATAATCATGAAGATAGAAGTTATTAGGATCCTAGATCTCCTACGATTTTTTGAGAATTTTTACAGCTTCATTTTAACTTCTGACTATGTCTCCACACTCAGTTTGTAAAAGTGCATTTTATAATTTTTTATATTGTATTTTAACATTTTAAAGTCGAAAAATTTATATGGGAAACGTTGAAGCAAGGATTCTTTTACAATCAAAAAAGTTCACAGTAGGAGTGAAAAATTAATATTAAATAATTTTAAGCCGTTATTAACTGTTCAACCATCCATTCTGGATTGAATTCCATGATATCCTCATATGATTGACCAGTCCCTAAAAAAAGAATTGGTTTTTTTATAACATAACCTATGGAGAGAGCTGCCCCTCCTTTAGCATCTGCATCTGCCTTGGTTAAGATGACTCCGTCAATGCCCACAGCTTCATTAAATTTTAAAGCTTGTTGAACAGCATCATTCCCTGTTAAGGCATCTCCAACAAATATTACAAGATCAGGGTTTATGACCCGTTTTATCTTTTTCATCTCATCCATAAGGTTTATGTTAGTCTGCATACGTCCTGCTGTGTCAACAAGAACTACATCTTTCTTACGAGCTTTCGCATGAAAAACCGCATCATAAGCTACAGCTGCTGGATCTGCACCTTTTTTATGTTTTATAACCTTTATACCGAGGTTTTTAGCATGTTCGCTTATCTGTTCAATTGCACCAGCCCTAAAGGTATCGGAAGCTGCAATAACAGGTTCATATCCACTTTTCATAAGATAATTGGCTATCTTAGAAATTGTGGTTGTTTTTCCACCACCATTTATTCCAACAAACATTATTACGATGGGTTTGTTGGATTTTATCCCTTCTTCCACAACTTCTTTGATATTTATACTTTTAATCGCCAATATATCTGAAATGGCCCTACCAAGAGAATCTCTTGTAAGTTCTACCACGTCATCTCTTCTTCTGATCTTTTTACCAACGAGATCTTCTTTTACAGAATTCACGATTTTCTCAGCAACTTCAAGAGCCACATCTCCCTCAAGAAGGGAGATCTCAAGTTCCCAAAGCACATCTTCAATGTCCCTCTCAGATATGGTCTTTTGGGTTACAAAAGAAAATATTCCAGATTTTTCCTTTTCTTCAGAAACAGGTAATTCAGCTTCTTTTTCCTCTTCAAGAGTAGATATTTCAGCTTTATCTAATTGGGATTTTTCGATTTCTTCTGTTTCTTTCATCTCTTTTGGAAATCTATCAGAAAGTTTTCCTATTGTGTTATTCAGCTTTTTCTTTAATGATTCGAACAACTAACCTTCACTCTCCCTTACTCTCTTTAGAAGCTCATCTGCTTCAGGACTTAATTTTACTATACGTTCTGTCAATTTCTGGAGTTCTTTTGCCATATTTGTCATTGTTTTTTCAAGTTCTGCTTTTTGATCAGTTATACTTTTTTTTGCATCTTCTATTTTCTTTTTTGCTGCAACTCCGGCTCCGAGACCAACTATAACTTCATCTATGTTTTTAATTTCTGTAATGAGAAAGGAACCTGCACCTATTGGAACAAGAGTTTCTACTCTCTCTTTTTTTTCTATGGCATCTAAAGCGTCCTCAGCTGCCTTTAGCTCAGATATGGTAATCTCAATTGTCTTAAGTTGCTGGTTTAAGATATCTGCCTGACTTTTATACAAATTTATCTCAGTTAAAAGCTCCTCTAATCTCCTTCTATCTTCCATAATATCACCACTAAGATAATGCTTGGATCCAAGGATCTTTGATATCATCTTTTGAAATCTCCACAACCTCCTCTATTATTATTTTATTTCTACTTGTCCTATGTCTGCTCCCAAACTCCGAATAAATCTTCTCAAGTGCATCTTCTTTTTTTATAGCCTTTAATTCTTTTGTAAAGGGTTGTAATTTTTTTCCCATCATGAATTTGCCTCGAATTCGAAATATCTTTGTTTTCATACGCCTCCCTCAAGAAAACCAAATGTTTCTTCAACTTTTGCAAGTTCAGGACCTGTTGTATCTGTTCCCACAAGCACGCCGCTTGTGTTTGCAACAGCACATGCTCCAACCAGCCCAACACCATTATTCAGGGTTCCAATATCTGCTGGGACCTTCAATACGTTTTCTATAAATTCAAGTTCTTCTTGAGTGGTTGATGGATGTACCAATACTCCTTTGTTTGTGGCAGTTGCAACAGCTCCTGTGATTTTGAATCCTGCAATAGTCCCTCTCTCAACCTCAACATTTAAAACGTCTTTTATTATCTTTAAAGATTCATTGGACAATAGAGGACTTACTAAAGCTCCAAAATCGTTTGAAAGTACGATATTCCCAACAGCTGTAAGCTTATCAGGGATTTTCTCAACCTCAATATCAAATTCCCTGATCCTTTCTATTTCGCTTTTGAGTGTATATTTAGATAACACAATTCCATTTGAATTTCCAGCAACCAAGGCACCAGCCAAGCTACTTCCACATATAGAAGTTTTGATTACTGAAACATTCAAACATTCCTCTATCAAAGCTTTCAGAATCTCAGATATATTTGGAGGAACTATTGCAACTTCATCTGTCGCAGAGATTAAAACACCAAGATTTGAATTTCCAGCTAAATTGATCCTTTTTATCATGATTCACCTATTCAACCTACAAGAAAAAGGTTGAAAAAAAAACTTATTCGGCTAAAGTAACAACTACTGTGTCATCTTCTTTTTTTGTCTTTACTTTGATTTTAGATGGTATTTTTTGAATTCCTCTCTCCCATATCTTCTCATTAACAGATGAATCTAACTTTATATTATCTGATTTTGTATGTCTTCTCAGGAACTCCTTTATATAACGTGCAGCTCTTGGTGCTCTTATTGTCCTTGGAACATCTTTTACTTTCCTTAATGGGATAACATAAACTTCTTCCATCTCATCCCTCCTATGCCTTGATGCTACTTCTTCTCCAGTGCCTCATCTTTGGGTGAATCCTCACCTTTCTGTTGGTCTTTAAGATCACCCATAAAGGCACGCGTCTGTTTTGTCTTTTGGCTTTACAAAGTCTCAGTTTTTTGCCTAATGGTTTGTTTTTGCTCATTTTTCCACCCTATTACTCTTGATTGTATATGTTCTGGAAATATGGAATCAGCCATTGCTTTTCCTTTTATCTTGTTGATGAGATATCTCATCTCGATCTCATAGTCAGAGTTGTTCGTCATACTACTTCGTTCTTTCTTGATTACAAAAAGTTTCTCTGAAAGAACATTTATGGTTTTATGACCAAATCCAGCAAGTGTTATGTATTCAACGTTGTTTTTATCTTCGAAACTTCTTATCTCGCGCTTTTTGAGTTTTGGAACCCTATCATCCCTTCTTGTCCCATCTGCAACCACATCGTAGGATTTTGATACAAGATCTAAAGCCTTCTTGTGAACGTAATTTATTCCGTTGTTTGGGAATCCATCCTCAAGAACCATTTTTGTTGCATCCTCAAGTATGGTACAATCAGCCCTCAAAACACGATGTTTGAATCCAAGAGATGATGCAGATTCTGCTGCAGATTTCCATGAATCAAAGATCCCAAAATTTATGGTCACAAGCTCAACATCGTACCCTAATTTTGAAAGGATGGCAGCGATAAGTGAGCTGTCTTTTCCACCACTGTAAAGCACACAGGCTTTCATTTTCTTGTTATTCTAATATCCCTTTTTTTACCAGCTAACTTCCTTAAAAGCTCTTTGAGCTGTGCGTCTGTTATCTTAGATTGAACCCTTCCAAGCTGGGCAAGCTGAATAAGTTGAAGTTCAATTTGTTCCACAAAATCCGGTTTTGTAAGTCTTAAGTTTGCAAGTCTGCTTCTCGCCTCAGGGGTTAGTATCTGCATCAGTATCCGTCTTTTTTTTATCTCAACTTCTCTTCGCATTTGCTCCTGAGCTTCAGCCTCACTAACCCTTTGTTGTAATTCCTGTATTCTTTTGCGCCTTATCTCATCTATGTTATTCAACGTCTCAACCTCCAGTTAGTACTTTGCAAGTTCGGGTATCTCTTTTTTTATGATGTTTGAAGCTTTATCAAGAAATGATCTTCCCTTTGGAGTTATGATCCTTCCCTCTTTTCTATTCTCAACAAAACCTGCATCTTCAAGTTGATGTAGAGCTTTTCTTATTATAGAACCGCTTCCTTTTCTAAATTTTTCTGGTTTTGAGCCTCTATCTTTTCTACCGCCATAATATGTCCTCAAACTACCTATCCCAACAGGGCCGTCTATGTATATTCTCCTTAAGATGGAAGAACATCTTGTATACCACCAATCAGGATCATCTGGTCTCCTTTCTCTATGGACTCCTGTTTTAACAAAATTTACCCACTCTGGCGGTTTTATTTTTTTGTTTTCTTTTAATTTCTTTGCAACTTCACTAATTAGCAAATCTGCAGGTACATCGTATACTGTAGTCATATTAACCACCTAATCATGCTTTTTCTTGAATATCACAGCAACATTTCCTCTTAAATCAACAAGTTTAGAATTTGATTTTTCGATGATCTTGTTAATATAATTTTGTTTCTGGGAAGATATAACTTTTGAGAATTTCACCTTCACAATCTCCCTATCTTTAAGTTGTCTATTTATCTCATCCATTACATTTTCATTTACCCCTAATTTTCCGATCTTTATTGTAACTGTAGAGAGTGCTCTTCTCATTAATTCCTTTTTTGATGATGTGAGATTCAATCTTATTCCTCCTTTTTTCTTTTTTATCCCTTATATACGGAATCCTCATAATCCTTCCGCACTCAAGACACCTTATAACAACACATGATTTAGATAGTCTTATTAGGCAGTTATATCCTGGTTTTAGGAACAAATAGCAATGTTTACAGAATCTTCTCCTCCAGACTCTCGGTATTCTTATGTTGTACTTTTTTGCAATGTTTCTTGCTATCTCAACATAGCGATGGGATCTTTCTGGATGCTTCTTGTATTCATTATCAGCAAGTTTAAAGAGAATGTTTATCCTCTCTTTTGCTATTTTTATCATCCATTTTGGTTTTCTTCCCCTTCTCAAAGTTTTAACCTCTTTTCTCAGATCCCTGTTCACAAGAACAGACGTATCAAAATTCCTGTGGTCAATATGGATGCATGGGCAACATCTGGTATTTAACGCTTGGGATCTTCAAGTACAAGGAAGTTTAATAAAATCCCTTTATCTGATTTTATATATCCTATTTAAAAAGCTTTTCTATGCAGTTTCTTGAATTTACTGCATTAGTTCAGACCTGATAGTTCACAAGAACTCAAGAAAATCCACTTTACCAAC
>CAZLGO010000092.1:0-4496 GCA_964559295.1 uncultured Methanobacteriaceae archaeon
TGAAAATCGAAGATTTTCAAACTTGAAAATGTAATTTTCAAGAGTGCATTCAGAGAAGGCATTTATGAATCGAATGCATAGTATAACGATGCAATTTGACCGAAGATAATCTTTTTTTGACTAATTTGAAAAAGAATCATCGATTAGCTCCTTATGGTTTTGTATTCCTGCCAAAGCTGGAATTTGTATGTAAATTCAGCTTTTAATCTTTGAAAGAACGTTCTTATTTCCTCTAAAAAGTAACTATTATCAACTTTTTGAAGTATTTGACTGAGATCATGGCTTTCACACATTTTATTCTATGTACATCAATCTCTTCTTTTCAGCGACCACACTGCCGTTGCTAAAAAAACAAATGCAAATACAAGCAATGCCGCAATATCTGTCCATATCATATCCAATCCCCAACCTTTAAGCATGACCGAACGGCATGCATCTATCGCATACGTCGGGGGAACAAAATATGAAGCAGGTCTTAACCATAGAGGAATTGCTTCTATTGGCCAGAAAATTCCTGAAAGTAAAAATACAGGCAGTACTATAAAAGGAAAAAACTGAATAGCCTGAACTTCCCTTTTTGCTAAACTTGAGAGCAATATACCCAAAGACTGGGAGACTACAGCTAAAAGGGCAATGACCAAAAAAGCAAGCCCCACATTTCCAACGATGATGATATCAAACACTAAAATACCTATTGTCAAGAGAAATGCAGCTTGCAGAGTACCCAATATACCGAAAGCTATTCCATAACCTGCTACAATTTCGCTTTCTTCCAGAGGTGATGCTAAAAGTCGCTCAAGCGTACCCGAGGTCCTCTCACCTACAAAGGATAACAATGTAAGCAATGTTGTAAGAAGATAAGCAACAAATGCCATGATTCCAGGTACAAAAAAATCTATAAATTCTGCGTTTTTTCCATATATTGGGTCTGAATTAATTTTGATAGGTGGTTTAATCCCTTTGCTTTCCATCGTTTCAGAAATTGCATCATTCACACTTTTTTTTATGGCATTTGCTACATTTACAATGCTTTCATCCGCCATAATTTCAATTGCCCTATCTTTTTGAAATGTCTGGTTTTGGATCTTCATATAGGCATTCTTTGTGAAATCCTCCGGGAAAATAATGACTGCATATGCCTTACCGTCCTTTACTTTATTTATGGCGTTATTTTCATTGTCCATGTACTCTATATCCAGAACATCTTTGTCCAAATTTGATATAATATCATCTGACAGTGAAAGGGTGGTATTTTTTATAGGGACAACAAACCCCTCATCCTTGTTTACAATTATAACATGAACATCCTCAACATCTCCGCTGAACGCCAGACCAAATACAAACATTGCAAATATGGGAGCTATGAAGATAAGACCAAGGGTGCGTCTATCATTTTTAATATCTCTAAAAACCCTTTTTGTTACGGCGAATATTCGATAGGACTTCATAACTCTGCCTCCTGCTTCGAAAATTCCAAGAACGCATCTTCAAGAGAATCGGTTTTAGTGATATCGAGAAGTTCTTCTGGTGCACCCTCGCCGATTAGGCAGCCTTCCCTCATGAAACCTATCCGATCGCAACGTCTAGCCTCATCCATATAGTGGGTAGTGATCAAGATGGTTATACCACTGTCTTTGAGTTCATTAAAATAATTCCAAAACGAGACCCTTAATTCTGGATCAACACCCACAGTAGGTTCATCAAGAAAAAGAAGTTTGGGGTCATGTATTAGAGTACATGCCAATGAAACCCTGTGTTTCATTCCTCCACTTAAGTTTCCAACAAGTTCGTCCCTCCATTCTTCTAAATCTATGAATTTGAGAAGTTCTTCTTCCCTTTCTTCAATCTTGGTTTTATTGAGCCCAAAAATTTTACCATAAAACTCTATATTTTGATGGACGGTCAACCCTACATAAAGTGCTATCTCCTGCGGCATATAACCTATAAATGGTGCTGTGCACATCTTATCAGGAATTTTTCTCTCAAGCACGTATGCATCCCCAGATGTTGGCATCAGAAGACCACATAACATCTTTATGGTTGTTGTTTTACCTGCACCATTGGGACCCAGCAATCCGTAAATTTCACCTCTATTAACCCTTAAATTTAAGTTATTAACTGCTGTGAAGTCTCCATATTTTTTTGTCAGATTTTTTGTCTCAACAGCAAGAGGCACCATACTCATCCCCTACTATGATATCCCTACATCTTATTTAAGCTTTCTTCATAATCTCACTTAATATTATGTTTGTAAAGTTGCATAGGACGTTGGGCATAGTCGAAGGTAAAACTTTTATTTCCTTCCAACGTAGTACAAGATAAATATTCAACCATTTCTATTGAAGGTGTCTTTTCCAGAAGCACTCATTAAGTCCAATGTAGCCTTCCGGCTTTTTAGTCGCACATAATCACTTACAGCTCTCCGTTTATCTCTTAAAAGCGCAGTTACAGACTCACAAATGACTACATCGAAAAGAACATCCTTAAAGGGGAGTTTTTGTGCTTCGTTTTTTATTCTCCATTTTTTCACACAGATGAATAATTTTCCATTAAAAAATTTTTTGATAGTGAACAGGTGTTTCATCAAACTTGGTTTATACAAAATTCGTTTTTTGTTCCAATTTGAGAAGCATAAAAATTGTGGATATCTTTAAAGCCTCTATAACTCCTTTTAACCAATCTATAGATTTTTTATTTGGTATCTTCAATAATTTCTTTGTATTGCCCTGAAATTTCCTTAAAAGAATTTACAATGTATTCTATCTGCTCGTCACTGAATCCATAAACGCTACATTTAAACCACTTGGTTTGTCCACGCTTTATCCCAAGGATCTTTCTTCTCTTAAGCTCTTCATACAAGAAAAATCCTCTTTTTGGATGTTTTTTAGCTATTTTATCAAATAAAGGAGTTTCAAATCTTACAAGATCATGTTTCTTTGGTCTTACACCGATCTGCTTTATATCTCCAATCTTCTCCATCTTTTCCACAAAATTCCTTGTTTTTTCAACTTCTATGTTCCAGCGTTTTACTCTATCAGTGACAAATGGAAAAGATGCCATTAATGTTATAAGAGGTGCTCCTCTGCTTGTACATCCGAGCATTTCAATTTCCTTCACGCTGTGTCTTTCTGATTTTTTTAAAACAACATCTGCCCATTCTTCCATCATACCAAGCACGCCGATTGGTCCTGATGCTGCCATGCTCTTGTGTCCGCTTCCAACAACAAAATCAACATTCAATGCTTTCGCGTCTATTGGCATTCTCCCCATGGAATAAGCACAGTTTAGGAGAATAGGTACACCATTTTTTTTTGCGATATTTCCAATTTCCTGCGCATCTGTTAAATTACCATAGTTACCATCAACATGAGTTAACAAGGCAAGGCTTATATCTTCCTTGTCGATTGCAACCTCCAAAACTTCCCTATATCTTTCTGGTGTTATTTCATAAGTGGGATATCCGCTATTTGGAACCTCGATGATGTTTAATTCACATCGCTCAGCAGCGAGATGTGTTGTATAATGCGCGTTGCCATCAACAACGATGGTATCACCAGGAGCACATAAAGCGTGCATTATTGCAAATTTTCCTTCCCTTGCTCCATGAACTGGTCTTACTTCGTCCACGTTAATAAATTCTGCTAAATCAAGCAAAAATTCATAAATCGATGGTTTTGATATCTCATCAAGTCTTCCAGCACAATAATCACAAACACTGTAACCATCTGCAAATTCGTACAAGGCAATTCTTGCTTCTCTTGGCAGTACACCTCCACGTTGAAGTGGATTGACGTTTAGGTTCTCCCTTTCAGTATTTCTGGTGAATTTGTATTTTCCAACCACAGTATCACCTAAAATTCAAGACCTTCAGGATCTCATCATGCAAGGTATCTCTATTTTGAGGAGAAACCTCAAAGATCAACACATCATCTCTATTTTTTATTTTGGTAACGAAAGGATGTTTTGATTTTTTATGAATTACAGCCAAGACTGGTTTTGGACTTTCAAATGCTGACTCAACCGTATCACAAAATTTCCTGCTGTACAGTTCCATAGGAGCTATCTCGTCTATGATTATGTAATCTGCCATATCCTTTGCCCTTTCTATGGCAGAGGTTCCTATTTCATCCAGATCTCTCAACCTTACCTTGTATCTAGCAACTCTGGGGCCTGTACCATGTACATGAGCTAAGATCCCTCTTTTTTTGCTCATAACATCTATTATACTAAATCCAACCCTTTTTCTTCCTTCTCTTATCTCTGGACAATACACTCCACCTATTTTATATCCACTATCTTCAAGAACATCTTTTATTTTATTTAGAACGGTGGTCTTGCCAACGCCAGGTCTTCCTGTTATGAGGATATTCACTAAAATCCCTTCTTTCAACCTTTTAGAAAAAGGTTGATCAAAACTTATCTTTGGGTCAATCCTCTTCTACAACCTTTTAGAAAAAGGTTGATCAAAACTTATCTTTGGGTCAATCCTCTTCTAC
>CAZLGO010000093.1:0-4140 GCA_964559295.1 uncultured Methanobacteriaceae archaeon
TGCTACTACGAACACAAAGAATATAAGTTTTCCTATGATGGCGTGTGCAAAAAACAGTGTGGTCTTTCCAAAGACATTGACTATCCAGACTATGCTTAGCATTCTGATGAGATTTGCGGCATAAGTTACCGCAATTCCAATTCCAGCGTATTTTAGTTTTCTTTTTAGGGTATATCCAGGATACAGTAGCAGTAAGCCTACCAAGACACTTATCTCAATTATAGATGAGCATTCAAATCCAATTCCAAATATGCTCCAGCCTGTGGGATCTGGGAATATGAATGCATTTGGAGGTATGAAATTTGAAGATATTCCAAATATGCTTGCAAGATAGGCGATGTTTCCTGCCTCTATTCCCATCAAGTATGTATCGTATCCTGTTATTATGAAAAATGACATGATGAGAGCTACTGTTGCAACTGCTCCTGTTAAATAGAAAGAAAGCCACCATCTTTTTTTTCTTGCTAAGGCTGCAATTGCCATTAGAAATCCTGCTATTGCAACTATAAACCAGGGACTTGGGACTGAATAGAAGGTTGTTGATCTTGTGTCAGAGCCGCCCGGATACGTCCATATCGCAGTTATGGTATAGGTACCCTTTACTGGAAAATTAGCGTTTGTGGTATCCCATAGGTAAGTGTATGATTCACCTGACTTTAGTGAAGGTGTATTATATGTCGTACTGTTTACATAATTCCCATTAGGGTCTGTAATTGTGAGCGTACATGTGCCCCACGGTATATTACCAGTTCCAATGTTTGTAGTTACACATCTAAACTGTATTGGTCCGATCGTGTTGTATGGAGCGTTTACTGCAGTAAGTTCTGTGATTATTCCGTTCTTTCCAGCTGTACCTGTTATAGCTGCTGTGGATACACTTTTAGTCGACGTATTGGTTTCTGCATCAGTTGTAGTTGCTGTTGATACGTCTGTAGTCAATGTATTGCTCCCTGTATCATTGTCTGGTGGTGGTGCATAAACATGAGTAAAGGATGTAAATGCCATTGAAATTGCCAAAATGAACAAGATAACGAATAATTTTTTGTTCAATAAAAACACCTTATGTTATTGTATGATAAATATTGTTGATTATTTTATATAAAAGTGATGTTAAGCGGCTTTTTTTTCAATTTCTGAATTTCTTTAATTACACTTTAGATGGACTATTTTTTGTATATTCCTTCTCGTTCGTTCACCTTTAATATAATGACCTTCTTCTCAATGTTATTTACTTCGTATAGAATGCGGTATCTGCCAAGCCTTATTCTGTAGAGATTTGTCTCGCTTCGAATTTTCTTATACGGATAGGAAAAGGGGTTTTTTACTAAATGCCCAATTACATCTTTTAATTTCTCTTTGTGCCCTTTTTGGAGTGAGGTGATGAACTTACCTGCTTTCTTGGTAAATATTACCTCATACATTCTTTAATCTCCGAAAACCTCATCAGAAGTCATATATTTCCCAGATTCAACTTCTTTACGGAGTTTTTTCACTTCATCTTTTTCATCATCATCTAAATCCTCAAAACCCATAAAATTATCGATTTTACCATTAATCGCAATCAATAAATTCTCGATGCGTTCAATTTTCTCCAGAATTACTTCATTCATTATATCCTCACCAATGATTAGTATATCAAATAACTTCTATAAATATAATTTGGCGTTTATATAAGATCGGTGTTAAATAGCTTATTTTTTGATTTTTTTTGCAATTTCCAAATTTCAGATGATTGTATTGTTTTAGATTTTATCAAAAACAACCTATTAATCGATTTTTTTATTGGCAATCAATTTACTTTAAACAGATTATTTCTTTTTTCCAGGTATCTTGCTACAAACTTCGCAAACTCACCTATATCCTTCAGGTTATTCTCAGATAATCATGAAGTTTCCCCACATCCATTCCTCGTACATGTGAACCAGTATGTTTCTTAGACGGGGGCAAACTTCTCTACAAAATCCATTGGAATCACATTATGTTTTCCAAGTATAAGTATAACGCTTCTGTAATCCTCTGGCTTTCCAAGATTCTGCAGATATGATGATCTCTCCAATATCTAAGGCTGATTCTATAGCGAGTTGAAAATTTCTCTCTATGGAAGATTTTAGCTCATAATTCTCCTCTAACTCTTTTTTGGTTACAGAAGTATGAGATTTCAGGTAATCAACGTACTTCTTCATGTTTCTAAGATTGTTGGAGATTTTCTCTTTTAAATCCATAATTTCACCTAAATCTCCTTCTCAGCGACCTTTTTTAGGAACTCCTCTGCTGCCCTTTTTTCATAATATCTCCTATCTAAATACGCAGATAAGACTTTATGCTCAAAATCTATCTTCTCTTCTCTATCCTAATAAATAGAGGACAATTTGCTTTAATTATTTCGTAATTAAGCAGTAAAGGTGCATCGTTCATGACAACCAGATCTATTTATTGGTTTTCAATATCGATGTTATATAGCTTATCAACTTCAGTTGAACATCGAACATCTTATCTTTATCTAAAGACGCGTCCAAATAAATCGCCAAATCAAAATCGCTTAGTTTTCCCTCCTCCCCTCTGGCTACAGAACCAAAAAGATAAGCGAATACTATGCATTTTTATGATCGTAAAAAATCGATGAGATCGTCCAATTTTTTTGAATTCCCTTATCTGTCTCTTTCACTTTTTCTCCCCTTCAAGATACTTCGCTACAAACTTTGCAAACTCGTTTATATCCTCTAAGTTATTCTGCAAGTGTTTGTAGATCTTTTCTATGTCTACTTTTGCGTACATATGAACTAAAATGTTTCTTAAGCCTGCAACCGGGGCAAACTTCTCTGCAAAATCCGCTGGCAAAACCCCTATCTCTCCAAGTATCTCTATCACTTCCCTATAACTTTCTGGTTTTCTAGCCCTCTCCTTTGATATGATCATCTCTCCCACATCAAGACAACACTCCAGAGAAACTTCCATGTATCTTTCAACAGCACCTTTGAGGGTAACATCAGTTTTTAATTCTTCCAAACTATGACGCTGATACCCTCTTAATATTTTTAAATATTCCCCCAGCAACTCGAGCTTTGATAAAATTTCATTTTTCATATTAATCCTTCCTTAGCTATCCTTACAATAGCCTCCTTAGTATGTCTGTCAGTATGGTATTTTCTGTCCAGATAACTTGACAAAATATTTCTCTCAACTCTTATTCTCGTCTTCTCATCATCTTTTAAGAGCTTACCATGTTTGATTATATTATAATTTAAAAGCAATGGCGCATCGTTCATGACAACCAAATCCACCTTATCTGTCTTTAATATCAATGTAATTTCACTTATCAACTTCAATTGAAGATCAAACATCTTATCTTTATTTAAGGATTCATCCAAATAAACCGCCAAATCAAAATCGCTTAGTTTTCCCTCCTCCCCTCTGGCTACAGAACCAAAAAGATAAGCGAACCTGATATGCTCTTTTTTACTTAGAAACTCAATAAGTTTCTTGCACGCTTGAGCTTTTTTCATTTTATCACCATGATTTTAATAATAGAATAAATTCATCTTTTTTATTTTCTTTTAGTATCTTGTGTATTAACTTTTTTGTTTGCTAAAGATTAAATCATGATGTATAAATAGATGATAACATGATCTTTTCAGAGTGGACAGAGAAGAATCGTAAATTAAGAGATTTTGAAGCATTAAAAGATAACATAAAGAAACTCGTAAATAGCAGAAAAATCGTTGCAATGTTATCTGGGGGAAGCGACAGTGCAGTTGCTATCTCAATTTTGAATGAACTTGATCTTGATGTTTTGTGCTGTGTTCATTTTTATCATGACTGGAGCTGGGATATAACAAAAAAACAGGGAAAGGAAATTGCAAAATCCCTTGATATTCCGATTGAATTTAACTGTATTGGTGATGAGCTTAAGCGAAGGCTAAATGGTTCTAAAGGAAAAAGCATCTGTAGAATCTGTAAAGACATCATGAAGCTTCGTTGTCTTGATATTGCAAAAAAATACAACGCGGATATAATAGCAACGGGTGATACAGCCTCAGAAAAAGTATCAGGCAGCATAATGCAATATCTAAGAGATAATGGATATGGATATGAGAAGATGGAACTTACACCTGTACCAAAAAAGATCGCAAGGGAAGGTAT
>CAZLGO010000093.1:4150-4430 GCA_964559295.1 uncultured Methanobacteriaceae archaeon
ACTATGATATTCAAATAAAAAAGGTAGGAGAGGCAAACAAAAAGCAAAGGGAAGGCTGTCCAATCCAATACTGTGATCCCGAAGTAAGGGTAACAGAAGAGCTTCTTGATGAAACTTTCCGGGTAAACAAAATAGCAACTGAAATTGCAAGAGAATATGGGTTTAGGGCATCTGTTTTCATGCCATCAGGGACTATTTTAACGATTCCTTATGATTACAGATACATTAGATTAATCGAAAGATCATTAGCAGAGAGTGGCTTAAAATGGAAAAGGAAGAT
>CAZLGO010000094.1:0-4259 GCA_964559295.1 uncultured Methanobacteriaceae archaeon
CCTTACTTTCCAGGACAGGATTGTATTCTCTTAACATAGAAGGTGGAAAAATTTTAAATAGTATTGGAAAAAATTGGGTTGAGATAGATTTTAAACTCAAAACAAACACTCTTTTTTCCCCAGGCGTTGTTGATGCTGATTCTAATATAGTCCCAAAGGATGAAGTGGTTATTTTAAGAGATGACGAGGTTGTTGGTGTTGGTAAGGCAGTTTTGAGTGGGGAGGAGATGAAAAGGGCCAATAGGGGTGTTGCAGTAAGAGTAAGACATAGAGCATAATGGGGATTGATTGCAAAAACTATAAATAATATAAACACAGAAAATAAAGAAATACTTCATTTAATTTTCGAGGGATACCATGGCAAATGGCTTAGTTGATAAGGTAAAAGAAGCGCTTTCACAGGTTGCTGATCCTCATATGGGTATAAGTATTGTGGATATGGGACTTGTAGAAAGTATCAATGTTGAACAAAGAGACTTAACAGTTGCCAAAATAGTTATAAGACCTACAAATCCAGGGTGTATGAGTGCTGCCCACATAGCAATGAATGCAAGGCTTGTAGTTGAAAAATTGGATGAGATAGACAGGGCAGAAATAACAGTTGCAGGCCATATGATGGCAGATGCCATAACTGAAATGGTGAACAAGTAGATGGAGTTTGTATGGGACATTGCTGCTGTTGTAGGTGTTCCAGGAGTTGGCAAAACATCGCTTTGTGAGAGTGTTTCAGAGACCATCAGATGTAATTACATAAATTATGGAGATTTGATGCTTGAGATAGCTCGCAGCAAGGGTTTGGCATCTTCGGATCATGAGATGTTCGCTTTGGATCTCGATCTCCAATATCGCATCTGGGAAGATGCTGCTTTAGAAATAAAAAATATGAGAAACGTCTTGGTAGATCTACACGGCATAGATCAATCCCAAATCGGATACATTCTCTCATTGCCAATAGAAGTCCTATCACCTGATATTATAATCATAATAGAATCGTCAGAGGAGAATATATTAAAAAGGAGGCACGTTGATAAGTCAAAAAAAAGGGTTATAGAAGAAATAAAAAGCATAAGGAAACATATGGAAATACTTCGAGCTTCCATGCTTGCTTGTTCTGTTCTTGTTGGATGTAATGTTGCAATATTAAAAAATAATGCTTTTAATGAGTGTTTAGAGAGGATGATACGCCTTTTGAGTAAAGGATATATATGACAACCTTTTAGAAAAAGGTTGATCAAAACAACCCTTTGTGAGAGCGTTGACGTAAAAAGTTTTGATCAACCTTTCTTAAAGTTTGTGTGAAAGATTGATCGGGGGCCCGTGGCTCAGGTGGTTAGAGCGCACGGCTGATAACCGTGAGGTCCTGGGTTCGAATCCCAGCGGGCCCATTTTTACGAAATTTAAATCTTATTTGACAAAAATAAAAAGAGTTTTAAATCTATCATTTATCTTTTGTAGTTTTATTTTATTCTTCTTCAAGACTCTCCATCAGTTTAGCCCATATTTCCAAAGATTCCTTTGCATCCTTGTCCGTTAAGACTTCTATAGCATATCCAGAATGAACCAAAACATATTTACCTTTCTTCACACCTTCAACAAGACTTAACTTTACATTTTGTCTAACTCCTCCAAAGTCAACAACAGCGGTATCACCATCAATTTCTAATATCTTCGCTGGCGCTGCAATACACATTGAGATCTCTCCTTTTATTGTATTTGTATTATAGTTACTTTTAATATTGCACCTTACAATATAAAGATATGGTCTTGGAAGTGGTTGTATGAACATCGTTGTTATTGGAGGAGGACCAGCTGGTAGAACAGCCGCAATTGAAGCATCTGGGATTGGAGAAGATGTAATTTTAATTGAAAGAGATAAAATAGGAGGTACATGCTTAAATGAAGGATGCATGGTTGTATGTGGGTTAAATGACGTTGCAAGATTTTTAACTGATGCAAAAAAATTCAGTGATTTTGGGATTGTAGCCAAAGATTATGAGATATCATTTAATAAAATAACAAGCGGGATTAAGAAGACAATAGACAAGATAAGGGAAGTTTTAGAGGCTGAGACTAAAGAAGCGGATGTTAAGATAGTCTATGGAGATGCAAAGCTTGAAGATAATGTTGTCGTTGTGGATGGTAGGGAATATGAGTACGACAAATTGATAATAGCAACAGGATCAAAACCATTTATTCCTCCAACAATAGAAGGGACTCAAAATGCTATAATTTACAAAGACATATTAAATCTTACCCAAATTCCAGATGAGATGGTTATAATTGGCGGCGGAATTATGGCAGCTGAATTTGCAGGTATATTCTCTGCCTTAGGTTCTAAAGTGGATGTTTTATGTGACTATAATTTCTTAGAGATGCTTGATGATGATATAAAAAAACATGTGGTTGAGAAATTCCTTGATGATGTTAATATCCATGAAAATATCACAGTAAAAAGCATACATAAAGCTTCTGTATCCACAGATAGAGGAGAATTTGAGGGTTTGGCGCTTCTTGCAGCAGGAATGATCCCAAATTCTGAAATAGTAGATGGTATTGTGGATACTGGCAAAAGGGATGAGATAATTGTAAACAAAAGGATGGAAACAAGTCACAAGGATATATACGCAGCAGGGGATGTAACTGGAGGGATAGGCACAACACCTGTTGCCAGAATGGAAGGGGTTGTAGCTGCAAGAAATGCTTCTGGGATTGCAGCGGAAGTTGACTACAGTTTTATACCTTACGCAATATCTTTATATTATGATGTAGCCTTTTTAAGTTCTCAAGATCCAAAAAATGGGATTGAAGGACATATACCAGGTTCTGCAGGTCCAGGATCATTTTGGAACGTGTTGGATGGCAAAACAGGTGTTACAAAGACGGTTGTTAACATTGAGACTGGTGATATAAAAAAAATGTTTTCTGTTTCACCTTCAGCACGTACCACCATTGCATATATGTCAAAGCTACTAAAGGATGGATACAAAACCTATGATTTTGATGATTTTGTTGAAACCCACCCTTCAACCGATGTGATCTACAAACTCATGAGGTTTTTTGCAAAATTTGGTTGATAAAATAGCAAGGTTTGATAAGGTAGATTGGACTGATAGATTCTCTGCAATTTTGAGAATTTTTTACAGCTTCATTTTAAATTATAGGTTACTTTAAGTGTTATAAAACTGCAATTTAAGATGTTTTATATTGTATTTAATCCACGATAGCTTAAAATATATCAAATATGTATAAAACTTCTTCAAGTGATTTAAATGGAATATTCATTGATATAGCCAAAGAACCTTTTAAATGAATAAATCCCAGGTGAACAATAAAATAAATGCTAAACGCATAAATCCTATTGAAAAGTATTTTAAGATCTTAAATTGGGTTTATTAGTTTAATAGGAACAATACATGTTTTAAAAGAACTTTAAACAAGATTTAGACTTCTAACCCACAAAAATCATTCGTTTTATCCAAAGATATTATAGATTCTTAAGCCAATTATTAGCAATGATCAGATATTAGCTAAAAATCAGAATAACAATATCTCCAAGTATTCCAAAAAAGTCAAAGAATAGTGATTAGGCTAGCTTCTCTACACTTTTCATGACTATGATAATGCCAACTATAGCCAGTATGGCAGATACGAAGATCAACATAAGATTGGTTCCCAAGTTGGATAGAGAGGTGGAAAGCTGAGAGAGAAGGTACAGAATAATTGCGAACACTATCAATACTAATCCAATGACTAACTTAAACTTTTCCTCCATTAAAATTCCTCTTTTTTACTCTTTGCCTAACTGTCTTCTCCTAACCTTGCCTATTATAACCACACCTACCATTGTGATTAACATTCCGATTATGGTGAAGATAAAACTACTTCCCAAAAATCCCAACACTATCCAAATGGATAAACCTACGATTACCAAAACCACAGATAGTAAAAGTTTTTGATTATCTGTATTCATTCTCACCACCTATATATATAATAAAGGGTTTGTTAATGCGCAATTATATATAAATTTTTCTGATGAAATTTTCCTAAAGATTTTTTCTTAGGAACTTGTAGATTTATCATCAGATGAGAATTTATGGATTACTACACTTTTTTTAATTCTCTAATCACACAAGGTATATCCTGAAAAACCAGAAAATGTCGAAAAAGCTTATATTAATTTTAAAATGCGAATTTTTAGCGTTACAATTCATAAAAATGAAATTAATGGAATTTAATCCTAAATCATAAGCTCTATCGTG
>CAZLGO010000095.1:0-4063 GCA_964559295.1 uncultured Methanobacteriaceae archaeon
TTACACGGGCTTGACTTTCCTTGAAAAGTTCAAAAGCTTCTTTATCTTTTATATATCTTGATTGGAGACTTAGGAGGCTTGATATTACCTGAAGGTTGTTTTTCACTCGATGGTGGATCTCTCGAAGAAGTACCTCCTTTTCTTTGAGTGATCTTTTGATCTGATCTTCTGCCTTTTTGCGGTCTGTGATGTCACGGGTGCTAAATACAGCTCCTTTAAATTGACCATTATTGTCAAATATAGGATTACCAACCGTTTCTACCCAAATATAATGTCCATCAATGTGTCTATAACGATGCTGTACTGTATCATGTGAATGAGTCTTGATACCATTTTGAACCGCAGATACAATTTTTTTTAGATCCTCAGGATGCACAATATCTACAAGTTCAAATGCTTGCTTGCCTATTATATCCTCAGGTTCGTATCCCAATAGATCCTTGATTGATGGACTAACGTATTGAAAAACCCCATCGCTATCAGTTTGAGTGATTACATCCAACATGTTATCTGTAATCATTTTTAAACAAAACAGTGTTGGTAGGGTACTAATCCATATGCATTTACAACCATATTTTTCGATGTCCATTTTTTTCATGTTCCTTTTGAATATCATTTTATATAAACCTAATTTTTACAAGAAAGCAATATTGCTAACAATCGACAACATTAACACAAAATCTCCTTGTGGTAAAAAGATACAAAAATAACATTTTCATTGCCAGAAATTGCTGCCTCCATTTTTCTTTGTTTTATACATTAAATCTGTTAATGAAGCCTAATTTTAATAAAAAATAGCAATCCATCATGGTTTATGTAAATACCAATCTCTAATCTTGTAGTTATATTTCATTGTCACTATAGTTGGCTTTTCGTTAACTGTACTGTTTGTTTCGCCTTTTGGAAACACATAAGGAGTAAGCCACTTTTTGGTTCCAATTGCGTGCTCCTTTCCGCAAGCTATGCAGTAATCAGCATCGCAGTAGGTACAATACCACATGCCTTCGTAATTGCCATCTAATGCTCCTGCCTGTTCAAAAGCCAATGTTCCATACTTACCACACCATGGACAGTAGTTCACAAATGCGGTTGTATAGTACTTGTAATAACTCTGTGTTCCGCAATTACATCTTGCTGTAGCCTTCACATAAACTTTGGTTACCTGTATGTTATAGGCACCTAAATAACCTGCTATGACAGGTGTTTCGAATTTAAATATATCAAGATATGTTTTGATACTGTCTGGCAACTTTCCATCCTTCTTGTACGAGTTTAGGATATTTGAAAATTCGCAGACTAAGAAATTACATCCTAATTTTCCTATAGGACTGTTCACATGATTTGGAAGTCTTCCATTGGTCTTGATGAACGAACTCAGTCTTTTTGCCATGTCAAGATAATCAGCTTTTTTTATCTCACCAGCAGCAACAGCATCCAAAGGATCTGGAGCAGGTTTTATGTTTGTTTTGATTACACCTTTGAGTTCTTCGATGAACTTGTCGTAATTGGCTGCAGCTTCTTTGGCTTTGCTTGCATCAGAGCTTGTAAGCTTGTCTAAATATAGTATAGTCTGGCTCATAAGCAGTAAGAACTGAGGAGTGGTGACCGTCACTTTCTCAGAAAGCTTTACATTGCTTGGAACCTCATGTTTTTCTTCTATAAAAGCAGAAGTCGTGTTTGTTCCATTTAATACACAATTTGCTATGGAATTGCTATCATTCAAAATCAGATTTTTTACTTCTTCGGGTGTTTTATTCACCAAAGGCGTATTTTTCGAATCATTTGTTGCATAGACGCTATTTGCACATAGCAATGCTAAAAGAAAGACAAATAGCATGCTAATTGGCAATTTTCGCTTAATGTACATTCCCCCTAACCTGATCGTCGCATTTTTTAAAAATACTGAAGCTCTACCTCAGCAAACTTGCAAAACCGCTTTTACAAGAATTGGTTTCGTATATTGTCTAAAATGGCAAAATAAGCATTTTAGACATATACCCAATATCCATGAAGGTCTTGTATATAAAGGTTTTCTCTTGTTTAAAAACGAAAAGTATATATTAGAAGATTTTTTTATCCTTCTGTAATCCACTATTTTTCCATAATAAGTCATATAAAACCATTCTGGCAAAGACAAAGAACCATCTGTGGCAATTTTAAAGATTTGCCTAATTTTTTCTTTAGTAAGCACGACAGTTATCTTTAATTTCAATTCAATTTGATCTGTTTTAGCTTAGCAAATTAATCCAAAAAGTAGTTTTCGATATTTATATGTTAATATGTCCATACTGGGATTTCTTTCCATTTAGCCTTGAATCTTTTTAAAGTATTGATTAATGCTGGAGCATTTCGCCTATCTACAAGTAAAACTCCTTTACCAATCTTTTGAGATGGGATTTCATCCATGATTCCTTTATAATGTTTGATTTTTCTTTCTTCTCCCTTCTTGTAGGTTGAAATTCCTCCGAAAAGGGCTCTGTTTAGCTTGTTACGCTCATTCTGGCTCATTTTCGAAGTATCATAGGCTATAAGCATCTTAGATTTCAATTCTATATCCTCGACTGTTACCTTCACCGGCATTCCATATAAAATAATTCCCTCCCCTGATAGGGCTCCGGCGATGGTGGGTTCATCTTTTAACTCCTCCATGGTTAGATGCAGAAGCTGGAATTTCTCTGGAGCCATTGAATTTATTTTTTTAATCAGAGTATCATCCTTTTTGGAGTAAATTATGGCAATGTCAATATCAGATTCTCTGGTAGCTTCTCCCCGGGCAACTGAACCAAATAGAACTATAGATAGTATCTCTTCAAATCCTTTGATTTTGGAGGTAAATTCCACAGCCTCTTTAAACAACATATATAACTTCCTCGCAGTATTTCATTATCTTAGCATATAAAAATCTAGCTCTTTTGGCTGTTTTCCCGTTTTTACCTACTCCGTAGATCTGACTGAGACGCATATTCTCCAATTTCTCGAATAATTCTGATATTTTGGCGCTATCTTCCTCAAAATAATTTTCCCGTTTTAAACTGCCGGGTATTCTGTTATGCTTTATATCCTTATCCGGACGAATTCTTCCAGTAGAATGGAGCGCAGCATTTATATAATGGGCTGATATGAGGATGCAAAGTTCCACTACGGTTTCATGATCTTCTGAATCGTCCAGTTTGGCTAGTGTTTGCTGGAGACTGGTAATTTTCTCAAGATGTCCCTCAATTCTCATGTGTTATATTGATATAACAGTAATCACATATAAGGTTAACTGTCATATTAATATAACAGAAAACTATTTGAAAGCTTACTGTTATATCTATACAACAAGAGTTATTTACATTGATCTAAATTGGTAGTTTTGAAAGAAGCCAAAAAATGGCTCTGTAGAAACCCTGATTTCTATGATAAATGCTTTAACACGTCAACTTAATTAGGCGTTCCTAAATCACATTGTAACTGAGAATTTTAGAACTCTATATCCTCCGTATCTGATTTATAACATTTTAATTTGATTTTAGACTATTCAAGAGTGTCATACTTGATCCATAGCATTTCAATCTCAAAATGATCTGATTTTAGCCGCGGTGTCAAAGCCGCCTCAGGCAAAAAAAAATGATTTCAATCTCAAAATGATCTGATTTTAGCCGCAGAAACACGCAAATCAACCATGATCAACATAATCAATTTCAATCTCAAAATGATCTGATTTTAGCCCTTCCTCTGAAGGAGATTTCAAGGGAATCGATGGTATTTCAATCTCAAAATGATCTGATTTTAGCCCCCTTTTTTTCTGTAGATCATTTTCCACATATGCTTAATTTCAATCTCAAAATGATCTGATTTTAGCCAAGAACCCATTATGAAAGAGGATTTGCTACAGACGAATTTCAATCTCAAAATGATCTGATTTTAGCCAGGGAAATCTGGTGTCTCTGTTTGTCTTCTTCCTCAAATTTCAATCTCAAAATGATCTGATTTTAGCCAAAGAATTGGGAAACGAGGAAATCAAAATAAAAATCGATTTCAATCTCAAAATGATCTGATTTTAGCCGAAAATAGAAATGTT
>CAZLGO010000096.1:0-3868 GCA_964559295.1 uncultured Methanobacteriaceae archaeon
ACATCACCTCTGTTGTTTTGTTCATCAATGGGTTAGAGGTTATATAAATAGTTTTCGAATTTGAAAGTTTTGAAAATAGCTTTTTGGATAGATCTGAAGCATTAAATGAGCTATTTCAATAAAATATTACTTTAAATTCTTTATATAACTTTAACCTCAAATACTAAGATATCCTTCAAAAATCTAATATGAAAAATAAAGTACCTTAAGGATCGAATTTCCAAAAAAACTGTATTTATCTCTTATTTGCGATGTGCTTCATAAAAATATCCTTTGCTTCTTCAAGAGTTACTGGAAGTTTCTCTATACCAAAACCTTCTTTTTGAAGCTCAAATGCAAGTTTCGTAATGATGGGCATGGTAAGACCTGCGGCCCTAAGCAACTCAGCATCCTGAAGGATCTCATAAGAAGTTCCATATTTCATAATTTCTCCTTTGTTTATAACATAGACCTTATCTGCCACGAAAGGCACAATATCAACATCATGGGTTGTCATGATAAGAGTTGATCCAAGAGATTGGGTTACATCCATTATTAGCCTTATGAACATGTACTTGGATCTTGAGTCCAAACCCATGGTTGGCTCATCTAAGATCAAAATTTCGGGTTTTAACACTATCGCACTTGCTATTGCAAGTTTTTTCTTCTCACCTTCGCTCAGATAATGAGGAACCTTCCTTTCCATACCTTCTAAACCCACCATCTTGATAGCCCATCTTATATGTTTTTTGATTTCTTCAGGGGATAAATTGGAAGATGCAAGACCAAGTGCAACTTCTTCTTCCACAGTAGGTGCAATGATCTGTTCTTCTGGATTTTGAAATACCACTCCCATCTTCTGTCTTATTTTTTGAATATTTTCACAAGTATCGATTCCCATAACTCTTACAAAGCCCCTGCTTGGCTTTAGGATCCCCATGATATGCAAAAGTAATGTAGTTTTGCCAGATCCATTTGGACCAAGTACAACCACCCTCTCACTCTTTTTTACCAGCATCTTAAGACCACAAACCTTAACTTCTGTACCATCAGGATACTTGTGTTCTATACAATCCACCACGACTACCTCGTCACCCATTTTATCACCACAAACCTGTTATTTTTACACCCTCGATAAATACTATCAATATTAGAAATAAAACACCAATTAAAATGAATGCATAATCCTTAATTTTCATTTTATGGCTTTTGAAAATTACAATACTTCTGTAATAGCCCCTCATCTTCATTATTTCATGTAGTCGTTCTGTCCTGTCTACAACTTTTATTATCATGGTACCAAGTATGTTTGCATATAAAGAGGGGTTTTTTATAATTTTTTTAGGATTTATGGTTCCTTTTATCTTTTGTGCAACTAAAATATGCTCTAATTCATCAGATAGAATGAATATACTCCTATAGGAAATAATGAGAAGTTCATTAAATGATTTTGGCAAGAATTTATCAAAAAAAAAGAATATCTCTGTGGAAGGGGTTGTGGCAGTAAAAAGAATCATAGAAAGAGCAGCAGTCCATGCCTTTAACATGATTAGAACAGAAAGTTTTAGATCCCACAAAAAAATTGTAGAGCTTTCAAGGTATCCTGATATTAATATTGAAATTGCAAATAAGGTTGCAAAGAAAAGAGGGATGAAACTCCAAAGGATGATCCTTTTTGGAGATAGTTTTGATAGGAAAATAAGACCCAATAAAACTGGTATCAACAAAAAAAACATGTTTATGTTTCTGGCAGATATTATGGTAATTATGGTTAAAAACAAAATTAAAATCTTTGATTTTGAATTTATTGAATGTATGGGGCTTTCTATATTATTTGCATAATGATCTATAATGTGAAAATCCATCATTTTAATCCAATTAATATGTCTGGTCTTATTTTGGATAAATAGCTAATGGTAGCTGAGGTAATAAGTGCCTCTAATATGGCACCTACAATCGATATTGGAAGAAGGGTGATGGTGACACCTTTTAAAGTTATCGGTCCTTTTTGACCTTGATCTGGGGTATGTTCGTGGGTTAGAATTTCTTCTGTAAGTCCACCTGATATGCCTGAACATATAATCCCTATCATTGCAAATGTGCTTAATATAAGCGTTATAAAAACAGCAAAAAATACAGAATATTTTAATGGAATTTTCATTTTACCAAAGGCTTTGTACAAATAATATGCTAAATACGGCTCCAATACACCTATTAGAAATGTATTTGCCCCAACTACGGTTATACCCCCATGTCCGACTGATGCAAGTATCAAATTAACAATGAAGGCAGATACTGTGGTAAGTGGAGGGCTAATTATCAATCCAGTTAAGCAGGAGAGGTTTAGATGGTACGGACCTAATGGTAAACTCATAGAAACTAACATAAGTGCTGAAAAAACTCCTACAAGGATCTTTGCTTTTTTTGGATAATCTTTTAGCTTGTGAAATGAATACAAAAGAAATAAAAACGTGATTATATACCAGAAAATGAGCCATGAAATGTTAAGTACGCCGTCGGGGATGTGTATATGTGCCATTTTGATCACTCTAAAAGGTATTCAAATTCCCAAAAAGGTTTTCCGCGAATTTCCTCTCCAATTAAATGTTCCATCTCATGGGATATTCCATATGCTGTTGAACCTGTAAAGGTCAATGGGCCTTCAATTCCCCTTAGGGTTATTTTTTTGGTCATGGGATTTAGTAGAGCTCTTATTGTACGTTCCGCATTTATAATTATCTTGAATGGTCTTTTTACAAGTTCCCTTTCCTCTTTAGCACCGCATTTTTCAAGACGATAGATCATACCTTCTTGATTTATAATCTGAGGATTTAAAAATAGGAACACTTTCTCCAAGGTACAGCCTATCTTCCCCTCCTCATCATAATGGGTAGTCTTATCTTTAATAGCCATTACTTTCATGGAATCTGTTTTGAAACTCCAATTCCCCCCAAATTTAATTGAAAAAAGCAGTGGTAAAAAGGCATCGGGAGGGATTTTAAGCTTTTTTATTATATTTTTTTCCCTCAGAGTAAATGATATTAATTTTCTGAGTTTTTCATGTTCCAATAAATCACCTATCTAACCTTAGAACAACCCCTCGGGAAAAGGTTGATCGAAACTTATCTCTGAACTGAAATCAGTTCACACTTAGGCGGCATAAAGCTGCCTTTCAACCTTTATTAAAGGTTGATCAAATTTTGTGAACTTTTATTAAAAGTTATTTGGATCAACCCTTTTTAAGGGTTGTAGTAAAGGGTCGTTTGGATGAAAGCATATCTTGTGGTTTCTAAATAATAAAACTTATCTTGAATTAATCTTTAAGGCAGGTTTCGTGCAGCTTTTTCCAAAATTTTCTTTGTGTCAGCAGTTTTTGAAAAGGTTGATCAGGGCACAAATCTTCTAAAATCAGCTATTGCATCGTCAACAACTTTTATTATCCCTTCGGATAATCTTTCATGGTCTCCTCCAATTACTTCAGGCACATTGTCGCAGTACACCACATCCAAACCTGAATCAAGGGCGTCTTTTGTTGCAACATCTACTGCTGCAGCCTTTAATTCTGTAAGCATAACATCTGCATCTTCTATATATTTTTTTATGTCTTTTTGAAGCAGTGGTCTGTTTGAAAGGTGCGGTGTTGTGCCAACCACCCTACACTCGTAAACATCCTCAAGATGTTCAACAAGCACCTCTTTTATTGTATCAGGTGCGGTTGTAGCAAAAAGCACGTTTTTGCCTTTTACTTCCCCAAGGGGTTTTGGTCTGAAGACTGTCAGAACAATTTTTGCCTTGGGATTTACATTCCTTATAAACTTTTCAATCCGTTTAATTTTTTCTTTGGTTGCCATTGGTTCCTCACACATGGTAACAACAACTAAATCCGCCA
>CAZLGO010000097.1:0-3642 GCA_964559295.1 uncultured Methanobacteriaceae archaeon
CTTTGGGTATCTGTTTTCGAAGGACTAAGAGACGAAAAAGGTAAAGAAATAGTTGAAGGTGCAATAAAAGAAGGATACATTGAAGTTAAACCGATTGACGAGGTCAAGCCAGGATTAGGTATAGTCAAAAAACTTGCAAACAAAAAGAAAACAGAAAACTTGGAACATGTTCTGGAACGTAAGAAGGAAGGAAAGCGCATACCTTATCTGAAGGTCTAATTTTTTTATTTTTTTGCTTTATATACAATCTTCTTTCTTTTTATGACTTATTGGGAATTAAAAATTCATTTTTGGCATCTTCATCTTTTTTCATACTTCCAAAAGGCTTTTATACAATGAAATATCACATTTAATTTGTTTGAGAAGTCTTTAAATCCGGTTTCTTTTTTTATTTATGGGAAACGAATATAGATGGTGATAAAATGCATGATTTGGTTAGAGAGGCTGTAGATGATATGGACGCAGCATTAGAGCTGCGAAAGAGTAAGAAAGATGTGGTTGATATTGTGGATGCTGTATCTGAACTTGAAATGGGAGAAGTCATGAAACTTGGCATGAATTTTAAAAAATTTCCTCTGGGATGCGATTTAACAGAGATTTTGATTGGAACTTGTGCCTCTGATCTGATGAAGCAAGATTTAATTGGAAATTGCATTCTTACTAATATGATTGGAGCTTCTATTCATGTGTGCGCATATGCATTTGCAGACATCGCAGAGGCTCATGGGATGCGAGGGATTGATGTCATAAAGGAAGTTAGAGAAGTTACAGATGTCCCATTGGATATCGACCACTTTGGTATGTATGGTCCCATGAGATTTCCAAGACAAATCACGGGATGTCCAGGACAATGTTATTTGCAGGGTCCGCCTTTTGTTGAATGTCCAAGAGGAAGAATACATTTAAGACTTTTTGATAAAGAAAAGGAAGCTTTGGATGAGAAGGAAGAATGGGCAAAGTATGCAGCTTCTTTGTGTATAAATCTCATAGGGGAACAGGGAGGAGAAGGTCATGCAGCATCAATTGGCGAGATGGAAGATGTTGCTTCTTTAGCAAGAAAATATGGAAAAGGCTTGCTCGCCATCATGTTTGTTGGAGATGGTTATGATGATCTAATTGTTGGATACGAAAAGGCATTAGATATGGGAGCAGATGTTTTTGTGCTGGAAGCAGGTCCATTTAATAGATCTAAAGATAGATTGGAGAGTTTTGCAAAAGCTGTGGCCACGGCAAGAATCTTAGTGCCAGGAAAGGTCGTAGCGACTAATGGAGCATATGAGGATGAGTGCAGAATTGGATTGCGAGCAGGTCTTAACGCAATAATAAGTGGTTTTCCAAAAAACCATCATGGATATATGTGTGGATATTCCCCTGGAACTGCCAAGAGGGGAAACTTTGGAGTACCCAGAATCATAAAAATAATTCAGGATGAAATAAAGGGAAATTCAACCAATGTACCTGCACAAAGAAGGGAATTAGAAGCTATAGCAAGAGCCATAAAGGTAGCTGGCCTTCATAACCTTTATCCAAACAAAATAGGATGGTCAACAGTTGGAGATGCCCATTGGGTTTGTGTAGCAAATGCTCCAGTTTATGAGAGGATGGAAGTTACAGCAACTGCATCTTCCATGAAAAAAGATTTGGAAGGAGCTTCTGTTGCCCTGCTCGGTGGAAGATTCACTTCATGGGCTATAGCTAAAGAGCTCGATGGGGCTGTAGATGAAATAATAATAAGTGATGTTGATCCATGGGTAGAAAAGGTTACTGTTGAAACTCTAAGAGAAGGATTAAAATCAGATATAGTTGGTGCTAATGGTAATGACCAAGAAGCATCTCAGCGTGCTGCTAACACAATAATAACCTCGACTTTTCCAGACATAGCTGGAATGATGGCAAAAAAAATACCAGAAGCAATTACCCTAATACCTGAGATTCCAGGAAGGGCACTTTAGGTTATAAAAGATACAGAAACCACAATGGCGGTGTTTCTAGAGATCATGTGGCATTAAATTTACTTGCTGCGATATCGGCTATGAGATCGTGGCAGTAGATTACTTGAATCTGCAAGGAAGGTTCCATAAGCGCATTAAGAGATCTTAGGTGGTATTAGGTTTTTCTTGCTTAACTAGGATGATTTTATTCTGATTGCGATTCAGAAGATAAGATCTCCTCTTTCATCTTCTTAGCAGGTTCAAAATCAGGATTTATTTCTAAGGCTTTTTTGAAGCATTCAAGTGCTTCCTGGTGTTTCCCAAGTTTTTTTAGCACGAGTCCTTTATTATACCATGCTTGATCATCAGTTGCATCCAATTTTAAGGCTCTATTAAAGCATTTCAGTGCTTCTTCATGCCTTCCAACTTCGCCAAAAGCAGCTCCTTTATTTTTCCATGCATCAATATACTTTGAGTCTAATCCCAAGGCTTTATCATAGCATACTATAGCCTCCTCATATTTTCCAAGTTTCTCAAGATAAACTCCTTTGTTATACCATGCAACAGCTCTTTTAGGATCAATTTCTAAGGCTTTATCAACGGATTTCAGTGCTTCTTCATACTTTCCAAGCTCTCCTAAGACCACGCCTTTATTATACCATGCGTTAGTATATTTTGGATTTAGTTCTAAAGTTTTATCGAATGACTCTAATGCCTTATCATATTTTTTAACCTTTACAAAAATAGTTCCTTTATTGTACCATGCATCACCATCTTCTGAGTTTAATTCTGTTACTCTGTTAAAACATTTCAATGCTTCTGCATAGTTCCCAATACTTTCAAGTATAACACCTCGCGCATACCAAGCTTTAATAGATCTTGGATTCAATTCCAACACTCTATCATAACATTTCAATGCTTTTTTATACTTTCTAAGTTTGTAATAAATCACCCCTTTATCAAACCATGCCCTCCAATAATTCCGGTTTAATTCTAAAGCTTTATCGAAACATCTAAGAGCGTTATCATAATTTTCAAGACCTATTAAACATTCCCCTTTATCATGCCATGCCCGAACATATTCTGAATCTAATTCCAATATCTTATCAAAATATTTTATAGCTTCCTTGTATTTGCCATGATCTAAGAGTTCAACTCCTTTTCTTACTAATGATCTCTTCTTAAAACCATTAAACAACCCCATGAAATCACCTTTTTTATCCTCCACTCGTCGTGGTTGTATTGTTATCTCTGAGCTGGGATTTCACTTCTTCTTCTTTAAGTTGTCTTATTTTTTCTAATGAATCATAGAATGGTTTAATAGCGACATCTGTTAAAGCAGCTGCAATCACTGTAACAGCTGCAGCTATAGCACCACCAGTTATTAAAATGGCTTTAGGATCTTTATTCCTTATGGCTGATTTTAAGTTGTTACAAGCTTCCCTAATATATTGACTAACTTTGTCCCATCGGTCCCCTGGATCTCCCGCTGTACCTATTTCTCTTGCAATTTCTTCAATTGTTCCTTGTGGGTTTCTTGCAAATCTTCCTTGCAAATCATCATCTTTCGCCATCTCCAATAATACTAGAGCTGCTTTTAAGAACGTCTCTTGCTCCTTACCTACCAAAGAGGCAGGATCCTCACCTTCAAGCGCTGCTCTAATAGCATAAGAGGATATTACAGGTCCTATAACTGGTATAAGAGTCAGAT
>CAZLGO010000098.1:0-3570 GCA_964559295.1 uncultured Methanobacteriaceae archaeon
TATGGAGTCCAACAAAACCCATTTTGGGTCGTTATTGTCTATTATCAAAGGTGTGTTCATGCGATCCCCAGGAAGAAGTTTATACTCCCTCCTGTTTATGCTTTACGGTATAAGAGATCTTAAATATTAATTATATGTTGAAATGAAGTGTACTTTTAGAAACGGAGAATTTATTACATTAGAACTAAAGAAAAGGAAGTTTTTAAATCCTCAGTTATCGGTGTTTAAACAATCACCCTAAAAAGAATCACCAATAGAGGCTCCTTATTGTAGGTTATTACTGTTATGATGAGCAGCATATTAAAATCAAAGGAAAATGGGATTTCCGTTTAACATTATACGATCACGTATTGAACATATCTGTAGCTGAAGAAATAGCTTTAAATAAAACAAAAGAAGTCATTTACAACTTTTTAAAATACAAGACCATAACAGAAGAACTTGGTGTTATACACCAACAATGCATATTTCATCTTTATAAAACGATAGGGGTGCCCCTATACAAAATATTAAAAGATAAAACAATCCATAAGCAGGAAAAAAAATCCGATCATGTCTTTATTTCACAGAAATAAAAAATATATTCCGCACCTACAATGAAAAAACCGCAATAAAAAGATTAGAAACACTATTAGGAAAATTCGATGATATACTAAAGGTTTTACAAAAATTCATCATCAAAAAGATACTTTTTGATTTCCAGAGACTCACAAAGTTCATGAGACACCCTTATATTCCACGAACAACCAACTCTGATGAAAATTACTACATAAAAACGATCATGAGCCAATAAAAATAATAATACAAAATATCTGAGGGATTCCTCAACTATCTATGGGAAAATGCAGTACTGGACAAAAAACATGGAAAAATTTAGCAACCCTCAATAACTTGACAGTCTCTATATACGATAGATTTTTATGTTTTGTTATCAATAATCATTAAGGATGGTCTTAAAAGAATTAGGAGGTTTCAGATGACAGATGATAGTGTTGGAAAACAGGTTCTAGAAACAATTGCCGCACTTATGACGGCTGCTTTCGGTTTAATAGCTGCACTTGCATGGAACGAAGCCATAAAGGCCTTGATAGCACAATACTTTAAAGCTGGAGCTGAGCTTACCGCACTGTTCGTTTACGCTATCTTAGTAACCATTATAGCCGTTTTGGTAATTGTGATAATAGGAAGGGCTCTTGCAAGGTACGGCATGGAAATACCAAAGGATAAATAATTAAACCCCTATTTTCCTTTTTTAAACCTTATATTCAGATAGAGCTAATGTATCCACGATAACTAGTAATTCATTTCTCTATCCAAAATTTCAATTCTAAGCATTCTTGTGATTAAGATCTCAAAAATTATCTTCGTCTGTGATTCCTGTAATGTATATGTATTAAGATATTGCTTTTGAGTCTATTTATCAGCGTGTTTCATGCCCCATGGAACCCATAGAGGAATGATTATTACTGCAACGACAACGAGGGATGCAAGAAAAATCCCTATATTCTGGGTTAAACTAACATTTGTGGCATAGAAGAATAGCCATAAAGCTAAAAACAAAAGCCATCTTAAACCTGCAAATATTGTGACTAATACTCTCCATACCTCTGGTTTCGGCGGTTTCATGTTTTTCACCTCCATTCTACTATTCAAATTTGGCTCTGTAGAAACCCTCTACACTTTCTAAAATAAATGCTTTAACATGTCTATGCATGTTGTAACAAAATTCCTCAAATCGTTTTCATTGTTCCCAAACCGTCACTTCTGCTGTGATTGTTATCTCCAAACACCTTTTCTCCATCGAGATAAAGGTCTCAAATAAACTCCTTTTGTGATATTTGCCCTCATCAAACTCTTCAAGCATCAAAAATCTGTATTTGAACTTTTAGGAAAAGTTCACAAAAATTTTAAAAGCTTGTTCGCATGCCTTGATGAATGAGCTGATCCATCTGCTACAGCTATACTCCCCTATATCAAACATATCTGATGTTGTGTGTAAATATAGTTTGGGTATTTGCATGAATAAAGTGGTAGGGACATTTCAGCCCTTTTAAATGCTACAATCGCAAATTTTATAAGTTCGTTTTCATTGATATCAATCAAGGAGTTTCCTTTACGAATTAACGATCCCTTATTTATATTTTAGGATCTCTATGAAAAATTTAAAGGAGGTAATAAAAATAAAAAAATCACTTAAATTAATTGTAATTTTCGTTTTGGTTATTTCAATAATATTTTTAGCTTTTCCTCAATTCTCTAATTCCCAAATGCCAAAGATCACTGAGCCTACAATAACAGATTTTAAAGTCTACCAAACACCCTCTATGCCCGAACCCGAAGCCCGCATTCCGTATACCGATCCAGTATTCGGTACATATGTGGTACGTGTCACTGATCGAAACACTGACATTGCACCTGATGACAACTCTGCTGGCCTGAAAAATGAGTATTCGCGTGTCCAATCTTTCAATGCCAACGAAAAATACATGATAGTACGAGGTATCCAAGGTACATGGTATCTGTACGACGCAGAAACTCTAAAACCAATTCAGAAGAACATGCCAATAGTCACTGAACCACGTTGGGATGCCAATAATCCAGATATAATCTATTACAATCATGGTACCAAGCTGATGGCTTACGATATACAGACTAAAAAACAGAGCTTAGTCCACGATTTTGCCAAAGATTTCTCTGATAAAAAACTGAGTGCAGTTTGGACACGTTATGAAGGTAGTCCATCAAATGATGGTCGTTATTGGGGTCTGATGGCGGAAGATCAGGATTGGAAGACAATTGCTTATATAGTATATGATCAAGTTCAAAACAAAATTATTGCCAAGCGTGACGTAGACAAAGCACCAATAGATAGTGTGACTATCAGTCCTTTGGGTAATTATTTCCTTGCTTTTGATGATGAAAGAGGTATGGTGGTTTACGACCGCTACCTTAAAAATGAAATAGCCCTTGTCCCACACGTAGGACATGGTGATACAGCTCTCGATGCCCAAAATCGAGAGGTGCTGGTTTATCAAGATACAGGCACTGATCACATTGCCATGGCTGACATAGCCACAGGTAAAGTAACAGATCTTATCCCGATAGACTTCAGTCATACTGCTTTAGGTTTCCATGTTTCGGGACGTGCCTTCAAACAGCCTGGCTGGGTACTGGTCTCTTCTTATAATGGCGGTCATCCTACAGACTACACATGGATGGATGATCAGATCTTTGCTGTTGAGTTGAGGCCAGGTGGACGTGTGGTGCGACTTGCCCATCATCATTCGCTGTATAATGAAGAGATGGAACATGACTACTGGGCTGAACCACATGCCAGTGTCAACAGGGACTTTACAAGAATCCTTTTTACCAGCAACTGGGGCAGATCAGGTACTGAAGAAGTGGAGATGTATATGATAAGGCTACCAGAAAATTGGCCAGAAAAACTAAATTCAGAAGGTCCAAGTTTTCCAATAAACAGAATCGCCGGAGCAGACAGAATAGAAACAGCCTGCAAGATTGCTAAGGCAGGTTGGAGTTCCTCTAACACCGCAATACTTACAAGATCCG
>CAZLGO010000099.1:0-3362 GCA_964559295.1 uncultured Methanobacteriaceae archaeon
TCAAGCCAGGTGGAAGCAGAAATTGGACAGATTCTGGGCTGATTTTTTTTATTTTGAAATTCTATACATACTTTTAAGCAAATATACGAAATAAAAACGTTTTATCATTAATTTGAGGATAGATATGGATTTTCAGAAAAAATTATTTTTGATTTGGATTAGAAATTGGATAGTCAAAACGTAAGTTTATGTACATTTCATCTCAATGTCTGCTGGTAAGTAGAACGTGATTAGTTTTGGTTTTAAGAATACTCAAATAAAACAGGGAAAGGGTTATCAACAATATTGCAATAAATAAAGATGAGTTGAATGGAGAAGAAAATACTTGAATTTAGACCAGAAGAGGGAGAGGGCTTACCTGCCTATTTAAGAGTCATGGTTGTCGCGATCACTCCAGAAGAACAAATAGAAGTTAGAAGGGAACTTAACGCATTTGGGTTTAAATTCGACTATATTGAAGATGATGCGGCAAGAGCAACTCTTTATGCTGCAGGTGATAGAGGAGTTAAGTATCTCATGGAAGTCATGGAAAAATTAAAGGCAAGTGGTTGGGAATTCTAACCCTTGCTTTAACTGTATCTTAAATATAAGTCCTTAAAAGCCAAAAAAGCAAAAAAAAGTCTGCATCAGATCTTGCAAGAACTTTTTTAAATCCTTTTTTCTAAATAAGCCCATATCAAGACTTCATGGCAAAGAAAGAAGCATATATAGAAGGTCTCAATGAAGTTTGAGAAGTCAATGTGCGTGGAGCTTTTGTATGGGATTACTAAACAATGCTTTTAGTATTCAAGAGCCTGTAGAATGCAAATTAAGATATTTACAATGACTTAAACATTCCCTAAAACTTCGTCTAAAACATTCAAAACCACATCTATTTGATTTTTTTCTATTACAAGTGGTGGTACAAACCTTAAAACCCTGTCTGCTGTACAGTTTATCAAAACGCCTTTCTCTCTTGCATCATCTACAATGTCAGCACAATTTCTTTTAAGCTCCATACCAAGCATCAACCCGAATCCACGTACTTCTTCTACAAAATCATATTTTTTCTTTAATTGATTGAGTCTCCCCTTAAAGTATTCTCCATTTTTGGATGCTTTTTTGGGAAGTTTTTCTTCCAATATAACTTCGATAGATGCCTTTGCAGCAGCACAGGCAAGTGGGTTTCCACCAAATGTTGCTGCATGATCTTTAGGTTCGAAAGCATCCGCAATTTCCTTCTGGGCAAGAACTCCACCTATTGGGAATCCTCCACCCAATGCTTTTGCAACTGTGGTGATATGGGGCGTTAAACCAAAAAGATCAGATGCAAACATCTTGCCAGTTCTTCCAAAACCTGTTTGAACCTCATCAAAGATCAGAAGGATGTTATTGTCCTCACACAACTCTTTTAATTCAACCAGATAACCTTCAGGTGGTACCACTACTCCACCTTCTCCCTGTATAGGTTCCACAAGAACCGCCGCCGTTTTTTCATTTATACTTTCTGCCACTGCATCAACATCCCCATAGGGAACGTGCTTAAACCCAGAAGGAAGCGGCTCAAATCCTTTTTTGTATTTGTGCTGACCTGTAGCCGTGATCATAGCAAGGGTCCGCCCATGGAATGAGTTTTCCATGCAGATTATCTCACCAACCCCTGTAAATTTGCGTGCAAGCTTTAAAGCCCCTTCATTTGCCTCTGCACCACTGTTACAGAAAAATGCCTTATCGTGGGGTGATATTTGAGAAAGTAACTTTGCAAGCTCCACCTGCTCTTTAATGTAATAGAGATTCGAACAGTGCATGATCCTTTCTGCCTGCCTGCAAATTGCAGATACAACCTTCGGATGAGAATGTCCCACATTGTTTACTGCAAGTCCAGCAAAACAGTCTATGTATTGTCTACCTTCAAAATCCCAAACTACAGCGCCCTTTCCTTTCTGGAAGGCCAAAGGCTGTCTTGAATATGTCTGCATTACATATTTTTTGTCTAAAGCCATTATTTCCTCTGTTTTCATATGATCATCTCAGGTAGTTAATTAACTACAAGGTTCTTTAATTATTTTAACCATACATTTGGCTTTATAGACATTATATTTATATTAGTTATCTGGTAACAAAGTTTAACCCTACTTTTTTGGATCATTAAAGGTCTCCTCCTTATTTTTTACCCATAGCTTCTTCAAAAGCATCTTTATGGAATTTCGCTGCCATTTCCTTTTTACATTCGTCATCGGCAAAGAGTCTCATTTTAGGAGCTCTGCATGGATAATGCTGCAGCTTAAGTCCTGCCTTTATTGGTAAATTTTCTATATCCTTGCCAACCATCTCTTCTGCCACAAAGAATGTAGATCCACATGGAGAAGACCTTAAAACCTTGATTTCTGCAACTTTATTGTTTTTGCATTTTATTTCCACCTTTGGTATTCCAAACTTGGATGCAAACTTATCGAATACAGGATCTCCATTTTTTTCAATATCGCACATAATTTCAGGACATATAACATTCTTGTGACACTCAAGCTGATTTTTAAAGCCTTCACCACTCCATGCACCTACAATTATCCAACTAACTTTATTATGAAACCTTTCCACAAGTTCCAAAGTAAGATCTGGATGGATAACATAAGTTATTATGATATCTACAGCTTCAAGCTGCCTTAAAACATCTTCTGGAATTTCAACGTCGTCTAAAAACATAGAAGATGGTTTCTCAAGTTCTATAAACTTGCAATCGAATTCTTTACCTATGTTTTCATATGCACGTTCTCCATAGGGGCCATCTGTAACTATTGCAACCTTCAACATAACCATCTCTCATTTTTTTTGGAATTACCACGATATGGAATATTTTTTATCCTTTTAATTTAGCAAAATCATGTTTTAAAATAATTCATGTTTTGATGCGCCATTAGAGAAGACATTTATATTCCTCAGCTTGATTCAAAAACTTAAAATTTGATCTAAGTTTTCCATTATGTCTCTTACAACCAAATCAAAATCCTCAAAAATGATTATATCCTTTATCATATCTTCTTGTTGGATACCTCTTGCTTTAAGATCATTCAAACTTGCATAAATTGTAGATTTTTCTAAAATTTTGTGAAGGGAATTAAAATGCCATTTTCTTCCACAATATACTCCATTACCCAAAAGGTAAATAGAAGTCTTCTCATTTTTATAAAAACTCATGAACTTCAAAAAAGTTTTAAAATCTTCTTCTGAAGGACTTCGGGTCACTATGAAACCAACATGCATAACTCTCTCTATCTCCATCCTAATGTTTGCATTATCCCACTTCCCAATAACTCCCCAAGACATTTTACAGAGAATTTTGAAAAACCTAAGTTTTTCGGTTTGGTTTAGCAAGTTTTATGTAC
>CAZLGO010000100.1:0-3329 GCA_964559295.1 uncultured Methanobacteriaceae archaeon
TTTCTTCTCACTTTCTTTTAAGGCTTTTTCCATCCTTTTTCGTTCTGTGATGTCTGTATCCGCACCACGATAACCTAAAAGTCTACCTTGCTCATCTAGAATTGGAATGCCACTGGTCTCCAATATGACCTTAGTGCCATTTTTATGCAAGTTCGGATTCACAAAACGCTTGAATGGCTCTTTTCTGGCGAAAAATTCGAACGTCGCTTCTTTAAGCTCTTCTCTTTCTTCTGGCACAAAGAGATCGTAGAAGTGCATTCTTCCTACAATCTCTTCTGGCTTGTAGCCAAGTATCTCCTCCAAGACCGGACTGGCAAAGGTGTACAGACCATCAGCATCCACCTCCCAGATCCATTCGCCAGCACTCTCTGCGACCTGTCTGAAACGTTCTTCACTTTGGCGGAGGGCCTTTTCGGCTTTCTTGCGCTCAGTTATATCGTGAAATATTCCTTGTAAAATTTTTTGACCTTTTAATTCCAAAATATTGGCTTTAATTTCCACGTCCTTGATTTTACCAGTCTTGGTTATGACCTTCGTCTCCAACACCTGTCCTTCTTTATTCAAGCGGTGTTGCGCAAACGTTCTAGAAAATTTCCCATCAAATTCTTCATGCGGATGTAGAATTTTTTGGTGCTTGCCAATTAAATCCGACCTCTCACGCTCCACAAGATTTGCGAGAGATTGATTAACATCGATTAAAACTCCAGTATCGAAATCAGCAAGAGCTATCCCATCCACAGCTTCTTCAAACAATTTTTTGTATTTTTCCTTTTCTTCGAGTAATTTTTCTTCAGCTTTTTTACGTTTGCTGATATCACGGGCCATCACCATAACAGCAGCTTGACCCTTCCAAATAGTTTTTGAAGCTGCAATTTCAATTGGCACGGTTTTATTATCTTTTCGCAAAATAGCTGTTTCATATGTAGGAACAACAGATTTACCTTCGATTCTTTTCTTATAATTTTTCATTATTTTTTCATGTTCATTTGGATGAGCCAGATCGACTATACTTTTATTCAATAGCTCTTGGATGCTATAACCAGTTATTTCAGCAGCTTTCTGGTTTGCATATACATGACGCCCTTCACCTGCCGCGATTAATATCCCGTCGTTGGAATTTTCAGCTAAAGCCCTAAAATTCTCTTCACCCTCTTTTAATGATACTTCAACTCTTTTTCGCTCATTCTCGATTTCAATAGCATCTATGGCAAATGAAATATCAGAACCAATCTCCTTATCTCCTTCGCCAATTTTACTTCTTCTTCAGTGAAAAAATAGGGTTTTGAAGCATATACATTAAGATTTCCTATTACATCGCCCCTTAACTTAAGAGGAATGGATACTAAAGAGCCATAACCTCTCTTTAGGGCTTCATCTTGCCATTTGACCTTTAATTCTTTTTTAATATCTTCAATAACAACTACCCTTCCTTCTTTGATTGCCAATATTGTTGGTTTTCCCTTAGAGGCTCGATCATTAATGTTTATGGATATTTTTTCTAAATAACCATCTTCATATCCATAGTGCGCCACGGGATTTACATTTCCTGTTTTAGGATCAACCAAGCCGATCCAAACCATTTTAAATTTGCCCTGTTCCACAAAAATCTTACATATAGCCTTAAATAACTCTTCTCTATCTTTAATTCTCACTATAGATTGGTTTATTTGACTTAGTGTGTTATAAAGTTTAGATAATCTTTCAATTTTTTCTTCATTTTGTATGCGCAGTGTTATATCTGTTAAAATATGAACTGCTCCTATTAATTCACCTTTCTCATCTAAAATTGGATCTGAAGATACACTAAACCATTTATCATCAATTGGAAGTTCTAAGGTTTCTCTCTTTTTACTTTTTTTCATTCTCACAATAGGACAGTTTTCAATTGGTTCATCGCTGCCATGTACCACTTCCCAGCATTTTCTTCCTAAAAATTCATTGCAGGATTTTCCAAGAAGTTTCTCCATTGCAGAATTGCACTGTTTAATTGTCCCATCTGTATCTACAAAACAAATACCTTCTTCAATAGCATTGAAAGTTTTATTCCACTTTTTATATGCATCTTCAAGTTCTAATTCAAAATTCTTTGTTTCGGTTATGTCAAAAATAACCCCATCAATATGTAAAGGCTCTCCATCATCTCCATATACAGGTTTCCCCTGTTCTCTAAAGTATCTGACACTCCCATCCTTGTGTTTGATTCTATAATCAACCATAAAGGGTTCTTTAGATTCAATAGAATTTTTCACTGTTTTTATTACATTTTCCCGATCTTCTGGTACTATTAACGGATCTATGGAACATACTTCACCATGGCCAAGTTCTTCAGGAGAAAAACCAGTCATTTCCTTTACCATCTCATTAAAAAATTGCATCTCCCAACCTTTCCTTATCAGAACCCTGTAAACTATACCTGGAATGTTCTCAGAAAGTGTTCTGTAAGATCTTTCACTTTCTCTTAATTTTTTGTTTATTTTATGCTTGTGGAGAGCCATCTCGATTGTGATCCTCAACTCTCTCTCATCAAAAGGCTTTAGAATATAGCCATAAGATTCTGTCATCTTAGCACGTTGAACCATACTCTCCTCAGGGTGGGCTGTGAGGTATACAACAGGGATATCCAGACGATCGCTGATTTTTTGAGATGCCTCTATCCCATTAACCTCTCCCTTCAATATGATGTCCATCAAAACTAGATCTGGTTTTAACTTGAGTGCCTTTTTAATTGCTTCTTCTCCCGAAGAGGCAATGGTAGGGACTTCGTATCCCCAATGTTCCAGCCTTCGCTTAATATCCATAGCTTGTATGCGTTCATCCTCAACAACAAGGATCTTTGCATTTTGCATTTAAATCGCCTATCTGGAAAAACTAACTCTCATCTTTATATTTGATCAAAAAAGTATATATATAGTTTATAGTTTATAGAAAACCAATTCTTTTGAGCATCGTACCTTCTTATTATCATTGGACTGAAAAACCATTTAGCACTTGGGAATGGATTATTAACAATTTATCTTTACCTGCTATTTTTCGGTACATTCACACACGAAAACAAAGTAAAGTGGTTCACTTGAGAAATACACGTTTGATAAATTGTGCTTTTTACTAAAGTAGCGGTATTTTCGAAGTGAAAATTGACAAGAAGGCTTTAAATCCTTTTTAGGCAAAGAATAAGCTTTTTAGTAGATTTAGAAGGGTTTTTTATAAAATGAGATGATTTAATAATTTTTTGGCAAAAGGATTAATCCATGTTAATTCATTTTTCAAAGCCTCATTTTCCTCATCGATCTTATCTTTTCGTTCTCCAGAGCGTTGATTCTCTCCTTTAG
>CAZLGO010000101.1:0-3298 GCA_964559295.1 uncultured Methanobacteriaceae archaeon
TAGACAGCATGGAAGGATTTAACATGATCATGAGTTTCGTCGTGATGCCTATGTTTTTTTTGAGCGGGGCTCTATTTCCAATAGAGAGACTTCCAGAGTGGCTTAAAATTGCAGTATATTTAGATCCGCTCACGTATGGTGTGGATGCTCTTCGATATACCATACTTAGAACCTCGATATTCCCATTTTATCAAGATATGATCATTATAAGTATTTTTGCAGTTCTGTTGATACTTATACCTGCATATCTTTTCAGTATACGGGAACAGGGTTTAATGTGATTGTTCATTTGATTAGTAAATTGACCAATTGTTATTCACTAATTATTCAAACCGCTGTAAGATGCTCGTTTTGGAGTTTTATCCCATAATATATAGCTGCAAAAGCTCCTATGATTGTGGGTATTATGTAATTTACGAGGCGATCTATAAGACTTGCTGCTATTACCACGTCAGGAGAAACCCCTACAATAAAAAAAAGCCCAACCATAGTGGTCTCACGAATTCCCAAAGCTCCGGGTAAGATGGGAAGAACGGATATTAAAAATGCAATATTGTAGATGATGATCATAGGTAAAATCGGAGGATAAGAACCTACAGCTACAAAGCATATATATATACGTGCCATATCCAATAACCACATACCAAAAGTAATAATAAAACCCAGTGTAAACACTTTATGATCCTCTAATATCTCCAAAAAACCTGTTGAAAATCTTTCAATGTAATAGCTCATTCTATCGCTGAGATGGGAAAAGGATATGTTTTTTTTGGTCAATCGTCCAAAAATTGGATAAATCAAACGGGCGATGAATATTATAATTTTCTGAGCAATCTCTTTGTTGATGCAAACGTATATCACAATTCCATAAAAAATCAAAGAGGCGATTATCGCGCTATTGATTATTATCATCATCCAGAGCGGAATCTTCCATGTAGAGATAAAATATACTGCAACTAAAGATATCAGCGCAAAAGGAAAGAACTCAAAGGCTCTATCAGCAGTTGCGGATGCGAATCCAACCTCAAAAGGCGTTCTCTCAATTTTTTTTAAAATATAGGCACGTAAAGGTTCCCCACCAGCACTGCCTGGGGTTATGTTGTTGCCAAACAAACTTGCAAACAACATGAAAAAAAGCCTCCGAAAACTCGGGGGATGATCGATGACATCCAAAATCAGCGACCAGCGAGTTGTCCATCCAACTAAGATAACAAACTGTAAAAGCAAGGTTAAGGAGAGTAATTTTAAGTTTGTACGGCTTAAAACATTCAAAATGTCTTTTAATCCCACAATCCAAACTATAAAAAATATGATAAAGATGCCGACTATAAAAGAGAGTAATATGTTCCATTTGTGTCTCTGGATGATTCCAGGCTTATTTTGCATCTGTACACATCCGTTTCTGATCATTTTATATCCAATATCTCCGACAAAGGTAATCCATCCTCTATTTTCCGAATGATTCCATTTTCCATGCTTTTTATTTCAAAAGCAGTCCTAATCACCTCTCTGAAATGTTCTTTTGGCACAACCACCACACCACAATCATCCCCCACAACCACATCCTGTGGATTTACAACAACACCACCACAATTTATAGGAATGTTTATCTTGCCTTCAGCCTTTGGATCTCCAGCATTTGGGACCACAGATTTCGAAAAAACAGGGTATCCCAATTTTTTAATCCCTGCTACATCCCTTACGGCTCCGTCAACGATCGTGCCAGCAATTCCCTTCTCTTTTGCTGTTTTTGATGTCAACTCACCCCATAAAGCCTTATTATCACCCTCAGAACAAATAACAAGTACATCTCCTCTGCTGGCAATGTCTATAGCCATAACAGATGTTCCCCAATCATCAGCAGCTGTCTTTACAGTAACAGCCCTTCCTATGGTTTTAGCGTCGGTTATGGGTTTTATCCTAGACATTACTCTAACTTCACCAGTCAAATGCTTTAGTGCATCTGATATGTTTGGGGTTGTAAGTTCTGCCTTCAATAATCCAAAATCAGAGGTCTTTGGCAAGAATTTTTTTAGGAGACCCTCTGGTGAAATCTTCATTTTTTTTAGCATGTAACATCAATCCTGAGGTGTTGTAACTTCTTCAACTAATTTTTTTCCTGCAACAACCTCATCAACACTGTGAATTGAAGCACCATATTGTTTTATCGCTTCAGTTATTCCCTCATAACTCAGGTCATTCCCCTGTATGGTCACCTTAACTGTCTCTGTATCTTTGTCTATCTCCATCAGGGTAACGTTTACCCCCTCTACACCTTCTAATTCACTTAAACGTTTGGCAAAATATGGTATATTTGGTTCATGTGGTTTTAATATATCTAAAACTATTCTTATCAGACCTTTTGCCACTTATACATCCTCCAAAAAGATCTTCTATTTTATGTTCGTCTGGTGATACTTAAGCTTTTCTCAAAAAGAAGAAGTGTAGAGTGAGAATTTGATCAAATAGAAAAAAACCTTTAAGATGACTTGACTGGAAGCAAATCACTTGACCTGGACTTTGGAAGATAAGGATCGATAAAAACTTTCAAAGAAAAAATCTCAGTAATACTCTTTATGAACATACCATATTTAACCTCCTACAGGTAACCACTCAGCAAACTTCTGTGGTTTTCTCCTTTGAGTTAAAACCAAGTGATATAACGATCCCTACAAAAAGCACCTAACCAGCAGATTTCATTGTATATCTATGTAGTCTCCTTTTCTTGTTATGGTAGAAGATCCTGGAATCGTTTGGAGATCCTTGATGGATCAGAAAAGCCAGAGGTCTCATTTTAGGATAATGTAAGCTTATAACCAATATAATAACCTTTAGATGGAGAGTATCCCCATTTAAACTCCCTAACTTCCAGATATTTCTTGGTGAAGTTTTTTCTAAACCAGTTCAAATCAAGCCATATATCGGTGGAATCTACGATGATCCTGGCTTTCTTTATCCTTCTTTTTGAGCATATGGAATTCAATATTCCTAAAACAAGACTTATGAACTGATCCTCTGAAAATCTGCTTAAAAAGCTGTAGATTTGTCTATCAGATGGGATTTCATGGATATTCGTAAATTTTCTCAGCTTTTCTCTTTTAATTCTCTAATCACATAAGATACATCCTGAGAGAAAAACATCGCAACCAATATTATTTTCAGCATTATTGAAGCTTTATTGACAGGTTTTATGCCCTGTTTAGCCATTTCTTGTTTTATTCTCCTCGAACCGAAAATTTTAAGTATGGAGTCCAACAAAACCCATTTTGGGTCGTTATTGTCTATTATCAAAGGTGTG
>CAZLGO010000102.1:0-3291 GCA_964559295.1 uncultured Methanobacteriaceae archaeon
CTGTGACCATTCGGTTAACAGCCGAACGCTCTACCTACTGAGCTACGGCGGCAATTTAAAATATAAACAACATGTTTGATGTATTCATTACGTTGATATTTATACTATAAAAATATTTTGGAAGTATTAATCAACCTTATAACCTCTCTTTATATGTCTATATAATATCTCTCTTATGTGAATGCCTAATGTAGATATGAAAGGATAGCAATTATGGATCATGGATTCCTTTATTTATTGCATTTTTTTGATTTTTTTCATGTTTACCATGTCTAATTGAGATAAAGCTGAAATTACGATTGATATTTCATTCCCAAACCAATAACATCTATGTATTTATAAATCTCATTACAATTAATCAATAGGGTGAATCATGAATCTCATAAAAAAAATAGAAAGCTTCCGAATTTTGGATCTCGTCAACAAAGCCAATGAAATCACCCTAAAGGAACATGGAAACAAAATAACACTTGAACGTGCCATATTCTTATCTTGGTGGTGCGATAAGGGTGATTGTGCCTTCTGTTACATGTCAGCCCAAAAACCGAAGATAAAGGATCCAAAAAAAGCAAAAAGAAACATAAATTCGATTTTAGCTGAAGCTGAATTATGCAGACGAATTGGGTGGAAAATAGAGTTTTTATCTGGAGGATATGGTTCATTTTCCATTGATGAGATAAAATCTATCTCAGAAAACATCTACAACATAACAAAAGAACCACTCTGGCTAAATGTTGGAATAACAAAAGATCTGGATGCATTTGGCAATGAGGTTGCAGGGATAACTGGAGCTGTTGAGACTGCAAATCCTGAACTACACCGTAAAATCTGTCCAAGCAAATCTTTGGATGATATAGTGGAGATGCTTGAGATTGCAGGGGATTTGGGATTTAGGAAGGCAATAACCATAATTCTTGGTCTTGGAGAATCACCTTCAGATTTAGAATATCTTTTTGACATGATAAGGGATTTAGGTATTGATAGAGTAACCTTCTATTCATTAAATCCCCATAAAGATACCTATTATGAAAAAACACCTCAACCAGCATCTCTTTATTATGCAGGGGTTGTATCTGCTGTGAGAATAAAATTTCCAAAACTTAAGATAATCGCAGGCACGTGGATCGATAACCTTTCAAATATTGGATTGCTGCTTTTGGGTGGAGCTAATGGACTTACAAAATTTCCGCTTTTTAAGATGTTTGGGACACCTTATGGGAGAAAAGTTGAAGATGAAGTACTCTGGGCAGGAAGGGAACTTATAGGAACATTTACAGATTTAGATAGATTGACAAGAACCGATAACCAAAATCTAAAACTTGAACCTTTCATAAAAAGATATATTGAAAAATGTCTCAATAATAAATCAAACAGTTCCATACTTGGGAGGAATGAAAATTAGGATGAAGTGTGGATTAGAGATTCATGTTCAACTTGAAACTAACTCTAAACTTTTTTGTGTGTGTCCTACAAATTATCAGGATGCACCAGCAAATTCAAACACATGTTTTGTTTGTCTAAACCAACCAGGGGCAAAACCATATCCACCAAATCAAAAAGCCATAGAAGGTGCAATAAAAATAGCTCTAATGCTTGGTTGTAATATATTACAAGAGACCTATTTTCAAAGGAAGCACTACAACTATCCTGATCTTCCATCTGGTTACCAACGAACATCGCTGCCTATAGGATATAACGGTAATTTAGGTGGTGTAAGGATACGAGAAGTCCATCTTGAGGAAGATCCAGGTCAATACAATCCAGATAGAGGAGTAGTTGATTTTAACAGGTCTGGGATACCACTTATCGAGATCGTAACAGAACCCGATATGAATTCTCCAGAAGAGGCAAGGAATTTTCTGCGAGAGCTCATAAGAGTTTTAGAATATAGTAGCAATGCCCGTGGGGAAGGTACCATGAGAACTGATGTGAATATCTCTCTTGAGGGCGGAAAAAGAGTTGAAATTAAAAACATAAACTCAATAAGGGGTGCTTACAAGGCATTGAAGTTTGAGATGGTAAGACAAAAAAGCCTCCTTGAAAGGGGAGTTGAAATAAAGCAAGAAACAAGAGCGTTCCTCGAAACACAAATGATCACAGTTTTAATGCGTCTTAAAGAAGAGGCTGAAGATTATCGTTATATACCTGATCCAGATCTCCCGCCAATGCACATAGAAAATAAAGTTATAGACAGGATAAAGGAAGAAATGCCTGAGCCTCCTCATATTAGGACAGAAAGGTTTGTAGAAGAATATGGAATCAAAAAAGAGCATGCGAAAGTCATAACATCAGAATTAGAGCTTGCAGATGCGTTTGAAGAGGTTGCACAAAAAATAGATCCAGAATTTGCAGCACTCTGGATGAGAGATGAGCTTAAAAGGGTACTTTACTACAACAAGATGAGTTTTGCAGAAAGTGGTATAAAACCATCCCAAATAATAGAGCTTCTGCAGATGATAAAAGACAAAAAAATAACACCTAAAGCTGCTCAAAGAGTAATCGAGAAAATGCCTAAAAATCCAGCACCACCAAGCAAAATTGCAGAGGAATTGGGTTTAGTAGGTGTAATTGATGAAAAAGGCGTTTTAGAAGCTGTAAAGCGTGCAATAAATGAGAATCCAAAAGCTGTCCTAGATTATAAAGAAGGAAAAAAAGAAGCTTTGAATTATTTGGTTGGACAGGTTATGAAGCTTACAAAAGGAAAAGCTGATCCAGCAAAGACTGTTAAAATGCTTATAGAAGCCATTTAAAGAGTGAAAAATTGGCAAAAAATATCATAAACATGCTCCTGTGGCACCCTAAAATAGAAATAGAAAATTGTAGAATTACATATATCCACAGAGGGGCAAAAATGAATATAAAGACTATAGATGGAAACAGGATAAAAAAGGTGGAGAGAGGATTTTTGATATTGGATGATGATACCAGGATACCTCACCACAGGATCATGGAAATAATGTGCAATGATAGGATCATATGGAGGAAGTCAAATGAGTAACACAGCTTTTGTGAAGCATTACATGACAAGGGATGTTATCACTGTGATTCCTGACACGACTATAGAAGAGGTCACCAGACTTATGTATGAAACAAAACACGATGGTTTTCCTGTAGTTTCAAATGGTGAAATAATCGGCATGATAACTTCCTTTGATCTGTTGCTGAAATCACCAGATACAGTAGTTAGTGAGGTCATGTCAGAGGATGTTGTAGTCACACAGAAGGATGTAGCTATAGATGATGCTGCAAGGGTCATGTTTAGGATGGGGATATCAAGGCTCCCTGTTATAG
>CAZLGO010000103.1:0-3265 GCA_964559295.1 uncultured Methanobacteriaceae archaeon
TCAAAATGAAGTTATAAGAATTCTCAGAAAATCTCAGAAAATCTAGCACCTTAAAAGGATCTTGCAAACTTTTTTAGCATATTGCAACTTGGAGTTGCCTTGTAATCTTGATCACCTGATTCATAAGTGATAAAATGAAATTATTTAATCTGCTTAAAAATCCGCCTGAATTTTTTGAAAGTGTTAGAGAGGAAAATTGGAAACCTGCTTTCAAATTCTTTCTGATGATTACAATAATTATCTCAATTGCTACGCCTATTGTAAATTATTTTGGTGTTGAGAGCACTGATTTTTCTTCATCGTATCAGGCCCAAATTATAGCTTTTAGATTTCTAAAAGATACCTTACTTTCTCAATACGGAATCTTTGCCTACCTAATTGAAGCGCTTTTAATAATTGGTTTTTCTGTTATCATATTGTTATTTTTGACGTTATTTTTGCACCTGATTTTTAAAGTAATGGGTGGTAAGGGTCCAATTTTAAATGCCTGGAAAGCATCCTGCTATGGAGTTGGCCCTTGCATACTTGGTGGTTTTTTACCTTATATTTCGTTGTTTGCAGCTTTATATTCTTTTATTTTGCAACTTTATGTTGGACCAAAGGTTTTGTATAAAGTTAGTGAATCAAGAGCAATAGTTTTCTTGGTAATCATGCTTGCCTTGACATTCATTGAAATGTTTGTAAAAGGCACTAGCGTGGGATTTTGAAATAAGGTGGATACAAAAAAATTTCCAATGCTTAAAATTTATCTAAGATGGACACAAATTGCATTATCAGATGTTGTACAAAAGCCAAAACACAATAATTAATATAGAACGCTCATTTACTATATTTGACTAATCAGAACATCTCAGCTTGAATTGACAAATTGTTTAAGGAGGTAATATGAATCTAAACGCAGTTGATTTTTAAGCTCTGTAGAAACCCTTTACAATTTCTAAGATAAATGCTTTAAATACCCATGTATGTTGTAGCAGACGTTCCTCAACTTGTTCTCCTTGTTCCTCAATCTATCACTTCTGCTGTGATTGATATCTCCAAACACTCTTTTCTCCACCGAAATAACGGTTTCAACTAATCTTTTGTGATATTTGTCCTCGTCAAACTTCAACATCAAAAGTCCGCATTTGAACTTTTGGGAAAAGTTCACAAAAATTTTCTCCAACCTTCTTATAAAAGCTTGTTCCCATGACTTGATGAAGTCCTGTATTGCTCCCCATGGTTTCTCTATATCAAATAGTCCAACCGTTTGATCGAGTACGCCCTCAAAGGTCTGCATCTTTGATTTGCAATTTCTGCGGGGTTTGTGAAGTGTGAAACCTTTTTTAAACCAATGATATCTTTATCTTAGGTATCGAATCAAAAGTCGGTCTTAAACGTTTCTTTAAACATAAAATAATCATATGTTGATCTTGAGCGTAGATATGATTTGAAAATTTGTTTTCATTGATATTAAAGATAGGATCTCTCCTTCCTTTTCAAGGATTAGATTGATCTCCTATTATATAGTGAGTTTTCTACGCAGCTATTTTTTACTACGTATTTTTGAATTATATTTATCATCTTTCAATGTTCTATGAGCCAATAGATATTAATGATTAAGAATAGATCCATATCGATGAAAAACTCGATACTTTTAATCATATTGCTAACTATTGTAATAGCTGGCATTTCAGGGTGTATAAGCCAGCAAAATCTTCAGAATCAGGGACAAGCTTCACACAGTTACTCTAAAAAGACTTATTCAAGCTCAATTGAACTTTTAGGTAACACAAGTTATGGAGCGGTTATAAAAGAAGGACCATATGGAAATGTATATTCTTCTGTAAAAATTGCTTATATTGTTGGAGTACATCCATTAGAGTCAAATGCACACAAGGCTGTTGTCGAATCAATCAAAACCAATGATAAATCGTTGAAATATTGTTATTATATCTACAGAGTCATAGTGACCAAAGATGCAGATGATTATGAAGAGGGAAGGATGAACGGTCAACTCCTTGCCTATAATTATGTCGTGCCAGATATAAAAAATAAAAAATTCCAATTGGCAGTAGATATACATTCCAATGGAGGGAATTATCAAGAAAAAAGATTTGTATTTACTCCTGTTGGTGGCAATAGGGGAGAATCAATTGCCCTTAATATCAAGGATAGAATTTCATGGTTGGTATATTATATTCCTCCAAGCCAAACGAGTCCCCCCTATGTAACCATTCCTCTGATAACAGCAGGCATACCTGCAATTTTATATGAGACATATATGTACGAACCTTATGAGATTACAAAAAAACATGCTGATGAGTTTGTTTTGACTGTGGATAGTATTGATTTTTAATTGATTCAAAAAGATTAAAATGATGATTTCGAATTTAATATCTGGAAATTTCATAGAAAGACCGAATAGATTCACTGTTGTATTTGGAATTGATGATAAACTGGAAAAGGCTCATCTTAAAGATCCTGGTAGACTCAGGGAACTCTTAACTCCAAATGCAAAGCTACTATTAGAAGCTGCTTCAGATTTATCCGATAGAAAAACAAAATATGATGTCGTTGCAGTTTTAAAGGATGATGTATGGGTGATCATAAATTCCGGCTTCCACAGTGATATAGCTGCTGATTTGATAGAATCCGGAAAAATAAAAGAATTTAAAGGGTATTTTGTAGAAAAAAGAGAGTATACTCACGGTAAAAGTAGAATAGATTTTCTCCTCTCAAATAATGAAAAGGAAATGCTGGTCGAGGTCAAAGGCTGCACTTTAGTTAAAAATGGTGTTGCTTTGTTTCCAGATGCACCTACATCACGGGGAAGAAAACATATAAAAGAGTTAACACGAGCAAAAAAAGAAGGTTTAGATTCTGCAGTTTTGTTTCTGATAATGAGGGAAGATGCTTTAGAATTTTCTTCAAATTACAAAATGGATCCTGATTTTTCTCGTGCGTTGCTTGATGCATATCAGAATGGTGTTTTGGTGATTGCATATTCTTTTAAAAATATTTATAAGAAAAATAATTTAAAGATAAGACCATTTAGGAGGGTTAAAATAAAACTTTAGAGCCTATATAAGAAAAAACAGGATCAAAATTGACGCGTCGTCTTCATTGTCAATTTTTGGAAGGTTTGCTACTGAGACCTTTCATCGCTAAAGGATCAAGACCATTATCTTGGATCATTGCAGGAAGTTTATGTCCCGAGATACAATCTAGATAGGGTCCTAGATTTTTCACGCCACAGCAAGCCTCTGGATCTTTTCTTTTGTGT
>CAZLGO010000104.1:0-3119 GCA_964559295.1 uncultured Methanobacteriaceae archaeon
ATGATGCTGTTTATCCATGGGTAAAAGGAGGAGCAGAAAAGAGAGTATACGAAATTTCAAAGCGTTTGGCTGCGAAAGGACATGAAGTCCATCTCTTTGGACTGAAGTGGTGGGATGGTGAAGATAACATCGTTAAAGATGGAATTCATCTTCATGGAATTGGGAAGCAGGATAAGTTATATGTTAGTGGGATAAGATCAATAAAAGAGGCTTTATACTTTGGATTTAAAACTCTAATCGGGTTTAAAGGTGAATTTGATGTAATTGATTGCCAAGAATTTCCCTATTTTTCTTGTTTTTCAGCGAAAATGCATTCTTTGTTTAAAAAATCTAAACTTATCATAACCTGGTATGAAATATGGGGTGATTATTGGTTTGAGTATTTGGGAAGAAAAGGTTTCTTTGGTTGGTGTGTGGAGAGAATAACTTCAAAGATGCCACATCTCTCAATTCCAATTTCTGAAAAAATAAAAGAAGATTTGAAGTTATTAGGGGTTTCTGAAGAGAATATAAGGGTCGTTACAAATGGCATCGATTTTTAAAAAGTTGAAAAAATAGAGCGAAGTAATGAGGATTTTGATGTAATTTATGTAGGTAGGTTAATTTCCCATAAGAATGTTGATGTTCTACTAAAAGCAATATCCAAAGCCAAAGAAGAAATCCCAGATATTAAATGTGGAGTGATAGGAGATGGTCCTGAGAAGGAAAATCTTATAAGACTGAGTAAAAAGCTTGGTTTAGACAATAATGTTGTTTTTTTTGGATTCATCGAGAGAGATGAAGATGTTTATTCATATATGAAAGCATCAAAGATTTTTGTTTTGCCATCCACAAGAGAAGGCTTCCCAAATACGATCCTGGAGGCGAATTCTTGTGGCCTGCTTGCTATTATTGTAAAACATGAAAAAAATGCAGCTGTGGGAGTAGTTAAAGATGGATATAATGGATTTATTGTGGATCTTTCAGCTGAAGAAATAGCAAAAATGATTATCTATTTACTCAAAAATGAAAATGAGCTTATAAATCTTAAAAAAAATGCTTTAGAATTTGCAATGAGACATGATTGGGATATAATCGTTAGAAGACTCGAAAAAGTTTATGAAGAGGCATTATCATGAAATTGAAAGATAAAAAAGTTCTTGTAACAGGTGGCGCAGGTTTTATTGGTTCTCATCTAAGTTATCATTTTTTAAAGGAAGGATCAGAAGTTTTGATATTAGATAACCTTTTTGTTGGCAATAAAGAGTTTATTCCTGAAGGTGCTTTGTTTAAGAAAATAGATATTCGTTCAGAGAATTTGGCTGATATCATAAATGAATTTGAACCTGATGTTATTGTTCATCTTGCTGCAATCCATTACATACCTTACTGCAATGCAAATCCAGAAGAAACTTTTGATGTTAATGTAATGGGGACAAGGAATTTACTTGAAGCTATCTCTGAGGATGTGGATATTTTGTTTGCATCTTCAGCAGCTGTTTATCCACCTACGAACGGTCCATTAACTGAAGATTTGTATGGTCCAATTGATATCTATGGTAAAACAAAATTGGTAGGAGAAGATTTAGTGAGAATGAATTGCGAAAACGCAATAATTGCCAGACTTTTTAATGTTTATGGTCCTGATGATACTAATCCTCATGTTATTCCTGAAATAATAGAACAAATAAAGGCTGGAAATCTCCAGATTAGATTAGGAAATCTTACGCCTAAAAGAGATTACATACATATTGATGATGTTTGTAAAGCAATAATTACTCTATTAAAATCAGGAAATGAAGGCGTTTATAATGTAGGCAGTGGAATTGAATATTCGGTCAAGGAAATTATAGAAATTATAAGCGAAATCCTAAATAAGGAAATCAAAATTATTCAAGATGTAAAAAGAATACGAAAACTTGAAAGGGAGCATTTGCTTGCCGATATAAAAAAGATTGAAGATGAGGTTGGATGGTATCCGAAGATCAATATAGAGAACGGTTTGAGAAAAATAATCAAATTTATTAATTGCCCCAATGAATATATTATGGCGATTAAATGAAACTTTTAATTTGTACACCTGAATATCCACCAAATTCTTCTGGAATTGGGCATGTTGTATATAATGTGGTAAAAAAGCTTGAAAAATTGGGGATTGATTGTATTATCTGTTCACCATCAGGACCCGACATTAAACTTGGAAATTACGATTTTATGCAAAAATCAGGTATTGTGGGTCTGATTTATTATTGGTATCTAGTTTCTAAATATTTTAAAGAAAATAGCTTCGATGCTGTATGGCTTCATCATGATGTTTTTTTTATTCGGAATAACCCCTTTAAAAAAGTATTGATCACTTTACATACGACTTACCGCGGGTATAAATCGAATAATGTAAATCCAAAGCTTTACTACAAAGTTTCTTCTATAATAGAAAAATATTACTTAAATAAAATTAAAAAAAAAGCAATATTTACATGTGTAAGTCCTCAAGTTTGTAAAGAATTAGAAGAAATTGGCATAAATAAGAAAAAAATAATTTATATTCAAAACGGGGTTGATACCAAAGTATTTAAACCATCCAAAGATAAAAAATCCTTGAGAAAAAAATTTGGAATTTCGGAAGATGATTTGATAATTTTAAGTATAGGTAGATTAAGTGAACAAAAACAGCCACAAAAATTAATTGAAGTATTTTCAATTATCGAAAAAAGCATAGAAACTGTAACTTTGGTTATTGCTGGAGAAGGAGAGCTTTTAAATAAGATAAAAAAATCAGTTAAGCAGAAAAAGATAAGAAATGTCAGATTTTTGGGGCACGTGGATTACAAAAAAGATGTAGCTGATCTTTATGCATGTTCTGATTATTATATTATGACATCTAAATATGAAGGACAGCCTTTAACATTATTAGAAGCTATAGCATCCGGATTACCTTGCATCGTTTCAGATATTCCTAATTTGAATATAGTAAAGGATGCCGAATGTGGAATTATTGTAAACTTTAACGATATTCATAAAGCTGCAGAAAAAATTGTTGAATATTTAGGAAAGGATAATTCGAGCCATTCGCAAAATGCAAGAAAATATGCTTTAGATAATCTCGATTGGACAATAATAGCAAAAAAGTACATAAGGGA
>CAZLGO010000105.1:0-3066 GCA_964559295.1 uncultured Methanobacteriaceae archaeon
GCGCCTGGGATGGAATTCGCCATAGAAATGGTCATAGAAGCCACAGAAAAAAACTTGAAAATCAAGGAGATACCCATACCATATAGGCGGAGACAAGGAGAACCCAAACTCCATTCTTTCAAGGACGGCTGGAGACACATAAAATACATGCTGAAAAGAAGATTCCACAATGACTATTAGGGTGTTAAAATGCTCCCAAGTGTTTCAGTGGTTATACCAATGAGAAACGAGGCCAAGATCCTTAATCGTTGTCTGCATGCAATGGAAAGACTAGATTATCCAGAGGATTTATTGGAGATAGTGATAGTAAATGATGGGTCAACAGACAATACTAGGGAGCTTATACTCGGGACAAATTGGTCGTTCAATTACCAGTACATTGAAACAGAGGGTGTGGGGGTTTCAAAGGCCCGGGACATTGGCGTCAAAAAAGCTAATGGAGATTTCATAGCTTTTACAGATGCAGACTGCATAGTAGACCCTGACTGGATAAAAAGGCTTATTGAACCATTTGGTGATAATGTAGCCGCTGTTGGGGGACCGAATGTTACACCAGATGATGATAAACCATTTGCAAAATGTGTGGGTTTAGCATTATCATTCCTTAGCAAACCCGGTGCAAGATATGCCTATGAAGCTGACAATATACATGAGATACATCACAACCCCACATGTAATGTAATGTATAGAAAAAATGTCCTAGAGGAGGTTGGAGGCTTCAATCACGATCTCGTAACAACAGACGATGAAGAACTAGATTATAGGATAAGAAAGAGGGGTTACAAGATAATATACACGCCTTTTGCACGAGTGAAACATTATAGGAGGCCCAACTGGAGGAAATATATGAAGATGGCATACTATTATGGTCTTGGAAGGATGCAATCAACAAAACTCCATCCTAGGATGGCCCGGTGGTTCCACTTCGCGCCAACAATTTACATACTCATCATCATAGGACTTCTAATCCTATCATTTTATAACCAAATTTTCCTCATAACCCTTATCATATTACTTCTCCTTAGTCTACTAGTGGGTTTTATTGTGGCTTTAGCATACACCCGAGATTCGGAGTGTGATAGCTTAACCTTTTTTGGTCTTGTTAGTTCATGGGTGCTCTTTTATGGTGTGGGGATGATAAGAGGTGTATTCAAATGAAAATTTACCTTTTGAACCCTCCCTATATGCCACATTTCGGACGTGGAATGAGGTGGCAGGACACGGGACGAGGTGGAACACTCTATTACCCTATATGGTTATCATATGCCGCCGCCCTACTAGATAAATACTATCAAATCAAGCTTGTGGATGCGCCCGCATGGAATTGGGACAAAAAGGACGTACTAAAAGATATAGAAAAATTCCAACCAGAGCTAATAATAATAGACACTAGCTTCCCCAGCCTCAATAACGACATCAAAATCGCAGAGTACATAAAAAGAAATTATAATGGCAAGATCGTCCTGGTAGGGCCTCCAGGATCCCAGTTCCCAGATAAAATACTCCAAAGTCCTGGTGTAGATATCGTTACAAGATATGAATACGATTTCACCCTCAAGGAATTGGCGGAGAGATTAAATGAATCACAAGACATATCATCAGTAAAAGGAATATCCTATAAGGAAAATGGCAAAATCATTCATAACCCTGACAGAGAATTTTCCACATCAAAAGACCTTGACAACATACCATTCGTCTCAAAAATTTATAAGAAGTATCTTAACATTGAAGATTATTTCCTAGGAAGCTCACTCTACCCAGAAGTCCAAATCTTCACTGGTCGAGGATGTCCATTCCAATGCACATTCTGCTCATGGCCTCAAACACTCATGGGGAGAAAATACAGGGTAAGAAGCATAGAAAACGTCCTTGATGAGCTCGAATGGATAGAAAAGAACCTGCCACAAGTAAAAGAAGTGTTCTTCGAGGACGATACATTCACTATAAACAAAAAGAGAGTCCTAGAATTCTGCCAAGAATACAAGGAAAGAGACCTTAACATAACATGGGCATGTAATGCAAGAGTTGGACTAGACTATGAAACCATGAAAGAAATGAAAAAGGCGAATTGTCGCCTACTCATTGTAGGCTTCGAATCGGGAAACAATAACATCCTAGAGAATGTTAGGAAAGGTATTACGGTGGATCAGATACGAAAATTTTCAAGGGATGCTAAACGTGCAGGTCTTCTTGTACATGGAGATTTCATCATTGGCCTTCCAGGCGAGACGCGCAAAACAATCCAAAACACAAAGAAACTTATAAGTGAGATAAAACCTGACATACTACAAGTCTCAGTCGCATCACCATTTCCAGGCACAGAATTTTACGAATGGTGCCTTAGAAATGGTTATCTTGTGACAAGCAACCCTAATGAGTATCTCGACGAGAACGGACACCAAAAGTCCATAATCAGATACCCAGAACTTACAGAAGATGAGATAACAGAAGAAGTCAACAAAATATTGAAAGACTATTATCTCACATTTTCCTATGTTAAGATTGCATTAAATCAAGTATTAAGAAAGAATGGATTGGATGAGCTTCGAAGATTATTATATTCTGCAAGAATGTTTTTAAGGTATTTAGGAGGTATTTCATGAATATACTCATGATATCTCCTTATTTTTATCCTGAGGGCGGTGGAGCTGAATTTTACATGTATAAAATTGCTGAAAGGCTTCCAAAACACCATGAAGTCACAGTTTTATGCACAACTACTGAAAAAGAACATCCCTTGACTGATGATAATATCTATTTAGAGGTATTAAAATGAATATTCTGTAAAGTTGACCACCTAAATACGCCCAAGATAATTTAAAAGGATAATATGTAAATCCAGTTAAAAAGCTGAAATTTCCAAAGTTCAAAGGGATCATGTTGTAACAATATCACCAAAAAATTGAAAAATGTTAGGGAAATTAACTTAGATGAGGGGGTGTTGAACTGATGGGGTTTTATAAGCAGTTTTATAATCAAGTTTATAAGCAAGCAATGCAGGAGAATAATGAAAAAAATTCTTGATATGGTTGAAAAGGATCCTAATGCAAAGATACTGGATCTTGG
>CAZLGO010000106.1:0-3066 GCA_964559295.1 uncultured Methanobacteriaceae archaeon
CACATGATAAGCGAATGCCTGAAGAGATCAATCGGGTTTTAGTGGATCATTGCTCTGATCTTCTTTTTGCTTCTACAAAAAATTCCTACAAAAATCTAATAAATGAAAATATATCCGATGGTGCTTATATCACCGGAGACATAATGGTTGAAACATGCCTTAAAAATCTAAAAGCCATGAAATCATCGTCTATATTTGATGAATATGGATTGGAAGAAAAATCTTATGGATTGATGACCGTACATCGAGCAGAAAACACAGATAACAAGAAAAATCTTGAAGATATAATACACGCACTGTCTCAAGTCCCTGAGAAAATAGTGTTTCCACTTCACCCTCGAACAAAAAAATATCTAAAAAAATATGAACTTATGAAAAAAATATCTGAGAATGTGATGATAATAAAACCACTGAATTATTCGCAGTTTTTATTTTTGCTTGATCGATCAAAATTCTTGCTTACAGATTCTGGGGGAGCCCAAAAGGAAGCATATATACTTAAAGTTCCATGTATAACCTTAAGAGAAACCACAGAATGGGTAGAAACTGTTGAAGAAGGCTGGAATAGATTGGTTGGAACCAATGAGGATCTAATAATAGAATCTGTAGTTAATTTCAGGCCAGATAAGAAGCTAAAAGATATATTTGGGAGAGGAGATGCTTCAAGTAAAATGGTGAATATAATAAAAAAAAATTTATGATGCATCATACCTTTCTTCTATTCCCAAAGACAGCTTAGGGGCTGTGGTTATGAATATAATGAATATGGATTGTTCTGACATAAAAAAAGCCTTGGAAGATGGAGATTTAATTGTAACAATAGTTGGTTTGGGGAAAGTCGGATTGACCCTTGCTCTTATATTTGCCGATGCTGGAGCACAGGTTATTGGTGTTGATATAAACGATAATATCGTTGATTTTTTAAATAAAGGTATTTTGCCATGTTACGAACCAAAGGTGCCGAGACTATTGAGAAAAGGTATCAAGACAAAGCATTTTAGGGCAGTAGTTGATGCAACAGATGCTACAAAAAAAAGCAGTGCCATCATAATCGTTGTACCAACATTAATAGATGACAAAAAGCATCCAGACATTTCTGCAGTTGAAAAGGCAGCCGAATCTGTTGGAAAGGGATTAAAAAAAGGATCAATAGTAATAATTGAAAGTACAGTGCCACCTGGTACAACAGAAGGCATAATCAAAAATATATTGGAAAAGAAAAGTGGTTTGAAAGCAGGAGCGGATTTTGGTCTTGCTTTCTGTCCAGAAAGAGTCCAATCACCACAAGTTGTTGATGATATTGTCTGGAACTATCCAAAGGTCGTTGGTGGTTTAGATAAAAAAAGTACTAAAATCGCTTCATGCATCTACAGCCTTATAAATAAAAAGGGTATCATAGCTGTGGATAGTCCAAAGATAGCCGAGATTGAAAAAATTGCTGAAAATACCTACAGAGATATAAATATAGCCTTTGCAAATGAACTGGCTTTAATGTGCGAGATATTTGGGGTCGATGTTAGAGAGGTAATAAAGATTGCAAATACACAACCTTTTTGTAACATTTTAACACCTGGAGCTGGGGTTGGGGGTCATTGCATTCCAATGGATCCTTATTACTTAATAGATGAAGCCAGAAAATCAAAATTTGATGCAAAACTTACAAGGACTGCAAGAGAGATCAACGATTTTATGCCGCAACATGTTGTGGATCTTGTCTTAGATGGATTAGGTAAGATAGATAAGGATATTAAAAAAGCAAATATAGCTCTTTTGGGATTATCATACAAAGAAAATACTGATGATTATAGATATTCTCCCTCACGAGATATAATAAACAACTTACATCGATATAATACCAAAATTAAAACCTTTGATCCTTACATACAAAACGTCGGGGATGATTTGAATGTAAAACACTTCAGCGAACTTGAAGCATGTGTGAGGGGTGTAGATTGCATAATAATTGCGACAGCGCATAAACAATTTCAAAATATGAATCTAAAAGGGATAAAAAAATTAACAAACGAAAAATGTGTATTTGTAGATGGAAGATGTATGTTTGATCCAGAGGATGTTTCAGATGCAGGTTTTGTCTTTAAGGGAGTTGGCAGATAATGAAAGTCTCTGTTGTTGTTCCCATGTACAATGAGGAGGAAAATGTTGTAAGAACGCTAAAAAAGATAGATGATGTTCTTAAAGATTATAAAGATTATGAAATTCTTATCATAGACGATGGAAGCCAGGATAATACCTTTAAATTAGCCAATGAATTTGCATCAAAAAATCTAAATGTGCGTGTACTACAACATAGCGTAAATATGGGAAGAGGAAAAGCTCTGCGAACAGGTTTTGAAAATGCAACCGGTGATATAATTGTAACCGTCGATGCAGATTTAAGTTATGATGCTTATCATATTCCAAAACTCGCAGATGAGCTTATAGCTGATGAGAGCATCGATATCGTTGTTGGATCTCCTTATATGGAAGGTGGCGCCGTTGAGAATGTCCCTCCTTTAAGATTATGGATAAGTAAAGTCGCAAATAAGTTCATAGGTTATGCAATGGGTGGAAATTTAAGCACTGTCACTGGAATTTTGCGTGCCTATCGCAGAGAAGTACTTGATTCATTGGAGTTAGAGTTTGATGGTAAAGAAATACATCTTGAGATCTTATCAAAGGCAATTGCGCTTAGATATAAAATAAAAGAAGTCCCTGCGACTTTGAAGGGAAGAGAATTAGGAAGATCAAAATTTAAATTTAGAGCAGCAGCTATCTCACATATCTTATTTTCATTCTACGAAAAACCCATGATACTTTTTGGTGGAATAGGATTGTTTTTATGTTTAATCGGGTTTTTAAGTGCTTTATATTTGTTTTATCTGTATTTGATTGAATCACTGAATCCTGAAAGACCATTAATGATCTTTATGATCTTGATGATATTAGCGGGAATACAAATCTTGATCTTTGGATTTGTTGCAACCCAAATAAGCCTTCTTAAAAGAGAAGTTTATATGGTTCAGAAAGAGAATAGGATGATTAAGAGAGGGCTGGAATAGGACTTTT
>CAZLGO010000107.1:0-3055 GCA_964559295.1 uncultured Methanobacteriaceae archaeon
GATCAAAGCTTTGGAAGAATATAAGAAAATGCTTGAATCAGAAATCGAAGCTGTGAATAAGAGAATTAAAGAATTAAAGAAATAATGGTGATAAAATGGTAAAGCTCGAAATATTTACAGCAGAGCCTCCGTGTCCTGGATGCGTGACGCTTCTGAAATTAGCAGACGAAATTCAAAAAGAGTATCCAAATGTAGAAGTTATAAAACATATAGGACCATCTGAAGCACATAAAAAATACAAATTGACTGTTGTTCCAGCTGTTGTTGCAGGAAAGGGCATGATAAAGATCATGGGAGTATGTCCAAGCAAAAAAACAATGAATTCGATATTAAAAGAATTGGGGGTGTAAAAATGGCTGTGAAGGTTGAAGTTTTTACCTCAGAACCTTCATGTTCTGGAGGACGTCTCCTATTAAAACTCATGGATGAAATAAAGGAAGAATATGAAGATAAAATTGATGTTAAAGTTTATAAAGGGGTTGTTGAAAAAACAAAGGTATATGATATCGAAACAACTCCTGCCTTAGTCATTGATGAAGATATTAGAATAATCGGCGTTTGTCCCAGCAAGGAAACCCTAAAAGATGCTTTAAGAGAAGCTGGAGTTTCATAAAAGATAGGAAGATAGAGGCATGAAAAAAATAGCCGAAATTCTAAATGAGATTTTGAATCTAAATGGTCTTGTGGGAGTAACGTTAATAAAAGACGAAAGATCTTTACCTGGGGGTGTTGAAACTTTAAAAGAACCTCTTTTTTATTGTGCAATGTTAAAACTCGCTGCTGGAGGCAAATCATTTTATGCTCCGAAAGAAGTGCAAGGATGTACAAGAGGAAAAGCTGTACTTGGAATGGGCGAAATACCCGAATTTGAAAAAACAGGGGCATTTTACGTCAAAAAGAACTCAGCTGCTGATACTCGTGCAGCAACTAGGTTCGTGACCTCGGTTCCAAGGCTTGAGAATGTGAAGGGAACCTTAATACAACCTTTGGATGACTCAAATAACCCTGACGTGGTTTTAGCTTTTCCCGCCAATGCAAGAAATGCTTTTGAGCTTATGCATGCTTCAATATACAGAAGTGGAGGCAAAATAAAGGCCGAACTATCGGCTCCTTACAGCTTTTGCGGTTATACTACAGCTAAAACTTACCTGGAGGATGAATTGAGTTTTGCAATTCCGTGTGGTGCTGCAAAAAAAGCTGTGCAAGCAATTGGAAAAAAAATATGCTGACGAGGAGCTGATAGTAGCCATACCTGGTCAATTTATAAAACAAGTGGCAGAGGATCTGCCAAAATTAGGTTCCGTAAAAGAGAGGATAAGAAACATTGCAAAGATTGGCTAATTCTTATTAAAAAGATCAGCAAGAGAAATGGAAAAGTTTAAACCCTAAAAGATGTGTAAAAGTACAAAAACATTTTAAGAGGGATAAAGAAGCATAAAACAAAGATTAATTAAAAAAATAAGTTGGTAAATAGATAATCGAGGAAATTAAATGGTTAAAGAAGAAAAAGGCTTTGAATCTAAAATAAAAAGCATGTATAGTGGAAAAGGATGCTCCTGTAGCGTTGGAATAATCGAAAAAAGGAAATCGACGCTCAGAAAAGTTAGATGTATAAACTGTGGTAAAGTCTTCAAAACAAATAGAAATACGGATTTGTGTGTGGACTGCGAAATGAAGGTCAAAAAAATTAAATAATAATGTTTTTTGTGCTTTGAGGTGAAAATTTGCCCAATGAAAAGACCTTGATTTTGGTGTTGTTGGATGGACCCTACATTTCACAATGCGCTGACATTGGATATGGGATAGCAAAAAGTGCTTTGCAAATGGGTTATGAGGTGAAGATTTTTCTATACATGGACGGCGTCCATATACCGAAGAAGAATCAGGATCCAAAAACCTTTCCTAACGTTTCAAAGAATTTTGAAAAACTCATAGAAAAAGGTGCTGAAGTTAATGCATGTGTAAGATGCGCTGCTGCCAGAGGATACAATGATGAGTCCCATTATTTGAGCGGAGTAAAGATAACTAGTGTTTATGATCTTGCAGAATGGATGAAAAAAAGCAATAAGATTGTAATTTTGGGAGGATAATATGAGTTCTATGTTATTGGTAGTAAATAAAGCTCCATATGGTTATGAAAACGTCTTTAGTTCTTTTTATCTTGCAATAGCTTGTTTAGATAGAGGAAATGATGTGGATGTGCTTCTGATAGAAGATGGAGTTTATGCTGCAATGAAAAACCAAGATTCTGAAAGAGCCATCAGATATCCAAATGTGAGCGAATTGGCATATCTAATATTCCCTCAGGGGAAAATATTTGTCCATGTAGATTCAATGATGCAAAGAGGAATCAAAAGCAATGATTTAATTGATATAGCTGAAGTTGTTGACGACAAATATCTCTACAAGATTTCTAAAGCTAAAGATAACATAATAAAAACATAGGAGACAAAAGATGGAAATGGATGAACTCGAGTACAAAATTTTTGAAGAAGGTATAGTAAAAAGTGTTGCAATAAAAAAGATTCTACCATGCTTAATAGACGAAGGTAGAATCAGACTCGTAATGCAACTTGATTCTGCTTTAGATGAAATCATACCTTTATTGACAACAAAATATCCCCCAGGAAAAGTAAACTATATCGAACACAAAAAAATTCTGACAATCTCTGTATATGATCGAGTAATTACAATCTATCCTTCAGGAAAAATTACAATGAACAATACCAGAGACATAGAGGAAGGAATCGAAATAGTAGGGGTGCTGATGAAAAAAATAAATGAAGTGTATTTAGAAATCCAAAGAGGGGGTGCTACTCACCAAGACTTAACACAAAGATTATCCAAAATAGGTCCTCTTGCAATATACAACTGCTTACCTAAGACTAACTGTGGGGATTGTGGTGAAGCAACATGTATGGCGTTTTCCATGAAATTACTTTCTGGAGAATCAACTCTGGATAAATGTATCCCATTATTTAAAAAAGAACATCAAAAAAATGTAGAGAATTTTGATTAACTTGACTTTTTAGATTTTTGTTTTTGTGTTCTGATT
>CAZLGO010000108.1:0-2899 GCA_964559295.1 uncultured Methanobacteriaceae archaeon
TGTTAGTTTATAGATCTGTATTATGTTATCAAGGGTAAATTCGTTGAACTTTCTTATAAGTTCCTTGGTTTCAAATAACAACCTTTGAGACACCTGACCAGGATAAAGCCTCTTTATTATATAAGCACGATATGCTAAAGCTATAATACGGTGCGATAATCCAGAATATGGGGAATTTTTTCTGTGAAATGTCAGAGAATTGATGCGAAACATTTTCTCAACCGCCTGATCCTCAATTTGATAATCCCAGTTTGGCCATTTGCCTTTAATAATCCCTCTCCTTATAACCAATTTTTCAAGTGGAGAACCAGCTACAATTTCAGCCCTTCCAAAATCAAACGCACAATCCATATTTTCTTTCATAAAACGTATATTTTCGTTGATCTCATCAAGTGTTGCTTTCGGATGAAAAATCAATAGATTAAATGTTACGGCAATTTCATGTTTTTTTAGTATATCCAACGCATTTTTGATCTCTTTGAGGTTAGAACCCCTTATTAAGGCTTTTAATCCAGATTCACTCGCATTTTCAATTCCAAGAAAAACGCCAGAAACCCCAAGATCTTTAAAAACTGAAGCCATTTCATCGTCTATGGAATTTGGACGGGCTTTTAAAAGTATTGCTATTTTCCCGATATCTATATTTTCCTTCTCCAGCGCAGCTTTTAATGATTTCATTCGTTCTAACGTATCCATTTTAGATGGAAGTAGAAAGTTGTCATCATGAAACTGGAATAACCTCACTTTTTGATCATGGTAGAGTTTTCCCATCTCCCGGGCAACATTTTCTGGATTTCTGGTTGCATATTTCCCGCCTTCCTTTTTTGCATGAAAAGCGCCAATACAACAGTACAAACATTTTGAATGAAAACACCCTCTACTTGCAACAAGAGTTGCGAATCTTTCGCCAAGTCTCACTTGGGGTTTCTTTTTTCTTAGAGGAAATGGTAAGTCATCTAAAGCAGGGAATTTATGAATACACTGATTTTCTTTTAATTGATCGCCAGCCCTGTAGACCATATTAGAAACATTTGAAAAATCTTTTTTATTTATTATTGCATCTGCAAGCTCTAAAATTGGTTTTTCCCCTTCAAATCTAATAACAGAGTCTATATCATCCTGTTTTTCAAGTATTTTCTTATATTCGAAGGTTGGAAAATGGCCTCCAACTGTAACATGGACTTCGGGTTTTATTTTTTTTATATTACAAATAAGATCAAAGAACATGCAAGCTAAAGATTGAAAAGCGATTGAGATACCAACCAAATCAGGATCAAAGGATTTTAATTTTTTCAAAACGTTTGGAAAATCATTAGATCCTGAACAAGGAGCTATTTTAACATAATGCCCATGGCCTTTTAATACTGCAGCAAGATATCTGATAGCAAGATTTTCCTCATCTTCCGCCCCTACAAGAAGTACCTTTCCCTTTTTATCCATATTCAATCAGAAGTAAAATAAGATATTTAATGGTTACTCATGTAAACTTTCCAAAAGGATTGAAATAACTTATTAACATGGAGATTATTTGATAGACCTAAAATTCATATTTTGGTTTTAATTTTCGATTCTGTAGAAAACCCTACTATAAATAGGAGGATCATTCTATTTAGATATAAAGAAGTAGTGAAATCCATGTCTAATGTTAATGAAAACGAGCTTATAAAATCTGTGACTGCGGCGTTTAAAGGGGCTGAGATATCCATAACACCTTATTCGTGTAAATTATCCAATCACATATACACTCGACATCAGCATACGGCATTAATTTGTCTAAAACAACGTTTGGGGTTGAAGTATAGAAATTTTGTCCATTTAGTTGAGCTAACACCTAGAATAAAAGAAGTTTTTGTTTTGAGGGGTTACGCACTTTACAACTCTACATAAATTCTTTAAAAGTTCGGATCAGCATTCCTTGATGATATGCTAAACCAAACAGTTGAACTGTTTGATATAGAGGAACATGGATAGCCCAGGATGAAACTGGACATTCATCAGATCATGCAAACCTATATAACCCCCTCCACACATCACCACCCAGCAAGCTTCTGTGGTTTCTCCTTTGAGTTAAAACCAAGTGATACAACGATCCTCACAAAAAGCACCTAACTAACAGATTTCATTGTATATCGATGTATTACCTAAGAAAATGAATTTTTAGCTAATTTAAAAACATCCTCTATAGCTTTGAAAGCCTTCCAGTTTTCAATTTTGTTTTTAAATTCTTTAACTATTTTCAAAGAAGGATTTAGCATTCTTACCAATCTTCGAATTCTCAAAAGATCTTAAAGGATAACTTAAAAGACCTAAAACTTTCCTTATTTTGAAATCTTTCCTCGGAAAGATCAAAGGAAGGATCTTAAACATTGATATTCCAATTAAATAATCATAGTAGCTGTAATAGCCATTGTCTATTATTATGTCTCCTTTTCTTTTTATGGTAAAAGATCTTGGAATCGCTTGGGGATCCTTGATGGATCAGAAAGCCAGAGGTCTCATTTTAGGATAATCTAAGCTTATATCCAATATAATAACTTTTAGATGGAGAATAATCTCATTTAAACTCCCTACCTATCAGATATTTCTTGGTGAAGCTTTTTCTAAACCAGTTCAAATCGAGCCATATATCGGTGGGATCTACGATGATTCTGGCTTTATTTATCCTTCTTTTTGAGCATATGGAATTTTTATGAACTGATCCTCTGAAAAATCTGTTTAGAAGGTTGTAAATTTGTTTATCAGATGGGATTTCATGGATATTCGTAGATTTTCTCAGCTTTTCTCTTTTAATTCTCTAATCACATAAAATACATCCTGAGAGAAATATTATTTTCAGCATTATTGAAGCTTTATTAACAGGTTTTATACTCCGTTTAGCCATTTCTTGTTTTATTCTTCT
>CAZLGO010000109.1:0-1583 GCA_964559295.1 uncultured Methanobacteriaceae archaeon
GTGTCTTACTCAACTTTCTGAGATTGGATATTGACCACTTTTTGACTAAGACTTCATCTAATAAAATAAGTTGTCCTAATACTGAAATATAGTTTTATCTAAGCCTTTCTTTTAGTTCTTCCAGATCTTCCTCTAATCCCTGAAGATCTTCTTCATGTTCAACCTCATCCCTTAGTATTTCGAAAGCCATTTGATATGTAATTGGATCTTTGTCCTTTGTGAGGTCTATGAGATTTTTATAAACGGCGATTGCACACTGTTCTCCTTTGATGTTCTGCTCAAGTATCGCCTTTACATAAGGGTCTTCTGGTGCTTCGTAACCGCAGTTTGTCATCCCATACCAGTCTTCTGGCTTGAGTAGGGGTATTCCACCAAGCTGGATTATCCTGTTAGATATCATGTCAGCATGTCTGAGTTCATCACCTGCATGCTCAATAAGTTCTGTGGCAACTTCTCCCTTCATAGGACCAACAACAACCTTTGCTCCAATCCAATACTGATAGTAAGCCAACCATTCATCTGCAAGAGCCTTGTTGAGAAGCTCTATGAGTTCTTCTACATTCATCCCCACGATTTCTCTACCTTTTGTACCCATTTTAACACCTTCAATTTTTTCTGTTAGTTATCTTGATTTGTACCTACATTATTTTTAAGTTTTTGTTTAGGTGACTAGACTCAAGATTTGTTAAGGTATTATATCTTAGGGATCTTAAAAAGTTATTAGAGAATGTATGGATTCACAAGTGAGGAGGATTTAGATGAGAATTCTTGTAGTAGGTACCGGGGCAAGAGAACATGCCATCTGTAAGGCTGTATACGAAGATGCTGAATTATATTCCATCATGAGCAGAAAAAATCCAGGAATAGCAAAAATATCAAAATTTAAAATTTCAGATGAAAACGACGTTGAATCTGTAATAGAATATGCCACAAAAAATAAAATCCATATGGCCATAATAGGTCCAGAGGCACCGCTGGAGAAAGGCATCGTAGATTCTCTTGAATCTTGCGGAATAGAATGTGTAGGACCAACCGCGGATGCAGCGAGGATTGAAACAGATAAAGCGTTTATGAGAAACCTCTTTTCAGATTACAAAATTAAAGGGTCTTTGACTTACGGAGTATTTGATGATTCTGACGATGTTTGTGATTTCATCGATGAATTTGGAGATCCGGTCGCTGTAAAGCCGGTTGGATTAACTGGTGGAAAAGGTGTAAAAGTTGTTGGAGAACACCTAAAAGATAATGAAGAGGCTAAAGATTATGCAAAATATATCATAGATACCAAAATGAGCGGATTCGCAAAAGTAGTAATTGAAGAGAAGCTTATTGGCGAAGAGTTTACAATTCAAGCCTTTGTAGATGGCAAAAACCTCGTTCCGATGCCAGCGGTTCAGGATCATCCATATGCCTTTGAAGGGGATTTAGGACCTATAACTGGAGGAATGGGTTCTTATTCTGATAAAGATGGTTTTTTACCATTTTTAGATAAAAAAAATTATTATAAGTCTGTTGAAATAATGAAAGATACTGTAAAGGCAATTAACAAAGAAGTTGGGCCTTACAAAGGATTTTTATATGGA
>CAZLGO010000109.1:1593-2818 GCA_964559295.1 uncultured Methanobacteriaceae archaeon
TACAAAGATCGTCGAAAACAATGCAAGAATTGGGAATACTGAGGCTATGAATGTACTTCCCATTCTTAATTCGAATTTTGTTAGTTTATGTGAAAGTATTGTTGATGGAAACCTCAAAAAAGCCAAATTTGAAAGCAAGGCAACCGTATGCAAGTATGTTGTGCCAAGAGGATATCCTGAAAATCCTTCCTCTGGTAAATTGATAGATGTAGGTGAAGAGAGCATAAAAAAACAGGGCGCTCTCCTCTACTATGCTGCTGTAGACCAGAAAAATGACAAGATATATACATCATCTTCAAGATCCTTGGGAATCGTGGGTATTGGAGACAGTATAGAAGAAGCAGAAAGTATATGTGAAAATGTAATGGGCTATATAAAGGGAGATGTGTATCATCGCAGGGATATTGGAACAAGAGAACTTATACAAAAAAGAATAAAGCATATGGAGGAAATTAAGAAAGAATAAGAAATGAAACGAAATTGTGAAAAGGAGTAAAAAATACATGGAGCGAAGACATTTCTAAATTAAAACCCTATCTAAATGATTTTAAAAATAAAGATGAGATTGAAGAGGTTGGTAAAGGGATAGTAAATATTGGACTTGAAAGATGAACCTGAAAAAAGACTTTAAAATATTCAAAAGGCGATGAAATCAAATGTAAAACCTAAAAAAACAAGAATGGGATTTAAAGACCTTCATAAAAAGCTTGATAACTTGAATAACCAAATATCCAAAAAAGAAAGTGCTTTCTTTAAGCTAACTAAGGAGAAAGAAGAAGCGATGAGTCGGGCTTTATAGATCTGTTTCGTCAAACCAAATCTGATTATGGAGTGGCTCGTCGCAGATGGATTAAACATACTGACTGTTTAAAAGCACAAAATAAATTAAAAAAGAAAAAGAAGAGACGAAAAGCTCAAAACATGTTTTTAAAGCAGAATTTGGTAAAAAATAGTTTATTTTCTTGTATTCGCGATAAAAAACAAAAAATAAATTTTTACAGATCTGATTTTTATGTTTTCTTCATAAGATATCTTATGCGGGATTGAAGGGAATTCCAACTTAACATCTCAAGAATCAAAGCACAAAAAATTCCAATAAAAGTATTGCCCACTGCATGAGTTCATTAAGCTTTTTAACTTTGAGTTATTGCTTTACAGTCTTGTAGGAGGTACTTTAGAGAATTTTGAAAAACCTAAGTTTTTCGGTTTGGTTTAGCAAGTTTTA
>CAZLGO010000110.1:0-2600 GCA_964559295.1 uncultured Methanobacteriaceae archaeon
TAGGATCAACTAATTCTTCAAGTTTAGCCCTCGTTAAGGTTGTTGTTAAATGTTTTGGACCCTCCTGGGTTGCGGTTATGAATGGAAGATTTATATCGGTTGTTAGGGTGGTTGAAAGTTCTATTTTTGCCTTTTCAGAAGCCTCTCTGAGTCTCTGGACAGCCTGGTCATCGTCCATGAGATCTATTCCTGTATCTTTCTTGAATTCTTCTGCCAAGTACTTCATGATGGCATTATCCATGTCTGTTCCGCCAAGTTGGGTATCTCCACTTGTGGATTTGACTTCAAATACTCCTCCTCCAAATTCCATTATGGTGACATCGAGGGTTCCACCACCAAAGTCAAATACCATAATATTAAGCTCTTCTTCCTCTTTATCAAGACCATAAGCTAAACTTGCTGCGGTAGGTTCGTTCACGAGCCTTACTACATCAAGACCGGCTATTGTTCCAGCATCTTTTGTTGCGGTTCTTTGATTGTCGTCGAAATATGCTGGAACTGTTATAACAGCTTTTTTTACCTCTTCTCCAAGGAAAGCCTCTGCATCTTGTTTTATCTTCTGCAAGATGAAAGCTGAAATATCCTGTGGGGTATATTCCTTACCAAGTATATTAACCTTGTAATCAGTCCCCATTCTCCTTTTTATGGCTGTTATGGTATTTTCTGGATTTGTTACAGCCTGTCTTCTTGCAGGTTCTCCAACCAATCTTTGTCCATCTTCTGTGAATGCAACATAACTTGGAAAAGCTTTTCCATATTGAGTTGCTCCCTCTGCACTTGGTATTATGGTGGGTTTTCCACCAATCAAAACAGCAGCAGCAGAGTTACTTGTTCCAAGGTCTATACCTATAATTTTCTCTTTTTTCATATAAAACACCTCATTTTCCTTTTTTACAAACTTTAACCTTTGAATATTTAATTACTTTTGAATTCAGAGTGTATCCTTTTGCAAGTTCTTCTATAATGGTTCCATCTTCATAATCTTCATGATTTTCTATCATCAAAGCCTCGTGACAGAATGGATCGAACTTTTCACCTTCTGCCGGAATTTCTGCAAGACCTTCTTTTTCCAATATGTCTTTTAATTTTTCATATATCATTTTTACTCCTTTTTTTAGATCCTCATTGGATTTTCCAGCTTCTATTGCTCTTTCAAGATCCTCCTTAACTTCAATTATCTTGAGGATCAATCCTTCATTCGCATATCTGACATATTCTCTCATCTCCTTCTCAGATCTCTTTTTATAATTTTCAAAATCAGCCTGCAGGCGTTGTAGTTGTGCCAAATAATCCTCCATTTTCTGATCTTTTTCTTTTATTATCTCCTTTATTTCTCGTTCTTTCTCCTTTATTTCTTTATCTTTTTTTTCTAACAAGGCTTCTTTTTCTTTTAAATCTTCTTTTAGCTTATCTAATTCTTCTTTGTTGATCATTCATTCACCTTTTTTGTAATTTCAATAAAAATAGAATAGTAACCTTTAATAACTTATAGTTACAAAAGGTTATATAAATCTTTCGCACATATACATAACAAGGTACGTGGTACGATGGATGTTGAGGCAATACTTGATATCATTGGATGTAAAACCAGAAGGCAAATACTGCATCTTCTAACAGAAGAACCCTGTTTTGTAAGTCAAATATCCAAAGAGTTGGATATAGGTCAGAAGGCAATTATAGAGCATCTAAAGGTTATGGAAGAACTTGGAATTTTAAGATCATCCTTCAAAAAGATAGAAAGGGGCAGACCTCGAAAATATTACGATGTATCTCAGGATATAAAGATTCAAATTTTTATAAGTCATGATTCAATAAAGATGCATGTCTTGGAGCATGAATTCCCTGAACTTTACAACATAAGAAAAGAGATTCAAATGGGAAAGCGAGAAGAGCTTATAGAAGATATAAAGAAACTTATTGAAAAGTACGACAGAGCAAAAAAATACGCTGAGGAACTCCTAATTGAAGCTCAGAAGCCAGTCAGCCACCATAATGAAGCGATGCAATAGCTGCCTGTCCCAATGATACTGAACCATCACCTGCACATGTATTTTTGTGCTGAATGAACTCATATCCATTATCTGTTATGATGTTTTTTATGGTTTTGCTTATAGCTTCGTTGTAAAATACACCACCAGATCCTCCTATCGTATCGACACCTTTCTTATCAGCGGTTTTTATGGCAATTTTTGCCAAACCCTCACAGATAGCCCTTTGTGCAGAGGAGGCTATGTTCTCGATTCTCTCTCCTTCTGCCCTTTTATCCAAAACAGAGAGCATGATCTTTGATGTATCAAGAACCATCATTCCATCATGCTTTTTAATCCTAACAGGGATATCAAAAACATCCTCTCCATAATAAGCTGCAGATTCTAATTTCATGGCAGGTTCTCCCTCATATGTCCTTTCTCCACAAATTCCAAGTGCTGCTGCAATTGCATCAAGAACCCTTCCAGTACTTGATGTTGGAATAACGTTAAATCCCTTATCAAGCTGTTTTATTGTAAGATCGATCTCCTTTCTTCCGTACTTAAAGTAATTTATAAATTCATTTGTCATGAGTTTTCTAAGCTCATCCACATCCCAGTGATCATATATCA
>CAZLGO010000111.1:0-2465 GCA_964559295.1 uncultured Methanobacteriaceae archaeon
TCCCCAAATCTTTTTAAGGATGGAAATGATTAATATTAATTATATACACCATATTCACACAAAAACTCCTTTTATTTATCTTAAATTAATTTATGTGACCCAATATGAATATTGAAGATAAAATAAGAAAAATTGAGGATGAGATCAGAAACACTCCCTACAACAAAAAAACATCACACCACATAGGAAAGCTTAAAGCTAAGTTATCAAGACTGAAGGAAGAATCACTAAAAAGAAAGACTTCCACTAAAGGAAAAGGATTTCATATTAAAAAGAGTGGAGATGCCACAGTAGTTCTTATTGGGTTTCCTTCGGTTGGAAAATCAACACTCCTAAATAGATTAACAAATGCTAATTCAAGGGTAGGAGAATATCAATTTACAACTTTTGGGATAATACCTGGAGTCATGGAATATAAAGGCGCAAAGATACAGATCTTCGACATTCCTGGGGTGATCACAGGTGCTTCAAGGGGTAAAGGTAGGGGAAGAGAGGTCCTATCAGCTGCAAGAGACGCGGATTTGATATTAGCCATTTTAGATGTTTTTGATCCAACACAACTCGCCGTTATAACAGAAGAGTTAAAAAACATTGGTATAAGACCAAATGAATCAAAACCAGATGTTAAAATTAAATCAAGAAAGTTTGGAGGTATCAATCTTATAACAACAGTTGATCTTACAAATATCAACGAGAAAACGATACGATCTGTTCTAGGTGAATATGGAATACACAATGCAGATGTCTTGATTCGTGATGATGTCACAATAGATCAATTCATCGATTGTTTGGATGTGAATTGTCGCTACATTCCAATGATAACGGTTTTAAACAAAATTGATCTTGTGGATGATCTCTACATCAAAAAGATAAAATCAAAACTACCAGATGGGATATTTATATCAGCAGGCAAAAATATAAACATCAGTAAACTTAAAAAAGAAATATTTAAAAAATTGGGGCTTATTCGCATTTATTTAAAACCTCAAGGCAAAAAAACAGATTATAATGAACCTCTAATCATAAAGAATGGATCAAATGTTGGGAATGTATGTAAAAGACTCCATAGGGATTTTATAAGTAAATTCAGATATGCCAACGTATGGGGAACCTCAGTTAAGTTCGATGGTCAGAAGGTTGGTTTACATCACGTTTTAAATGACGGAGACGTTTTGAGAATAATTTTAAGGAAATAGGTAGTGAAAAAATGAAGTTAGATGATGTTACAATATCAAAAGCGATAGTTGAGAGATTCCTAAAAGATTTTCTGGATTACATGGAAGTTGACGTTGCAATAGGAGGTGGAGGTCCCTCCGGACTTACAGCAGGATACTATTTAGCAAAAAAAGGATTTAAAGTTGTACTTTTTGAAAAGAAACTTAGTATAGGAGGTGGGATGTGGGGCGGAGGCATGATGTTTAACAAAATAGTTATTCAAAAAGAAGGAAAGAGAATACTGGATGAATTCGATGTCAAAACCCAAGAATACAAAGAAGACTATTATATTGCAGATTCCATAGAAACCGTATCAACTTTATGTTCTAAGGCATGTAAGGCTGGTGTTCGTATATTCAACCTTATTAGCATTGAGGATGTAATGATAAAAAATAATAGGGTTAGAGGGCTTGTCCTAAATTGGAGTGCTGTCTCCATGGGAGGGTTGCACGTTGATCCCCTTACCATAAAATCAAAGGCGGTGGTAGATGCAACAGGACATGCTTGTGAAATTGTAAAGGTTGTGGAGGAAAAAATTGGACCAAAACTTAACACAAAAACAGGTAAGATCATGGGAGAGCAACCAATGTGGGCTGAAGTTGGAGAAAAATCCATTTTGGATAACACAGGAGAGGTTTATCCAGGGCTTTATGTAGCAGGGATGGCTGCTAACGCTGTTTATGGATCTCCGCGGATGGGTCCAATATTTGGTGGAATGCTCCTTTCAGGAAAAAAAATTGCTCAAACGCTTATTGAAAGATTAAAATGAAGGTTATATTAATCACAGGAACACCGGGAGTTGGAAAAAGCACAGTATCTGCTATACTTAAAAAAAGGCTGGATGCTCTCCTGATAGATATAAACAAGCTTGTGGGGGATGAGGGACTTTATATAGGTTATGATAAGAGGACAGGATCAAAAATTGTGGATTTAGATGTTTTGTGCAATAGAATAGACAATATAATTCAAAATGTTAATAAAACTGTAATCATTGAGGGACATCTTTCACATTATTTTGAAAATGCAGATCTTGCGATTGTTTTAAGGACTCACCCTAAGATTTTAAGGAAACGTCTAAAACACAAAGGATTTTCCGAAGATAAGATCCATGAAAACATTGAAGCAGAAGCAATTGGGGTCTGTTCTTATGAAGCATTCAAGATCCATGGTGAGAGGACAAATGAGATAGATACAAGCAATATTTCACCTGAGGAGGTTGCCAACAAAATCATTGAAATAATAAAAGGTAG
>CAZLGO010000112.1:0-2457 GCA_964559295.1 uncultured Methanobacteriaceae archaeon
GTAGGTTCTTTAAGGCTTGTTTTAATATGTTTATGGATTGATAAAGTTCTAATACACGAACAACTACCCTCGCCATGTTATCCCCATCATCCAGGACAGGAACTTCAAAATCAACCTCGTCGTAGGCTGCATATGGATCGTCTCTTCTCACATCAACATCACGACCTGATGCTCTGGCTGTTGGACCAGCTACACAAAGTTCATCTGCTTCTTTTCGTGTTAGGATCCCTGATCCTTCAAGCCTTGCTCTTAGGGTAGGATCCTTTGTAAAGGCATTGGCATAAAGATCTAGCTGGGGTACGTAAGCATCAAGCGCCTCGAGAAGCATTGGTATCTTTCTCTCGTCGATGTCTCTTCTAACTCCACCAATGGTGATCATTTTGTAATTAACCCTATTTCCAGATATCATCTCTAAAATATCCATTACAGCTTCCCTGTCTCTCCAAATGTACATTAAACCTGTGTCAAAACCCAACTCATGGGCTCCTACACCAGCCCATAAAAGATGGCTATGGACCCTCTCAAGCTCGCACATAATTGTTCTTATGTATTTTGCTCTTTCTGGGAGTTCGATTCCCAAGGCATCTTCGGTTGCTTGTGCAAAAGCTTGCGGATGAACCTGTGAACAGATTCCACAGATCCTCTCATAAAGAACGAGAACCTGAGGATACGTCTTCTCTTCTGCTAATCTCTCCATTCCACGATGATTATAATTTGGTTTTACGTAAGCATCTACGATTTCTTCCCCATCTAACTCCACGCTGAAATTAGTAGGTTCTTTTAATGCAGGGTGTTGTGGACCAATTGGTATTTTTAAAGCCATGAGATCACCTCAATATTTACGCAGTGGATAAACCCCTTCTGGCCAATCATCTGCCAAAAATAATCTGCTTGGATCTGGAAGACCTATTATCTTAAGACCAACCATATCTTGTGCTTCTCTTTCAGGATAAGCTGCCCCTGGTATTATATCGGTTATAGTTTTTATCTCAGGGATATCTTTCGGTGTTGAAACTGTAACATTTAAATTTATTTCCTTTCCTTCTTCCCCTTCTATGGCAAAATGATAAACCAATTCTAAATCATCGCCTGCGTCAACAGAAGTCATAACACAAATATAACCGTTATATTTTTCTTTTATTAGCCTAGCCATTTTCCTATTTGCATCCTTGTTTATCCTGATAAAAACTCTTCTTTTTCTTTGAATATATGATTCAAGCAGATCTCTACCTAATTCCTCTTTTAGTTCTTCTATTAATGTATTTTCATCCATTTAATCACCGAATAAAGCGTTTAATGCAGTAACTGCTCCAAACAATATTGCTTCTGGTTTTGGTGGACATCCATGTACATAAGCAGCCACAGGAATAACATTATCTACACCATTTTCGATGTTATAACATCCTTTAAAAACCCCTCCCGTCGCTGCGCAGTTTCCAACTGCAATAACTGCTTTTGGTTGTGGCATTTGTTCAAAAACTCTCTTCAATCTTGGTTTAACCTGTCTTGTCACAGGTCCTGTTACCAACATCACGTCAGCATGCCTTGGACTCCCCTTGAGGACACCACCAAATCTTTCCACATCATATCTTGGTGTTAGTGCATCCACAATTTCAATATCACAACCATTGCATGATCCTGTATTAAAATGCAACAACCACGGAGATTTTTTCCTACATAGATTTTTCAAGCCCTCTAACATTATTCAACACCCTCCTTCAGTTCTCCTCCTTCGAGATACTTTGAAACTGCCACTGTACCTATGAATCCTAAGATAGCTATGACAAGCGCAATGTCAAAATAGATACTTCTCATTGAAACTACCGCAGTGACAGCAAGAAGAACAACCATCATTGTAACAAATGCGTCTACCACTACTACTCTGTCTGGAGCTGTTGGTCCTCTAATTAGTCTTATTACAAGTAAAGCTGCCGCAATTAGGTATCCATAATATACAAACTCTAATATACTCATTTTTTACCACCTATTCGAAAATTTTTGTAAGCCATGATTCAAATCTACCCGGTATATCTTTATCTATCTCTTCTGGCTCTTCGCTTATAACATTTATCCAATGTATGTATAGGTTACCTACTTCAGTCTCATCGCAATCGACTGTTAATGTACCTGGTGTAAGTGTAATCGAGTTTGCCATTCCTGTTATGCTTGTGTCTCTCTTTAGATTTGTCCTTATTTTCACTATACCTGGTTTTATGGGCATTCCTGGATGTAATACTCTATATGCAACATCCAAATTTGCCATTATAACTTCATAGGCAAACTTGAAAAGATAGACAAACATCCAGAAAAATCTTCTTGGACTTAACTTTCTTGTAGGTTCTTTCACCACGAAATAATCATAGAAAACCACTGAAGTTAGCAGAGTGGATATTAGTCCCACTATCACGAATTCGTATCCTAAAGTGTCGGTCAGAAGAAGCCACAGTACCATCATCC
>CAZLGO010000113.1:0-2416 GCA_964559295.1 uncultured Methanobacteriaceae archaeon
TTTTTGTCTATTGCCATGGTTGCAGGTGGCGTTCCACAATATCCAATATCTATATCACCGGTTCCTGCTGCTTTGACAATTTCTGGACCAGCCTTAAATTCAACCGTCTTGATTTTTATACCCTCTCTATCAAACATGCCCTTTGCCTTCGCCACAAACAAAGCAGCATGATGATCATCTGGCAGGTGTCCAACAACGATTGTCTCTTTTGGGACTGTATAATAGCTATAAGCTCCATATCCTATTGCTGCTGCTACAACCAACAAAATCAAAGCCAAAACTAAGTTTTTTTCCATAGAGATCATCTATCCATATAATTTTATTGCAAGTTCAGCCACCCTTCTTCCTAAGTTTTGGGATGTTTCAACGCCGAAATCATCCTCCTCTACATCAGCAGGTGCTGCACCAAATCCTGTCCCCCCATAATGGGCAAGAGGTGCTCCATCTCCCACGACAATTGCATCATGGATAAGGAAGAAATCATGTATCGCAGAACAGGTTGTCTCTTGTCCACCGTTTCTTGATGCTCCGACTGCTATTGCACCACCAACTTTATTTTTAAGTTTAAAGTCCATTCTCAATGGTCTTGACCTGTCCATGAACATTTTAGTCTGAGAAGAGACACATCCAAAGTAAACAGGACTTCCTATGATTATACCGTGGGATTTTTGAAGTTTTTCTGCTATAGTGTGCATATCATCGTATATTGCACATTCTCCAGTTTCTTTACATGAATCACATGCAATACATGGCTCTATATCCATCGCTCCAAGATTTATGAGTTCAGTATCTGCTCCAGCTTCCCTTGCAGCTTCTAATGCTTTTTCAACAAGAAAAGCGGTATTTCCATTTTTTCGTGGGCTTCCTACAATTCCAAGAATTTTGACCATTTAAACACCTCCCTATCTATGTAATCTATTTTTGCATTATAATTAACATTTCGCTTGATAAAATATAAAAAGGATAATTTAGATCACTTTACAATCAAAACAGGAACTTCAGATGACTTTAAGATGTTTTCAGCAACACTTCCCAATAACAATTTTTCAAGACCACTCTTTCCATGGGTTCCAATGACAATGATATCTGAATCTGTCTTTTTTGCTATTTTAGGCACGTCATGACGTGGATCTCCAACCACAAGAATTTCATCGACTCTTACACCCTTTTTTATTCCTTTTTTACTTACATTTTTTAATATGGATTTTCCTTCATCTTCTAAAACTTCGAAGGGATACAAAAGTTTCTCGTCAATGACATAAACAGCAATAACCACAGCATCAAGTTCTTTCGCCATTGCAATTGCAATATCCTCAGCTTTCGATGCATATTTTGAGCCATCTGTTGGAACTAATATGTTCTTAAACATTACTTCACTTTCCTTAGGTGGTCACCAATTACAAAGTCTACTCCACCAAGGTGCAGGACAGGTTTTATCTTCTCAACGTTCAACAGTCCATTTTTTATTGCGTTCTTTTTGATGTCAGCATGAACAACCTTACCCACAATCAAATTATGGTCTCCTGCTTCTTGGGTCCATAGCACCTTACATTCTAAGTGGGCAACACACTCTTCTATTTTAGGGGGAGAAACTTTTTTTGAAGGTATCTGATTAAGATCTGCTTTTTCTATCTCATTTACTCCATAGGGGAATTTCTTTCCTGTAATCCAAAGCTTCTCTAAGATATCCTCATTTGGAATATTTACAACAAATTCTTCAATTTCTCTTATGTTTTTGTAGGTATCATGGGTTGGGACTGACGCAAAGGCAACAAGTGGTGGATTCATTGATACAGGCATTGTAAAAGAAAAAGGAGCTGCATTTACATCTCCCCCTAGATTTATAGTTGTTACTATGATTGTAGGACGTGGAGCTAATAATCTGTATGCCTTCTTAGTATCAAGATCTTCAAAAACCATTCAACCACCTGACTTCACAGCCAATAGGTATCTTGCTTTACTTCTTTCTATAAATTCATCGCAGAGTTTGTCTGGATCACCGTCCATGATGATCTTTCCATCTTCGATCATAATGGCTCTTGTTGCAACTTCTCGAATAAAATCTACATGATGACTTACCATTAAAATTGTAGTTTTGAATTCTTTGTTTATCTTCTTGAGGGAATTTGACACGATCTTTAATGTTATTGGATCCAAATCCCCAAATGGTTCATCAAGTATCAAAACATCAGGATTAGATGCCAAAGCCAAAGCCAAAGTAGCTCTGACCTTTTGACCTCCTGATAGCTCATAAGATCTCCTATTAAGGATATCTAATGGAAGATTTAGGGCATCAAATATTGGTTTTGCATATTTTTTAACCTCCTTATCAGGAAAGCTTGGAAACAGGGCATCCAACACATCTGGCGAAAGTCCGATCTTCTCTAAGCGGTATTTAGCCTCATTTTCTGGAAGA
>CAZLGO010000114.1:0-2204 GCA_964559295.1 uncultured Methanobacteriaceae archaeon
AAAAAATTCTTGATATGGTTGAAAAGGATCCTAATGCAAAGATACTGGATCTTGGGTGTGGGAGTGGAGGGTTTACAAAGATGATAGCAAACAGGATCGGGACAGATAATATTTATGGTGTGGAAATTTCAGAACCAGCGATTGAATCAGCTAAGAAAAATGGTATCAAGATTATTCGGAGTGATTTGAATAATCCGCTACCCTTAAAAGATAAAATGTTTGATTTTGTATGTGCAAATCAAGTTATTGAACATTTATATAATACTGATACCTTTGTAAAGGAAATTTATCGGGTATTGAAAAAAGATGGATATGCAATTGTTTCAACACCTAACCTCGGATCTTTTCATAATATTGTCTTGCTGATTCTGGGAAAGCAGCCATTCACTGCCCATATAAGTAATGAAATCATTTTAGGTTCTTTGAATCCATTGAACGGTCAAAGAATTGAACAGAGTCTCACACATTTAAGGATTTTTACTTATGAAGGCTTAAAAGAATTATTTAATTATCACAATTTTAAAATTGAAAAAATTGTTGGCGCCGGTTTTTATCCATTCCCAACTAGGATAGCGAAAATCTTATCTCGTATCGATAAAAGACACGCAGCATATTTAACAATAAAAGTAAGAAAATAATGATTGGTCCATAAAATGCAAAACAGCTAAAGTAGGAGGTTTTCATGTTAAATATTGCTTTTATTAATAACAATAAACGTTTTATTGGTTTTGGGAGATACGCCTGTAACCTTTATGATCATCTTAAAAGACACTGCAACATTAAACAATACTTTTTTGACCGAAAACAATATGCCTTATTGGAAGTAGATGATAAAAGAATCCTCCATAAACTGCACAGGAACGTCATCTTTGATAATTTTTTAACAAAGAGATTAAGATTGTCTAATATTTTCCTCGATTTTAGGCTGGGAAGATTTATTCCAAATGACTATGACGTTTATCATATTACAAACCAAGAAAATTCTCTCTTAACATATTATCCAAACATATCAACTTCCATAGTTACGGTGCATGACATCTTCTACTATACTTTGCCAAAAAACTTCCTTTACAAACAATTGATCAAATTATTATATTATGGGATCACCAATGCGAATCATGTTATTTGCGTGTCACATGCAACAAAAAATGACCTAATCAAGCATTTCAACATCCCAGATAATAAAATAGATGTTATTTATCCCGGACTTGACCCGATTTTCGAAGAAAAAATAGAAAACGAGGATACAATATTCAAAAAATATGGATTAGATCCCTCCTATAAGTATGTTATGCATGTAGGAAGAGACGAAAAAAGAAAAAACATAAAAACACTCCTAAATGCATTCTATAAGTTCAAAAAAGATTTTAACATGACAAATGTAAAATTAATAAAAATTAACAAACTGGCCAATAACAACAAAAAATTACTAAAAGATTTAAAACTGGAGGATGAAGTATATATTATTAATCATGTTACAGATGAAGACCTGATCAGATTTTATAAGATCTCTGATGCCTTTTTATTCCCTTCCACACTAGAAGGTTTCGGATTACCTCTTATAGAAGCAATGGCCTGTGGAACCCCAATCATAGCATCAAATACTTCCGCAATACCAGAAGTAGTTGAAGATGCCGCGATCTTAATCGACCCAAAAGACATAAATGCCCTTTCAAATGCTCTATACAATCTTCTAACCGATGAAGACCTGAAAGAAGAATTAATAAGAAAAGGCCTGCAACAGTCAACCAAATTTAGATGGGAAACAACAGCGAAGAAAACATTAGAGGTATATAAAAAGGTGAAGAAATGAAAATAACATATATAACAAACCTTTATCCCCCCTCAATAATAGGAGGAGCAGAAATAGTCGTAGAAAAAATAGCCAAAAAAATGGCAAATAAACATAACATCATAGTAATAACCAACAATTCAAAAAATGATAAAATAATAGAAAATAAAATAAAACTCTACAAAATAAAAACAAACATTTACCCCGTAAAAGACCAGCAAAACAAGCCACTCATTTTAAAACCTCCCTGGCACTTTATAGACCTCTTCAACATAAAATCATATTCAAAAATCAAAAACATACTGGAAAAGGAAAAACCAGATGTCGTGCACATCCACAATTATAAAGGTTTATCCTCCTTGGCCTTCAAAGCCGCTAAAGACCTTAACATACCCATAGTCTTCACAGCCCA
>CAZLGO010000115.1:0-2125 GCA_964559295.1 uncultured Methanobacteriaceae archaeon
TTTATGAGATAGGTTTAAAAACAAGGATCACATAATTTAATACAAACTGATTTTGTTGTACCATATTTTTATTTTGACACAACAAGGAGGTATGAAAATGGCATTCAGTGATCTTTTCAAATTTAATAAAGGAAAAACAACATTTGTATTTATAGGTGGAAAAGGAGGAGTAGGAAAGACCACCATATCTGCAGCAACAGCTTTATGGACAGCACAGGAAGGTAAAAAGACCCTTATAATATCTACAGATCCTGCACACTCTCTATCAGATTCCTTTGAAAGAAACATAGGACACGAACCCACTCCCATAAAAGAAAATTTATATGCGGTTGAGATAGACCCAGAAGTGGCTATGCAGGAATATCAGGCAAAGATGAAGGAACAAGCAGCCTTGAATCCAGGTATGGGGATGGATATGCTACAGGATCAGATGGAAATGGCGGCCATGTCACCTGGAATAGACGAAGCCGCCGCGTTTGACAAGTTCCTGCAGTACATGACCACTGATGAATACGACATCGTGATTTTTGATACTGCACCTACAGGACACACTCTGCGTTTTCTATCATTCCCTGAGATGATGGATTCTTGGGTGGGAAAGATGATAAAGATCCGAAGACAGATTGGAAGCATGGCAAAGATGTTTAAAAACATTCTACCCTTTATGGGCGATGAAGAAGAGGAAGATAGAGCCTTAGAGGATATGGAAGCTACCAAAAGGAAAATAAGAGAAGCAAGGGCAGTTATGGCTGATCCTGATCGGACATCCTTTAAAATGGTTGTAATACCTGAGGAGATGTCTATCTACGAGTCAGAGAGAGCTATGGAAGCGTTGAAAAAGTACAATATATACTCAGACGGAGTGATCGTGAATCAGATACTTCCAGAGGAGACCGACTGTGAATTCTGCGCATCCAGAAGAAAGTTGCAGCAGGAACGCCTCAAACAAATTCATGAGAAGTTCGGGGATCAGCTTATTGCAGAGGTACCACTTCTTAATAGGGAAGTTAAAGGTTTTGACACTTTAAAACAAGTTGCAGAGATTCTTTATGGGAATTCAGATTCGGTCGACGAGCCTTCAGCTTCTTAAGGAATGTGGTGAATTGAAAGTGAATAGTCTGTAAAGCAATTCCTTTAATTTATAAAACCTTGGACTTCAAAATCCCTTAGTTTTGAAATGGAAAACACTTAAAAGAAAAATTCCAGTGCGGATTTAGCAATAATCCAATAAAATAACCTAAAACCTTAAATGATCATATTGAAGTCCTTTTTAATTTATTTTGTAATTTATTTTTGATTTTTAACTGATTAACGACAATTTTGAATTAAATTCTTAAACGTCCTTTTAGACATAAAAGAGCCATATGCTGATGTTGTGTGTAAACATAGTTTGAGTATTTGCACTAATAAGGGTAAAGACGCTCGTAAGTTTAAATCTGTGGTGACAAAGTTTATAAGCTCTTTTTTTACACAAAATCACTCTTCCTGATAATACTAAATTAGTGATCCATCATATCTGAGGTTTTCAACAGAGTCAAAACATTAATCCAAAATAACAATAAAACAAAATAGAAAAATTTATATATTAGTTTGTAATAACAAATCTTGAGGAGTTATTATGAACAAAGCTTGGGGAATTTTGATCGTTTTAGCTTTGTTTTTTGTTATTTCCATGTGCGAAACTGTATGGGCGGAAGATACATCGAACTTTGATTCTGTTACAAGTGATGCAGCAACATTTGAAGCGGCAGATTCAACCATTTCTGATTCTGATGCAGTTTCGGATGTTTCAATTTCTGATTCAGGCGTTGCATTCGAAACATATGATTCAACAATCTCAACAGGCTCTGATTTTGTCACAGCCCCGTGTCCTCCAAATTCAGATATTGGAGGGGCGGATTCAGGAGCGAGTTTTGAAGAGCCTCAAGCAGAACAATTCCAACAACCTCAATCAGGAGCTGAAATCACCTCCACGAGTTCTGATAACTTAGAGGAAAATATCATATCTGATGCTACCCTTTCAGGAGAAACTGGGCATAAGCTTCCAGATCCATTCAATACTAGAACTGGCAAAGGTTTTCTGACAATTCAGGAAGCTGTAGATGATCCTGATACCACCGATGGT
>CAZLGO010000116.1:0-1958 GCA_964559295.1 uncultured Methanobacteriaceae archaeon
TTCTGTTCTTACAAACAACGTTGACCAGCCATCAGGAGCACCAACAGATCCTATCGAAATGTCTGATAATTCTGAAACGTAATCCAGACAGAAATGACAACCTCCTCCTGCATATTTTGCTGCATCAGCTAAAGGAATTGCTATGATATCTCCATCAACAGTGTAAACCCAGAATTTACCCTTACCGATGTCCATCTTGGTGACCTTACTTAAAGGAACTCCAGCCTCATACTCAATTATAGATCTCACAGAACCGTACAGGAAATTCTCCATACAAACAAGCCCTATGGAAAATTCAATGTGGTTGTGAATCTCTCTTGAACCATAAGGATAAATTTCCATCTTTTTAATGGCTTGAATCATACAAGGAGTACCAACAAAAGCGAATTTTTCAAGTTCTTCGTCTTCAATCGCATCTCTTGTTGTTTTTATAATTGATGCATACGAATATTTGGTCCCAGCGGCTTTAAGGAGATCTTCCTTATTGCGTGCAATGAAATCAATAGGTTGCCATGGGTTTTCATCACTTCTTAATGCTGCTGCAGCACCATCTACGATTCCCTTTTCAAATGAATATGTGAGGAGTGCAGTTCCTATCCCACCGTCTTGAGCTATTTTTAGTATTTCTGGATCAGTTGAACGAGCAGCATAAATTTCCTGATAATTACCTAAGGATTCATCCCCAAGTTCTCCAAATACTTTCTCTGTGAGAGTATCTAAATCGATGAAACTTCTCGGGCACTGGAAATAACAGGTTCCGCATTTTATACATTCAGATCTGTTTACGCTTCTTTCAATTTTAGGTTTTCCGTAAACCATTTCTATACATCTGGTAGGGCATGTAGCAGCGCATGCTCCACAACTTATACATAAATCTTCGTCGACTACATCTTCTATTACACTTCTTGGTGATTCTTCTGCCATCTCCTCAAATGGTTTAAGATAATCTTCATCGTTTTTAAGAATAGCATCTATTAAAGTTGAAATTCCTTCTGGAGCAGGAGAGCAAATTGGTATAGCATAATCCAAATCCACAAATCTCACAGCTGGAAAATGTCTAATCCTGAAAAATCTACAAAAATGCCCTAATCCATCGCTACTACATATTGGAGAGATGAATCCTCCGGTGTTTTTCCCATTTCCGCAAATACAAACACCAATTCCAATCAATTTTTTTGCTTTGCTTCGCATCTCCTCAAGTATCTTTTTTGTCTCTTCTTTATCCTGAAAACAGACAGGACCCTCGATTATACCTACATCGGCTTCTGGTAATTCCTCTGGTTTTACAACATTAACCTTAAGATCGCCAAATTTATCTTCAATAAGGTCCTCCTTTGCCATGGAATGTTGAGTATAGTAAATCTCCTCATCAGGAAACTTCTCATATACTTTTGAGGTTACGCATCCCCCACATATACCTACCTGCGCATGTATTATCATGAATAAACCTCCGAAACTATGTTTTCAGCTGCCCTATCCCTTCTACATTCAGGACATAATGTGGTAATCGCCTCCAGATCATCAGCTGGAATATTATCCTTAATTTCAGAGATCTTCTCTTTTATCCAGTCCATGTGTTCTACCGAAGAAATGGTACATCCACAACCTTTACATACATTTTTTTCTCTTTCAATCTGGACTATAGCCTGGCTTTTATCTAAAGTTGCAAGTTCAAATTCCTTTGATAATTTAATTGCTTCTTCTGGACAGGCTTTTTCACAGTCTGCACAAAAAGTACAATCTGCATAAGAGAGCGTTAATACTACTTTATCATTTTCTGTAACAGTTATTGCCTCTGCAGGACATACAGCTGCACAAGCCCCACAACCAATGCACTTTTCCTCATCATATTCAGGTTTTCCTCTAAAGCCTTCTGGAACCTCAATAGGCTCGAATGGATATTTCCATGTAAAAGGTCTCTTCAATAACATTTTAAGAGCTTCAAGGGCGAACATTTC
>CAZLGO010000117.1:0-1957 GCA_964559295.1 uncultured Methanobacteriaceae archaeon
GATCGGATTTTCATAGCCACAGTCCTTCAGTGGACCAAGAGCTCCCGCTTCTACTGCAACAAGACTTCTCGCACCCGCAATAGCCCTTGCCACGGCCGCAACAGTGTGAGCCACCTCTCTATCCATCAATCCTCCAGCGAGGAACATCACCGTATTTGCACCACTGCAATTGGTATCTCCCGCGGGAACAGTTCCATATTTTGTGGCAATTTTAACTATCTGGGGCCAAACCCAAGCCATATCCTCACTACCGCATACACCGATGCCAAATAGTATTCCCTTCACGTCCCCTCTTGCAACAGCCCAATCCAGTATTTCTTTTCCACCTGTGGTCTCTATCGCCACATCTCCAACGCCAGCAGAAGCACAAGCTTCAAAAGCATCTAACATGTGTCTCGCATGTTCTCCTTCTCTCAAACCCCCGGGCTCTTCAACTTTCCTTATGTCTCCAATTGTATGTCTTATCGTTACGCCAAGACCATATTCTGCATAGTATTTCTCTGCAAGTTCAACTTGCGCATGAGCGGTTTCATAGGCATAATCCTTGTTCCAAGTCTGCTGGAACACGTGCTCCTGCTCAATCATTATATTCTTAAATCCAAGCTGTAGACAAAGGTCCAAGATCTCCTTAGTGAACTGTTTGTGGTGCTCTACAAAAGTCTTGAGCTCTCTCTCTGTTCCTGCATGTGGTGCAACTTTGATCTCTGGCACAACAAAACCGGCACCAATTTGCACCCCAAATCGCTCGTATACGGGGTACAAAGCCTTTCCGAACACAAGTTCGTCAGGATTTTTGTATTCCATTCTCGTGTATCTTTTTAATCCCATTTTCCCACCTCCTTGAGCATCAATAACTTTATGTTAATGTTTATATTTTTTTTGTTCAAAAAATTTGATCAGTTCTCAAGAAAATTTGACATTATTTATAAGAATAATTATTAAAAATATCATCTTTGAGGTTTTTATATCAAAAATGGAAGGATATATCTGTCTTTTGGTGAGATCCCCATTTACAATGGTTCCTGAACTCAAGGAAAAATTTTTAAATAAAAAGTCGTATAATTAAAATTAATTACAAATTAGAATTTACCTTTTACTTAAACTCATTTCTAAAATTGGTTTATCGTTGTTGGTTATCCTTATTGTCTTCGTCTCGATCGCATACGCAATGCTGACCGCAACGGGGATAAAGCAAGATGCTGTGATCCTCTTTGATTGTCTTACGACCCTCTCGCAATCTTCAAAACTCCTGAATGGTTTTTCCTCTATTTCTCCTTTTAAATACTGTCTTACTCGGGGACATGGCGTAGTAATTGAGATCTCTACTCTTTGTGGGGAAACAGAATTAGCTTTTACAAACGCGACGTATCCACACAAGGGTTGTTCTATTTTTATCCTCGTCTTTTCTCCTTCAGAACTCTTAGAAGGATCAAGAAACATCCTAATTATTGATCTACTTGCAAGGGATTCCGCTACCATACCATTTTCGAGCCATATTGCATTTATGATAACAGTGGGAACTGGACAGTAGGGCTTCAAACCACAGCTTTTTGCAATAAGCCAAAGATCATTCAAACCAAGATCGTAAACCTGCGTTTTATCTAATTCAAGTTCTGCGAGTTTATTTGCAAATAATGATAATTTTGGACACTTAGATGTTAGTTTCATCCTGTATTTTCCCCCAGCAGTGGTAATTTCAACTTCGCTTTTGATTTCCTGTCCGCAGGTTTGCTCGATTAAAGTTGCTTTGGTTGTCATTTCCCTTTTTTGGCTTTGTGATATTTAAAATTTGTGAGGTTTGGAGAATGCAGTTGTAGTTTTGGAAGCTTAAAATGGTTTATCGCTTAACTCCAATACTTAAACTATGCTTGATGAAATCATCCTAATTAAAAAACATAATGCTTAAATATCGAGTATTATAGAGAAATTTATGGCACAAGAAATATATGCGGCTTTA
>CAZLGO010000118.1:0-1949 GCA_964559295.1 uncultured Methanobacteriaceae archaeon
TGAAATCATACCAGCAGCAGTAGCGGTGTTGGTTACGATAAATGCAGATCCAGCAAGGCCACCAGCAGCTAATGCAGATCCAGCGTTAAATCCAAACCAACCGAACCAGAGCAATGCTGCTCCGATTACCGAATAACCCAGCTGGTGTGGAAGTAAACTGGTATTCTTCCTCTTACCGAGAAGAAGTGCTAAAGCCAGAGCTGCCATACCACAGTTTATATGTACAACAGTACCTCCTGCAAAGTCCAGAGCACCGAGCTGAGCAAGCCATCCACCTCCCCAAATCCAATGAGCTATAGGGACGTATACAAAAGTGATCCACAGTGGTACAAAGGCTAACCATGCAGAAAATTTCATCCTCTCCACTATAGCACCAGATATAAGGGCAACTGTAATAGCTGCAAAGGTCATCTGGAATGCTGCAAATACAGTTGTTGGTATGGTATAACCACTTACAAGTGAGTCCACAGGTATACCGTTGAACAAGAGATTTGCAGGACTTCCTATTATTCCCATTATATCAGTACCAAACGAGAGTTGGTATCCGTAAACCACCCATATAATGCTCGTAATGGCAAAAGCAATGAGTGAAAGAAATATAGTATTTAAAACGTTTTGTTTTTTTGCAAGACCTCCGTAAAACAATGCTACACCAGGAACGGTCATCAGCATCACAAGTGCTGTGGATATCAACATCCATGCAGTATCACCAGAGTTTAGAACAGGATCCATTCATTTTCCTCCTTTATTTTTAATTTCCTTACTTTACAATATGTATTTTAGATATTTTCTTGGTTATTTCAATTTTGCGCGTTTTTCATTGTTTTTTAGTATTAAAACGATTTATCCTTGATTTTTTTGTTTTGTTATCGATGGTTCTTCACCTCCATTCAATAGATCTTCGGATAACGGAAACATACTTCCGACATATTGGAGTTATAGGTGATCCTATATAAAGGTTCCGATCATCAAAATCAAGTGATCTGAATCCGGGAGTATGGAACACTCTGAAGGTGGTATATAAAGAACTTCAGCATATTCTTTTTTCAGAAGCTCTGCATTTAGATTTACAGAATCAACATAAATCATAGCAAAGATTCTTCCATATTTCATAACGTTTTGAATTGTCAATGTCTAAATAAACCATTTACCAAAGCACATCTTCTCTAAAAAATTTTTCGCTTCCTCATACCCAAGTTGTCCTCTTTCTGGAGTGTCAATACCAACAAAACGTACTTTTCAACTCCTTCTACATCCATGGTGTCTCCATCAACCACACGATAATAAAAACCAATCACTTCCTCCCTGTGATTTGGTGGTCGGTTCTATTGTTGACTCATAACTTGATTTGGTGATATTTGATAACCTCTGGTTGTCTGCTGCATCTTCTATGCAACCTGCGATTGCAATTGTCATTAAAATTAAAATAAGAATACTACATTTCATATAGATCATTTTAAGATCCATGGTTCCATAAGCATTGCCTTGCAGTTTTCTTTATAAGCGCACAGACCACAATTTCTTGGAGAAGTTGGGCATCCAGCCAAATTGAGATATTTACCTGCAAGTTTTAGTTCATCTTCTTTTCTATAATCCACTTCCCCGAATGCCTTTGTGGGATAGTATCCAGAAAAATCAACATTCTTTAACCCTATTTTTTTGCAAGATTCTGTTAATTTTTCCATCAAGCCCTTTTCAGGACCTGGATGATAATACAACATAAAGTTTGGTCTAAATCCAATTAGTCTGTAGGGTATTGATGGATCTATGTTTTTGATAAAAGAAGCGATCTTTGGAATTTGAGTATCGGTTATACCTGGTATCACCACAGTTCGAAAAACCCTTATATTTTCGGGATATTTTTCTGCAAGAAAAGTAGCGTTTCGAAGCACAGGTTCTACTGGCGCACCGGTTAGAGCTTCATGTAGTTTACCATCGAAAGCCTTTAT
>CAZLGO010000119.1:0-1835 GCA_964559295.1 uncultured Methanobacteriaceae archaeon
CCTTCTCCTCCTGTCTTATCTCCTCTGCAATTTCATCCAAAACATCCAGAAGTTCCCTTACAAACTTCCCTGTCACTCTGAATCCAAGGTTCATGTTCTGATTCCAACCAAAAAGTATTTAAGTATTTCTATGGATATACTTAACATGAGGAGGGTTGAAGTGAAGAAGGGAGATTTTGTTCTGAAAGAGGAGGTTGAGGTTGTTTTCGAGAAGAGAGTCACGCCTTTCGGTAATTCAGCAAAGGTTGATGTGCCCAAGAGGTATATTGGGTGGAGAGCGTATGTGATTGTTGTCAGGGATTAAAGGAATTTTGTCCCAAAACCAATCATGGTCAGAAAATTTATATACAAGTGTACAATTACTCAGCCCCATATGCTTAAACGAGCTGGCACATTGCACGTCATCACCCAATACGAGATGCAAAAACCGTAAAGAGAGCAAGGTATCCTGAGTGAAGCTGTCAGTGAAAACAGTAGTCATTACCAGTGCACCTTTTAATCGCCTTGTGAGTACGGTAAATGCAGTGGATCGGAATTGGGAGACAGATGAGGAAACTAAACGTGGAGACTGCGATCTGGTTCATTTTCCTTTCACACTTCATTCTTACGTATTTTATTCATACAGAGTCAATCGTTTCATCCCTCAAACTGCAGTGGCTCCGCCTCACGGGATCCTCATAAAATGTTAAATCATATAACTGCTTGATCTATGCTAATTCTCTCTTTTGGAAGTATAGTTATGCTGAACGCACCATGTCCGCTTGCAACGGAAACATAGTTTTCTTTTACGATTGTTCCGTCCATAGTCACTCTAATTAAATACCTTCCCTTAGTCTTAGTAATGATTGGGGTCACTATTTTCTCCGATGGATTTATTTCATACTCCTCTGCAAAAATTACGGTTCTGTATTCATTTATGACTTCAACGTAGATGTTGTGTGTAACGTTATCCTTATTGAGAATATGGAAGCTGAGGGGCTTAGCTGGAGGAGGGATAATAAAGCTGTTTATGAACAATAAAACGAAATATATTACGAACACAAAGATCGGCAAGGCGATTAGAATTTTTACACTCCTTCTCATCCCCATCACTCCCAAAATAAAAGGGAGACAGTTAACTATTTGCCCCCCAGACGCCGTTTTCCACAATGCTGTAATGATAAGAGCACCATTTGTCAGTTCCTGCACCCCAGTTCCATGCCCAATAGTAATTCATTATGCATTCACCTGTGCAGTTTGTTCCCGATTCATCTTGATCCTGCGCATCGAAATTATGCGATAATTCATGCTGTACGACGCTATCATCGGGCCAATTAAATCTTCCTGTCCACAACGCTGGTGCTTCGGCACAGACAGAGTAATGTCCACTCAGCACCCCAATTCCGTTGAGAGTTGCATCATCCACCCACCCAACAATTACTGTATTATCCGTCCCATGATCAATGTCTTCTTCAAGATCATTTATTAGGTTATAGGCATCGTCATCAACATCACCGGCATCCCAGCAGTTATAACAACCACCTAAAATTACATCTACTCCAAACTCATCTTCAAATGGAGCTGTTCCTGCCACCATATCATCCCAGTTCGCACCATCCGCTGGCGCATGGGCCGAATCACTCGCTGGATACGAAACGACATAAATTACACCATTAGAGTCTGCATATGGCGGATCGTTTGGATTGCCAGGAGATTCATATCCCTGAATGCTAACATCCCCTTCTCTTATCATGTCGTCTAACTTTTCATTTACAGGTTCTATTTGTTTAACTCCCAGTTCTTCAGGATGGTATCCATGCCTTTTGACGTATTCTTCGGCTATCAATTTATCTAAT
>CAZLGO010000120.1:0-1621 GCA_964559295.1 uncultured Methanobacteriaceae archaeon
AAGAGTATATGAAGGTATCAACCTTTCGATGGTATTGTTGGACTGTCCGAATAAGAACGAAATTGAGACTGGAATTGCTGTGCCAAATAACTTTTAATTTTATAAAACAGATGACCAATTCAAACAAATCAGAATTTTGATGATATTAGATAGCTAAAGACCAAAAATTCTCGACATATTCAACACAAAACATAAGGATTAAGTTTAATAGATATGCTATCTATCACAAATTATGATCGTTGTAGTCTCTGATGTGCACCTAGCCGAACGGGCTGGTGATTCTAAAGTTAAAACAGATGACAAAAATTTTATACAATTCCTAGACCACATCGCCGAAGACCGGCTCAAGGATGGTGGAGATCTCGTTCTGCTGGGCGATATCGTGGATTTCTGGCGCAGGGACTTTGTGAGTGCTCTGAGGGAGAGCGATACGGTTGTTGAAAAGCTTATCGCTATCGGCTCGAAGGCAGAAATCCATTACATAGCAGGAAACCACGACTTTCACATGCTTAGAATGTATGAGCTTTCGCAGAACAAATTCCCATTCAAGGTTGAAAAGAGCCTGAGGCTTAGGGATGATAAGATCAAGCTCCTCTTTCTCCATGGATACCAGCTCGAGGTGCTGGCGAATCCGTACTGCAAGTCGATGACAGCCTACGAGACATTCTCAGAAGGACTATGTCTGGCTGGTGACGATACAGGCAATGCTGCAGACAGGCTGTGGGAGTTGTTCAAGAGCACAAAGTCTGCGCTTGACGGCATTAAGAGGCTTCCATCCGACATAAAGGGCTTTATAAATTACATGGTGTGCCCGCCCCCGGATAGAAATGCACAATCTGCAGTCGAGCGCCTTGCGTCATCGCAGGCGAGGACCATATATCTGGGAATGGAGCCTGACGAGTTCCTTATATTCGGTCATACCCACAGTCCTTTCTGCGATACTAAAAATCGGGTTGCTAACACGGGATCTTGGGGTAAAGAGCCATGCGATCACTATAGCTTCATAGAGATCGAAGACGGTGTTGTCAGACAGAAGAGGTTCAGCTGAGGTTCTTCTTGGATGCATATCCATCGCACGAAAAGATCTCGGCCTCCTCCACTGGCTGTAAGCAGCTCTATCGCTCTAAAAGGGTGCGATCAAGCTGCGTCCTTCTCGCCCTTTGTGTCGAATAAATCAATATAAAATGAGAATTCCTATTTACTTGCGTCTAAGGCATTGTTTTCATCTTCAAATGCATATTAAGCTCATTTACGTCCATATTTTGGAATTTGCCATGGTTTTATAATGTTTCGTCCTGTTTTCATTTGGTTTTTCAACAAGCTTCATTAGTTTCAGATCACGCCGGCATTTTTCAGCTAACATAGTTAATACAGGTTATAATCAAATGAAGTGACGACCATTTTCAAGTTGACTCCTGCGACTGTGGTAACAAGAACCCTACCTGAATGGAGGACCCTATTCATCACATAACTTCTATATATTTTACTACATACTTACAAAGATTGTTCGGCTGCTTTTGCAGGCTGCGAAAAATATTATGAATTGGAGCGCTAATGCGGAGGGCGGGCTGTCATTCATGGGAAGAGATGTTTTCTTTACCCTACAACCCAGAAGAGAGGC
>CAZLGO010000121.1:0-1619 GCA_964559295.1 uncultured Methanobacteriaceae archaeon
ACACAAAAGAAAAGATCCAGAGGCTTGCTGTGGCGTGAAAAATCTAGGACCCTAATAGAATTATGGCTGTTCAAAGGGAAAGGAAAGATTGATGGTGTTAAACAATTTAAAGCAAGACCAGAATGGGGTCAGCTATTTTTAGAAAATGAAGAACAGCTTCAAAATACTTTAAAAATACTCAAAAAATCTTATGAATTAATGAAACAACATGAAATGAAATAATCTCAAAAAATCATAATCTACTACCAACAAACAATTATTTGGTATTAAAAGGTTTTTAGATAAATTTATTTATTATTCGAAGTTCTTGAAGATACTTCCTAACCTCCTCGTCATTCCACTCCTTGTAGTACTTAATGAATTACCAGTAATTTCCCTTCTTCTGCATCTGTAACAGTAATAATCCACTTTATGCACTCTAAATGATGTTCCTTTATCATCATGACCAGAATGGGATATAATAAAACAAACAAAACACTCAACCGATGCCTATCATGATGAAAAAATGTGGCAGGACCATTTTCACCAAATTTATTTCATAACATTCAAAAATTATAAAATAGAGAATTTGCATTGAAAAAAATTGGTTTGGGGTGATTTTTATGAACGCTCTTATTATTTACAAGTCTTATCATTATATGAACACTGAGAAGGTAGCTAAAGCCATGGCAGAGGCCATTAATGCGAAATTAGTAAAAGTTGAAGATGCACAGCCTGAAGAGCTGGCAGAATACGATCTTATTGGTTTTGGTTCAGGTATTTATGCAGGTAATGCACATAAGGACCTATTCGCACTTATAGAAAGAACGCCTCCAATGGAGAAGAAAGTATTTGTTTTTTTCCACATCAGGAACCTACAGAGAGAATTATCATGATCTCATCAAAGAGAAACTTGAAGGAAAAGGCTGTGAGATTGTAGGTGAATTCACATGTTTCGGTGAAGTTAGACCATTAAAATTCAATTTGAACTTAAAAGGACCAGTGGGATGGTTTTTGGGTAAAAACAAAGGACATCCCAACAAAAAGGATCTGGAAAACGCTCACAATTTTGCAAAAGGTCTTTTGAGTTAACCCAACCTCCAAAAAATTAGCACCTTTTACAAGCCAACTTTATCCCACTCTTGGGCCACTTCTTCCAATACGTTGCTTCCTTTTATGTCTTTTTCCAGAATGTAATTCTCAAAATAACCGCATTCCGTACAAATATAGGAGTCATATTCACATACTTTCCATTCAGATCCCACTGTATCTAAATAGATCCAAGGCATGCTACATTGTTCATAATGAATACCTCCCTCACGGGTGTAAACATTCTCAGACCCACATTTTGGACATTTCCCATCTTTCATTATTATTCCCTCCTTTTTCTTACACAATTCTTTTTATCTGGATTTAATGCAATTCATATTAATTGTTTCTATTTTAAAGAACATTTTAATATAAACTTCGACGCATAAAAGACTACAGGAATGCTTCCTGTACATTTGGTAACCAGATCAATATTTATTTAATTGTTTAATTAGTTTACTATCGTATAAAACCAGTTCCTATGAGTTTGTAACTATGAGGTCATCCCAAAAGTATATTATTTGGGAGTTATATTTAAGTTTATGCCATTT